>NZ_JBXYJH010000008.1:0-261617 GCF_057396215.1 Psychrobacter sp. CX18 | reverse complement strand
TGGGCGATAAGGCGGTAGTAGCCATAGCTGCCTTCATGATCTATTTGACGTATGGCGGTGATATACAGGTGGCGATAGGCGGTACCACTTGGGGTGTCAAAGCTTAAGGTCAAGGGGGAGCCAATAAGGTGCGCTTGTGAGCTAAAGGGGGGCTGATGGCGCTCATGAATATAGGTGTTGATGACATAGGTGTCTATACTGTGCTGGGCATGCTGTGAGCGACTGTTTGGGTTTAGCAGGTCGATGAGAGCTTGCTCATTGCTGCTATTGAGTAGGGCGTCTAGCCACTGGGTATGTTCGGTGACGTCTAAGTGTTGGCTGGCATAAGCGGCTTGAGTGCTACCTTCGGAGGCGTAAAGCCTGTCAAGGTGCATGGGTAGGGCTGTGTTATGTAGGGTTGGCATGAATACAGTCCTTGTTATTCACCTAGGGTAAATTCGATACGCCGATTACGGGTTTTACCTTCTTGGGTGTCGTTACTGGCAATGGGGTCGGTGTCTCCTTTACCTACGGTGGTTAGTCGAGAGGCGTCAATACCACGTCCGATAAGGTATTGTTTGACGGCTTCTGCCCGCTGGTTTGATAGTAATAGGTTGGCGTTAGCATCGCCTGTGTTGTCTGTGTGGCCTGTGATGGTGATGGGCTTATCACCAACGTCTTTGATAACGGTTGCCATATCATCTAGTATCCCAAGTCCTCGAGGGGTTAGGTTGGCGCTCCCTGATTCAAATTCGACAATGCGGTTGCCTAGGGTGTCGTCTATGAGCTTTTGTTCACCTTGGGTGACAACCAGTTGGTTATCAAGTTGGTAAAGATCAGTAAGCCGGCTATGAATTCTATTTTGTATAGCATTCTTTTGTTCAAGACTGTCAACTTTGCCATAAAGACCAATGCTTGTGCCGTTAATGTCTATGCGTCCTTGGCGGATGTTGGTGATATCACTATCAATGATAGCAGTAGAAATCTCTTGCCAATTTGTTGGTATACTGATATTAGATCGCACCTCTATTTCATCACGAACGATACGATTGGGATATTGAGCTTTTAGTTTTTCTAAAAGTTCAGCCTTATCAGACACACTTGGCACAACACCTTTTATGACGACAGGGGTATTACTATCTATCGTAGTAGCTTGAGCGTCTGTAGATGCGGCTTGAGCGGTATAGAATAAGGAGCCAACTGTAAGGCTTAATAAAGCTGTTAAAGTAACCATTGATTTGGTTGACGTGATAGAGCTCTTTACTGAGCGTTTTTTATTTGTAAGCATTAAACTTCGCTGTTGATTGATAAACATAGTTAACCTTTGTTTTTTAATATTATACATAATATTCATAAGTTTTAACTATTGTGCTAAAAAAACTTGTTTAAACAGTTGCCGAATATCATATAGATATAATTGATCTTGTGATAATAGCTCATAAAAACGACTTAGGCCGATATCTTCTTCCACGTAGCTTTGAATCCAATCGCTGTTATCCATAATTAACCAGTTATCTAACGTATTATTAGTACCAAGAGACAATTGTGCCAGTACGTGAGTTTGTGGATCATTAAAGCTAAGGGTTAGTAGATAATTTTCAGAAGAATGAAAAAAATAAGTATTTACTTTTATGTCATGAGGCGTATAAAATCCGTGGATTAAATCATGCCAAAACGTCGCCATGCTAATGGCTATATTTTTGTTTGTACCTAAAGACCAACATAAGGTTTTGTTTAACCCGATAAAGCCTTTACTAAGGGTAGGTAAAAACAACAGCCCAGTAGCGATAATTTGTTCAATAAGTTGTACTTTATTAACAACCATGTTAGTAGCTATATCATTCAGAGTTGTAGAGTTTATAAAGTCGTAATAATACGTTACGGCATTATCATCAATCGCTAGACGAGTATTATTTAATCGCTCAATCGCATCATAATCAGATGTCGCTTGCTTAGCTTGCGACAATGCCGTCTCAATAATTTGCCATAATGAGAATGACTTAACAGGTAAATACTTAGTCCAGTTTTTAATTTTCTCAATATACTGAACTTGCATACCAATGATAGGATAAATTCGATCATTATTGTCATTACTATCAAGTATAACGCCAGTTACAACCTCTTTATTCAATGTATTGACGTGACTAAAAAAAATTAGGGGTGGAGAAGGTGAGGCTTTTTCAGGGTGTTCAAGTGCCCCACTTATCCAGTTATCGATAAAATCAATTTCAATCGAATTATGGCGTGAGCGTACAAAGTCGCCGCGCGAAGGTAGCTTCCCAAAGTATACAAGAGGTGATAGTTCAGTGTTCAAAACGGTTACTCCTGCGTACTTGATGAAGCTGCGCTGTCATTAGACTGACGACTCCTATTCACTGGAGCAGATGAGCCAGCACCATTGGCAACTTCATCATTCTCAGGGGAGGCTTGACCCGTATTGGAATGTGACTGACCACCTAGCAATGTAGCATTACTATTAGTTCCTGCTTGATCATTCGGTTGATTCGTACCATCTTGATTGATTTGAGTAGTCTCAGTTGTAGGTTTAGCAGAACGTGTAACACCCTTACCAATGACGTCTTCAGGGAGCTTCATTCCTGTGAAAGGGTTACTTGACCCACCAGTAGCAGAAGATGAATTACTACTACTAATTATTCTGAATCGAACTGGGACTGTAATACCGTCACCCGTCCAAGACATTTCAAAAATTGAGTCATCAACTTCGGTACGTCTCGCTTGATTAATAAGCTTTTCTACACCGAAGTTGCCTGCCTCTTCAAAGACAACAAAATCTTTACCATCATAATCTTTTGCTCTAATACTCGCCCCAGGTTGGCTTGAGGGATTAGGCCAGACAAATGTTGTCCATGCTTGAGATCCCATACGGTAACGTAACTGCTGACCATCAATAACGATAGTGTACTCAGTTAACCCGCTCACAGGCAGTGGCATGATCTGAAAAGTGGTTCGATTATTCGAAGTATCTGCACTTGAGCCATTATTAGAGCTACTATTTCCAGTGTAGTTCATATAGTAGCGTCCAAAGTCAGCGACAAATTTAGGATTAAGACCTAAACCCGAACCATTCCAGATTTTACTTGAAATCTGATCGCCGCGACGAATAATAAAGGGGGTAAGCGTCTCGTTAACAAACTTTGCAACATACCCATCGTTGCCAAAGAACTGACCAATTTCTGCTGGTGTTGCTTGAATATTCGCATTGGCAGTAAAGGGGTATTTACTTTGCAAGTTATCGACAAAAGGCTTATAAACCTGAGCTTGCCACACTTTATTTATTTCAGTTTTGGTGGGTTCAAGGAGCATATTAAATGAAGCCGTTAAAGGTTTACTTAATATAGGTCTAATAACTTGTTTCATTTCAGTATTTGCTTGACTCAAAATTTGCTCATCTAATATTTGCAAAGATTTTGAAAGCTCTGAGCCTTCAGGGCTAAGTGTTTGGGATGTGAATAATAGGGCATCAGGTCCTATATCACCACTACGAGAAATATTATTAAAACGAGTGGTAATGTCACCTAGGCTACTTAAGTAACTGTCTAACAAGGATAGGTTTTGATTATCTTCTCTAGGAGTAACTAACGCGTGAATTGAAGCAAATTCTTGAGCAATAACGCCAACGTTAGCTGACTTAGGGGCGTCAGGTTCAGACTTATTCTTATTAGCTAAAGCTTCAGCTTGACGTAGTTCAGCAGGACTTTGACGAAGTATGGTTTGTTTGAACCATTCTATAAACCCACGACGAGCTTTGGCTCCAGTATCGTTAGACGCGGCTGCTGTATTGTCCCACTGAGTTTGACGATCAACAGTCTCAAACAAAACTTTAATGGGGGAGTTGTCTATATTGGATAGCTGATTCATTAATGTAGCGTGATCATCAAAGCTGGTACTTTCACGAACATGGGTTTGCAACAAGAATTTTTTCCATTCATTAATATACTCTTGCTTATAACGGCTCACTAGATATTGACGTATTTGTTCTGGACTACCAGTTAAAGTGAGGTCATTTTGTGCGCTAGTACCCAATACCCAATCATTAGCAACAATTTTTGAGGTGGCTGCTTTATCAATTTCATCACTGACAAATGATTCCCAAGCTTGCTTAGTAAAGGTTCCTGAGATTGCATAGCCACCTAGTAGCGCCTCACTATTAGTATCGGGTAGAATTTGAGCAATGGTGACACTTGGGAAGCGCGCTGAAGCTCTCATTTTAATTTCAGAATAAACACGATCTCGCGCGGGTACCCCTTTACTAACTTCAGTAATATTCGCACGAGTTTGATCGACTAGACCTAGGTCATTTTGAGTTAATGGGAATTCAGGATGTGTAATATGAGCTAATGAAAAACTTAGTATTTGTTCGGCGTCTCTAATCATCTTACTTTTTGGCATTGATCCACGATTAGCCTCTAACCATATTCGCCAAAAGCGTGTCATTTGGTCACTAAGGTGACTGGTTTCCAAATGAGTATGATCACTAAGCATCAGATATGCTTTAAGAGCATTGTAAGCATCTTCAATATTGGTTGGATCTGCGCGTTTATACGTGGATACACTATCTGCTGACTCTGCATTTGCTGATTCAAGCGTTGCGGGTTTTAAATTTTGAGTATTAGCATTTACTTCTGCTAAAAATTGTTCAATATTATGTTGTGTAGGTTTTATTAAGATGATGTTGATACCATTAAAATATTCTGCAAACAGTTTTTGTTTAAGCTTGTCACCTTGGTACAAACCAAAGCTTAAAGACAGCGGACGGTCTTCATCATACTTTTCAAGTTGCTGAATACGTTTTTGCAAAATCATCAATGACTGTAGTTGACTTTGAAGATCACCACTAGACTCTGCTTGAATAGATGCAACTTGTAGTAAGTCAGACTCAACACGTTCAACCAACTGCCTATTATTGCTATAAGACCATGTCCACAAACCAGCAGCAACACATAAAAGAGCAATGGATGCTAGGGCGGCTATCGCTCTATAGTTGCGTTGATTACGATTTTTACGCTGTTTGACAAGATGTTTGTCTTTAAGAATAACTTTTGAAAACAAATCATTTAGAAAATAGGACTTATCACTTTCTATTTCGTTGCTACTAATGGGTACAGTCGGTAATTTCAAAGCATACTTTTGTATCATAAGTTCAGTCATTTGACTGTTAACTTGTCCTTCTTGAAGCGCACTAGTAAAGTAGAAGCCACGTAAAATAGGTTTAAACTGAAAAGGATTGTCTTCAAATAAAGAATGCATTAAGGTCCTGATAGCAGGTCTTAAAGATTGAAACTCCATCGGAAAAGTCATCAAACTTGGCGATACAGCACGCTGATGTCGTAAAGACAGTTTTGTAGTACTTAAGTCTTTTAACCCATTGACTAAGATATTAAAGTGTTCTTCAAAAATATCGTCAATATTAACATCTTCAGGGTTTTCAGGATAAGGAATGGTCGCCCCCCAGGCCTGCTCTCGTTCATTTTTTTCGTAGTCACTAAAAAAATCTCTAAATCCTGAGATAAGATCCATTTTAGTAAAAATGACATAGACAGGGGCATGCACTTCTAGTTGTTCTGTTAGATCTTGTACACGACTGCGTAAGTTTTTCGCTAAATCTAACGCATAGCTTGGATCATTTTTAGTCAGCTCAGCAATACTGACGGCAATAATAATACCGTTAATTGGGGCTTTTGGACGATTTTTTTTCAATAGACTCAAAAAAGACAGCCATTCAGAGCGATCATCATCGTATGCAGAATAACGACCAGCAGTATCGAGAAGTATTCCTTCAGTTGAAAAAAACCAATCGCAATTCCTTGTACCACCAACACCTTTAACAGAGAGTTGATTGTTTTTTTCCATAAAAGGAAATTTTAATCCTGAATGTAAAACAGCAGAGCTTTTGCCAGCAGCGGGGTTGCCAATTACCATATACCAAGGTAGCTCATATAAAGCAGCGCGACCTGTTTCATCTCCAAGTTTTGATTTTCGAATTGTCTTAATAGCTTCTTGTATCTGTTGACGGAGTACTTGAACTTCTTGAGTGTTATCGTCAGATTTTTCGCTATCATTACTATCGAGATCAGGGTTGCTATCTTCAACAAGGTTAGCAAGCTCTGTCGTAGCTTGCTTACGTTTTTTCAAATAGAAAAAGGTTAAGATACTGATGATAGTCAGTACTATTAAAGTGGCAACAATCGCGATGAAAGTATTAATAGGTACATAGTCGTATAAAAAAACTAATGCGACGATGATAGCAATTATTATTAGGACTCTAGGGTTATAAAGATGATAAAAAAATCTTGAAAACATGCGTGCTACCTGATTTAAGCTAAAGACTTTAAAGATTTAATTTAAGTTGATTTATTTAACAAGTGATTGTCTTTTTCTATATTGAGTTTCAAACATCATCCGCTGTTGTCGTTATGCACAATAAAGTATTAACTTTATCATCAATAATAAGTAAATTTTTATTGAATTCATTATTGTCATTTATATCAATGTCAGCAAACAATGACAAGCTTATTAATATTTGCATCCATTTATTCATTGAAACATAATGCCCTAAGTGATGCTCATTTACTAGAGCTCCTTTATCTTTTAATTTATCTAAAAGGTGCATAAGCACGACTAACTTGTCAGATTCATTTAATGGTGATAGATCTGATAAAGCTGTTAGTGTCAAAGAATCTAAATGAAAGCCTTTTTTAGACTGGTGGTCATCTTCAACAACTACTGCACCCTCGTCAGAGTTCTTATTTTTAATAATTAATTTATTTTCAATAAACGCTGATATCTTACGTATACTGGTTTTATAGTTAACGGTATCAGATTTATGGCTAATACTAGTTAAGGAGGCAACAACACTGTTGTCTATATCTAAAAGTGTATTAGTAGCAGCATTCCATATTAAAAGCATTGTTCCTGCTTCTTCAGGGATAATAGTGGTCGATGTACTAGTAAAATAAAACTCCTCTAGCCATTCATCATTTATTTGTGAATCAGCTCCAATGATTATACTTAACTGAGGGTTAGTATCTTGCGAGATATGAAGCGCTTTAGTCTTCATAATCTCAGTGATAGATACTGTATTGTCATGGTTGCTTATTAGAGGGCTTTGAACATCAATAGTATCTTTTGGAATGCCATAATCAATAAGTTTTTGTGTTAAATAGTCTTTAATATAAGGTTTGTTTGATAGGTCAGGAATAAACAAATAAATTGATATAGTACTTAATTGATTTATGGGTCGTTCAGGATTAGAAGGAGCTTCTGTATTATTCTCGATTTCCGCAAATAAGGGTTGTTGCCATTCAGGATGCATACTGACCGCTAAGTTTTGATTATTATCTTCTAAACGAGCTGTCGTTATTAAATTGAAATAATTGGCTACTTGGCTAAAAGTCGTATCATTTTGGATTAATATATAGTCTATTAAGTCACAAATTCGCTGAGTGATACTATCAATATTAGTATCATGAGAATATAATTCTTCCGAGTAATTTTCAATATCTTTTAAAGGCTTAATTAGAATTGGTAAATTATTTTCATCAACATATTTAGGACTAAGGACAGTTAAATCACTAGAGTTTTCTATAATCTTATTGAAATGCTGTCCCTCAGGGATGCATACATAGCTGCGTAAGAAAACCTCATGGCTCATAGGTATATCCTCAGCAACAGTTGTAAAAGCAGTCGCTGTATCTTTGCTTTCATCCTCTTTGTTAATATGTTTTTTATAATACCAATGAGTTATCAAAATTAGGGATAGTACAAACAAAGGAATAACAACAAATCCATTCACTAAATGGGTTGATGCAACGGTCGATGCGTTATCCTTAAAATACATCCATATAATAATAAGATAAACTATTAGAAAAAGAGTTAGACTATAACGCATGTAGAGAAGGATTTTACTTTTTTTCACAGGCTGTACTTCACTTTGAAATTATAATTAATAGTATGTATAGTTACTAAATTTAATTTAAAGATATGTATTTATTTTTAGATACCCAACGATATAAGATTTTACTAAACATACTTTATGCTCTATCTTATCATTATTATCATAACTCTTATTGCAATACTTTGCATCACTTTACTGTTTGAGCCAAAGCTTTTTTCAGCTTTATTTTTAAAACTGCAAAAATTGAAGAACTTAAAAAATATCCATTTACTTAAGCATTTAAATAAAAAAAGCAAGTTACGAATTAATAAGTCTAAACAAAAAGAATTGAATGTTAATCCAGTATTCCGGTTAAAAAAATATTATATAACCATCACATCGTGTGGCTTAATCGTGGTGACTATAGGTTTATGTTACTGGCTATTAAACTATTCTGCATTAGAGGTTTATCACGATACTCAGGTTGAACAGAATATGTATAGTTCGCAAATCAATGAATTACTGATGGGTGAACGACTTGAACCACCACCAGCCCCTCCTGAAGAGTTGTTTGATGAACTTGATGCCGAAATAGCCAGTTATAGCGCATCAAAGGCTGATGATGATGTCTGGGAAGATTTAAAATCAAATAATGCAGAACTGTCATTTCCAAGTCCTAATGATGTATCCCCTGTGCTTGATATTAAAGATCTTGAAGGGGGTTATTCATCAGATATGCTTAGTACGCACTTAAATAATGGTTATATTAATATCAAAAATGCGGATCGTAACTGGGATAAAATGAATTCAGAATTCGTACAGCGATTATTAATGGTTTATAAAATAATGCATGATGAATATGGATATGACATGGTTCTATTGGAAGGGTATCGTAGCCCCCAGCGCCAGGCACGCTTGTTGGCAAAAGGTTCACACGTAACTAAAGCCGGCTCCTATCGGAGTTATCATCAATTTGGCTTGGCAGCTGATAGCGCCTTTATACGTAATGGTAAAATTGTAATATCAGAACGCGATCCATGGGCGATGAGAGGCTATAAATTATATGGCAAAGTTGCAAAATCTGTGGGTCTTGTGTGGGGAGGGGATTGGAGGATGAAAGATCTTGGCCATGTTGAACTTAGAAAAAAAGGCGTTTTAGGTCGTCCAGAAATGGCAAAGATTTTGACGAATCAATAATGTAAGATGTCAATTATATTCAGTAGTTTCGTTTAATATTTTTTAAAATTATAATGTAAGGTAGCTATCGTAATGAAGAAAATGAGTATTTTATTTTTTGCTACTCTACTGGTAGGGTGTTTTGGAAATGGAGTTGAGGAGTCTAGTAATGTTTCAGACCCCATTGATTCCTTGATAAGCAACAAAGATAGTAGTCAAGAAGAGATTACTAAATTAAAATCTGATTTGGAGTCCCAGCAAGCGTTAATTGAAGACGTATTAAAAGAGCAACAAAAATTAAAAGAGCAGTTAAAGCGATCTAAAATAAATATAAAAATTAATCCTAACTCAAGTTTAAATGCAGGTCGCTCGAATCAAGCGACAGCCAGTACTATCTATGTTGCTACTCTTGAGGATGACTCTCAGTTCGCTGAAGTACGAGACATGGCTATAAAAGAAGTCAGCCTAATACCTGGTCGGAGTTCAGATTTCAACATAAACTTATCGGATGACATTCATTTTATCGCTATTAATATAGATTTAAGATACACCAAGAAGCGGTCACAGTTTTTAATTCCGTTAAGTCATATTAATTTTGATGAGCCATTGTCAATAAATATCGGTGCGTGTGATGCCAATATTAGTAGTGGTATAGATTTATCATTAGATTCTGAATTTTCCACCAAATTAAAATACTACCAGCAACCCCTTGTAAGCTGTCGATAGGAGAAAAAACTTGAGCAAACAACAAATTCTATGGGGTGAAGGCCTTTTTTTAAGACCTCAGCATTTTCAAATGCAAGATATTTATCATAATCATCAGCGTAGTATGAGCATGAAAGTTTTGCACCCTTATGCTTACGGTATTATTGAATCAAAGCTCGATAAGTCTTTGTTAGAGAGTAATGTGGTTAGTTTTGAGACAATCTCTTGTGTTTTTCCTGATGGTACTCTCTATCAAGCGCCATATACTGATAGATTACCGAAATCTGTTGGCCTGAATGATTTAAATAATGACCTTGGTGATGAAGTGTATGTTTTTTTGAATCTGGAGGTTCTACAGTTAAACGGTAGTAATATCCAGGTCAATTCAAGTGAAAATCCTACGCGCTATACAAAAGACGTGCAGCTAGCACAAGATCTGTATACGGATGCTACAGAGTCCACAGTAGATATATTGAGGCTATCGCCTAGTATAGTATTGAATCATACGCCATCTCCAAAGAATAACGATGCACTCTCAATATTAATTGCTAAGTTAGAACGAACTCCTCAAGGAACCTATCATCTTGTGGAAGATTATTTGGTTAGTAGTGTGCATATAGAAAGCAATACTTCTTTATTAAATCAAGTGAGTCGCCTAATGACAATGATAAATACTAAATCATCATCGTTATATGATCATCATCGTCAGACTAATAATGATTTATTAGAGTTTAGATCCTCCGATATCGCTTCATTTTGGTTACTTCATGCTTTAAATTCAGCCTATGCTCAGCTCAGTCATCTTTATCATAATCCTAAGCTTCATCCTGAGCGGTTATATGAATCCCTGCTGAATGTGGCCAGTCAATTAGCAACTTTTAGCTCATTATACAAAGTTGGTGAATTACCCAGTTACAATCACAACCAAACTCATGATTCTTTCAATGCCATTTTCAGAATTATTAGAGAGCTACTCAATACCGTTATTGCGAGTAATTTCATATCTATACCACTGCATCAATCTAAGCCTTCATATTATATTGGAGAGCTAAGTGGCGATAAAATTACACGTAATTCTCAATTATATTTATCAGTGAGCTGTTCATTGCCAATGCACAAGCTTATCGATATTGTGCCGCGTCGATTCAAAATTGCGACACCAGATGGGGTTGAGAAACGAGTGCTATCTGCATTACCTGGAACCCCGATTTCACATATCACCCAAGTGCCTAGTGCTATTCCTGTTCGACCTGGCTTTAGCTATTTTTCAATCGAACCTGTTGGCGAGATATACAATGAGATGATTAAAGCCGAATCCATTTGTATTTACGTGCCTAATGGTTTTGATGATTTAAAGCTTGAATTAATGGCGGTTGTTCAATAGATTAAAAAATTAAAAGATTATTACTTAAAACTTAATTCATTTATCGTTTAGAGAAAAACATGCCTACTAATAAACCCCTAAACACTGCGCCGTCTTTATTAGATTCTGGAGAAGTGGCCTCTAAAGTCCCAGTTGATGGGTTTGAAAGACGTATCAAGCGGCAATCGCTTGTTGATGTCATGTATGATGGTTTTTATTTGGTTTTTCTACTGCGTAATCATTATTATAGTACCCAGCCACAGAGCTTTAGAACAAAAATATATGATTTTTTGGATAAGTTTGAAAACAAAGCCCGAAAAAAAGGTTTTGCATCAGAAGATATTCATGAAGCCAAATATGCGTACTGTGCATTGGTAGATGAAACCATTATGACCTCTCAGGAACCAGAGTTTCAAAGCTTAAAAGATGCTTGGGAGATGAACCCTCTACAGCTAGATCTATTTGGTTCTCAAATAGCTGGAGATGAGTTTTTTGAACGATTGGATAGGCTACGTGAGCAAGGTGATAAACATCTGCCCGCATTAGAAGTTTATCATTATGCTATGTTGTTGGGCTTTCAAGGTAGATATCGACTAGAAGCACCAGAAAAAATTCGTTATCTTATATCGAGATTGGGTGACGAGATTGAGCATCTCCGCGGTAATAAAAATGAATTTTCTCCATTTTGGGCAATTCCTGATCAAATAAAGCACACACTCTCTAGTGAAACCCCCCTTTGGGTCATTATTTTGGCTGTGATTTTACTACTGATTACCTTGTTTGGCTTCATATCCTACTATCTTCAATCTCAAACGCAGGATCAGCTGGCAGGATACAGTCAAATTATTCAAGACAATAAAGAACAAGCGCATATTTCGATATTTTTACCATAATAAAACTCTATGATATCCGCTCTCACATAACATCAGGATAGTACTATGGCTGCTTACATCACTGTTGGTGCGAAGACAACACATGGAGGAACCGTTATTTCAGGTTCTCCTCATTCTACTCATAATGGCATACCTATCTCTCGCAAAGGTGATAAAGTCATTTGTAAAAAGTGTAAAAAAGTTGTCACTATTGTGACAGGTGATCCTACCTTTATTGTAGACGGTCAACCGATAGCTCGTGCTGGCGATGTTACCAGCTGTGGATCAAAATTGATTGCTAATCAGCAGTCTTTTGCGTTCTCTGATTTTGATGTTGGTGGGATTGAGCCTGCGGAACAATATGTAGCAACATATGGGGATGTGGACCAAGGAAGTGATAGTGATAGTTATTTTACTATCGAGAAAGTTTATTTGAATTATGATAGATTTGTTCCTTTAGACGCTAAGCCTCCTGGATTTAGACCATTAGTAGGTCATGCCGCTAGAACTAATCCTCCTAAAGTCTATGACAAAATATTTATAAAAATCAAGGTAAAAAATGGAGGTTTTAAAGATTTTAATTTAGATATTCAAGGTGTTTCTCACCCTTTAGCTTTTAAAGCTGGTAAATACAAGGAAGGTGATATAGTAACGTTAGAATGGGATGGTTTTATTAATAATATCTACGATAGTAAACTTATGTTAGAAGGGGTAAAGTTTAGAGTATACGCTACAGATTTAAGTACAAATGCTATATTTAGTCAATCTAAACAAGTCGAATTTAGATACATGGATAAAGACTGGTTAGATATTAAAATAGATAAAAATTTAAAAAAAGTATATTCAAATTTAAGAGTAAGTATAGGAAACCTTAAGTGGGACGGGACAGGGTTAGTTGGACGTGTACCAAGTAAGGTTACACATGGAAGCGGGCCATATATTTTAGAAAAAGATATGTATAGTTATTTAGACGATAACGAAGTTAGAGAATTAGTTAGAAAGAGTGTAAAGCGGTACTGGAGTCGCCATCACAATACTATTAAGAGTAAAAAATTAGATGTCGATATTAATGGGATTAAGTATCAGTTTTATACTGTTTGTGATATTAAGAATAATAACGCTATGCCAAAGCTATCCATTAAATTTAATACCAATGATACAAACTCTAGATCTAGGAATTGGTGTTTATCAAGAATAGTCTATTATAACATTGGAAATATAAGGTTTAATAATGGTTGGAAATATATTAAAAAATTTGACGCTAACATAAGGTTCATGAAAACCTTTTCTCATGAACTAGGACATGAAATTCTTTTAGCAGCTGCTGGACATGACTATTCTAAAACCCATAAGGGTTCTTCAACATTGTTAACCCAATCAGCGAATGGGAATTATAAGTACACTGGTAATGAATACGATCTGATGCAATACGATGACAGTAGATTTAACCCACCAGATGTTTTTGAAAAGACAGTAGCTAGTGAAGAAGATGTGCGTAGTTTATTATGGGTCTCTAGACTTACGTTAAAAGCGTATTAAGGGGTTGTTTCATGAGCTTTTTTAAAGAAGTAAAAGTTCTAATATTGTTTATCAGTATAGTAGGTATTATAACTTCATGTACTCATAAACCAGAAGCGGTACATTATTTAACTCCTATTGTTACAGGGCAAATATTTGATAGAGAAACTCAACAACCTCTTAGTAATGTTTCTATAGTTTACTCAAGTAATGATCACACAAAGACTGATACCAATGGCGTTTTTCGCTTACCCCCTATTAAGATTGAAGGTAATAGTTTTCAAGACGTTGAAGGTGTTGCTGAAACAGCTATCGATATTTATAAAGATGGTTTTATTCCTAAAACATATAATAATTATGGATTGGGACGACTAAGCGTAAAAAGATCATCAGAAGTGCCAGAGTATATTCATTTAGGATTTATTTATTTAGAACACTTACCACAAGGTGTGGGTGTAGAAAATAGTTATGACTACAACGAATATGTTGAGCAAACTCCGTTCTGTATGCCTAATGATTTACAAATTGAAGTTAACTGCATACCCTTACCAGATGGAGCTACAAATGAAGATCTTTAGGTTTGTCCTATTTATGTGTGGTATAACTTTGCCATTAATTGCTTGCTCAACAGCTGTATCTTCTACTGAATATTATGTAACACCCACTCTCTCGGGCCATCTTATAAATATCAAAACTCAACAGCCTATTGTAAACGCAAATGTTTACTTAACCGATGCATATCAAACTAATTCTGATAATGTGGGTAATTTTGTATTGCCATCTATGGCCGTATATAAATACAAAAATCAACATGTAGATCATCAAATGATGATTTACCAAAACGCAAATATTATGATTGAAAAAGAAGGCTACCAGCGTAAGTTGATTAATGTCGATGGCATAGCTTTACCCGTAGAGACTTATGATTTGAAGAAGCCTATTAGCATAGATATGGGCAAGGTGTATTTAAATCCTTTAGCAGAAGGGGAGCATGTTTATGGTAAGGTGTATGAATATGTAGATACAATGCCTTATTGTGTGTCAGATGAATCACAAAAGGAGGTTGATTGCATTCCTTTACCCAAAAACATGACTTATGAAGAGGTGAGTCCTAATCGACCGCTGGACTAGAGAGGGTAAGGTAGCTTTTTTGCTGACCCCTATAGTTCGGAATTAATGCCTAGGTAATCAAAATATGAATATTCTATTTAAGAAGTCACTATTACTTATAGCTATGATGGCGTTTTCGGTCGCATCTCAAGCTCTGTCAAAACATGACTATGGACAAATTGATATCACGGTTAAAGACAATCAACCTTGCTTTTATTTAGCTAATTATAATAGAGAAGTACCTGTAGAAGAGGACAAAAATAAGCTGATATATGTGACAGTATCTAAAGGCTCTGAAATGTTCTTTATTATTCATAACACTTACTTAGACATACCTAATAGTCCGCAAACCTGCCTACCTGTATCGGCTATGAAAGCATTAACAGATGAAAACGCTCTCCTCCCTGATACTCATTATTATGTGACTATGATTTTAGGTGTGAAAAATAAAGTCATCAATGGTACTAATTTTTCTTCTGAATTTTGTTTAATAAAGGATAATAATAGCTACAAAATAGTAGAAGGCGATCGTGGAAGAGTGACACCAAACTCAGATGAAATCACTAACTATTGTACTGACATACCATTTGAAGAACAAAAAAGCTGTTTTCAAAAACTTAAAGAATGGTTGAGTGAAATCTTCTGAACTAAACTTCGAATTTTGTGAAATTTATAGGGAATCATACAATAAGAATTGACTAAATAAGTAACTGAATAAAGTAAAAATTATTAGAACTAACCAGTATAGACTAACCTACTTTAATTCGACTTTAAAATTAATTTACTTAATTGGATAGTATCGTTGTATTTATCTTATTTGTTCGACTGTATAAACTGTTTGATTTATCGACATTCCATGAGTAGTTACTCAGTAACACTCTCAGACTTTTTAAATGATCCTAGTAATACATAAAAACTAGCCTATTAAGGATAATCATTATATTTAAAAAGTATTTAAGTGGCTTAATAGTCATCAGCCTATGTTTATCTGCATCATGTTTCAGTCGAAATCCTTCACATAAACTACATAAGCTAATTGAAACTGACGCATTTATTAACAACAATCATAAGCTATGTTTTGAACCAGACCTCTCCACAGCAACAGTTAACTCTGAACCCCACGAATTAGACGAGATTACTGGTGTTATATTTGTTTTTTATCGATTTGAACAAGATAAATACATACCTATCTGGAAAAATGAGCTCCCTAAAGATTAAAAGTATCGAGGACAACCAATATGCTCATGAGAGAATGTTAACGATTTATTAACTACGAACAATAAATATTCATTTATTATGAAGGGTAGCGATCTACAAGAATTTTTCCATGTAAGTTCTGGCGTAAAGTTTACTTATAGAGAGGATAATATAATGCAAACTTATAAAAAAATAATGGATTAGAGTAAGTATTGGCTTACTCTATAATTGGTAAAAAGTTTATGAATATAATTAAGATACAGTATGGTTTGACTATTGGCATATCCCTCACATTTATCCTTTTAAGTTGCTCTTCAGGACCTATCATTTACGACTACGCATCCCCGATTATCACTGGTCAAGTGCTAGATAAGAAAACTAATAAACCGATTAAAAACGTCTCTATTTCTCAAACAAGTGAGGATAGTACAACGACGGATCATAACGGATATTTTAAATTGCCAGCCTATAAAGTTCCTTATACGTCATCTGATAATGGTTTAGGGCTACAATTAATGAGCGAAGGTGAATTTCTTTTTTATGAAGAAAGCTATAGAAGAAAGTACATTGGAAATTCTATGCTTAAATTTTTAGAAGTAAAATATACTGATGAAGTTCCGTATCATGTTCATTTGGGCAAGATATATTTGGAGCCGATTCCTAAAGGTTTAACCATCAACGACGTTGCATATGAAACTGTTGAAAAAATGTCATTTTGCCAACCATACGAATCGCAAAAAGAGGTTAACTGTATGCCACTACCCGACGGGGTTAACGATGAAGCATTATAAAGCCCTATCTTTAATAACGATATTACCTTTATTATTAAGTGCCTGTATAACCCCTGGCACTTCTGAGTATTATGTTACACCAGCTTTATCAGGCCAGTTATTGGATAAAAATACACAACAACCTGTTGCTAATGTTAGCATTTATCTCACAGATGAGTTTCAAACCAATTCCAATGCTAGTGGTCAGTTTAACTTACCGCCTATGGTTGTCTCGGATGATATGTATAGTAGACGAGATAAAGAACAGTTGCTGAGAATATATCAATTCGCTGACATTATGATTGAAGGAGATGGATATTAACGCCGACTGTTCAATGTAGATGGTATACCTCTGCCTGTATTAGATTTTGATACCAAAACCCCAGTGACTATCGATATGAGCAGCCTATACTTAACCCCATTGTCTGAAGGCGAGCATGTATATGATAGGGTTTATGAATATGTAGAAGCAATGCCTTATTGTGCGTCTAATGAATCACAAAAAGAAGTAGAGTGTATTCCTTTGCCCAAAAACATGACTTATGATCAGGTGCAGTGAATATAGAGCCAATCTTACTAATTTAATTAAATACCGCAACCGTTTGACTATTCAGCGGCCAACTTAAATCGATGTCAAAGGGCTATTATGGATAAGTCAGTTGGAGGTTGATTAGATGATAGTGGTTACGATATTTAAATTAATGTAGATTAAAAAGAAGTAGCGTCAAAAGTTTCAATTTATTATAAATACTGAGATACGGATCAAGGCAGGGCAGAGACGAGAGAATACATGATTGTTTCAGGCTTCTACGACAGGTGAGACTTACGAAGTTTTATAAAAGGCGTTATTGTGAAGGTAATTATTAAGTCACTATTTATAAGATTGTATCTTTAGTAAAACTATAACTATCTTTATTAATCTTAATGATTTCTAATAACGTTTAAAATTAATTATCAGAATAGTATGCATGATATAAGTAATAGATATTTTAAATTCCCCCCTTTTTTAGTGGCTATTATATTAATAGCCGTACTTAACTCGTGCTCCCTACAGAACTTGGAGCCGTTAACTCCTGAAATTAAAGTAGTTAACGAGTCAGATTCCAATAAACAACAGTTACTAAGTACGATCGAATACTTTTCAAATAACTACCCTTACTCGACCCAACAAATCGAATCATTTTATAATTATAGTTTTGTATTGGTAAGTGTCGATTCACCAGTATTGCATCACTTTGAAGTTGATCAAACCACAAACCATAGTTCATTCGTAAAGCAAATTATTTTTAAAACCGGTGCTACTAACAGCCAGATTTTATACATTGAACTAAGTGATTCACTGTGTATAAGTCGACCTCAATTCAAAGATGAGTTTCCTAATTTTGTATTGGACCCCAGAGGAAAGCTGCTTTCTTTCGCAAGGGTGCTTGATGAAAAGAATCAGATTGGAAGGTTAGGTTTAAAAGTTGTAATAAACGATGAAAATGATAATCGTTGTATACAAGGTGTCAGTTTCGGTATACCTAAAAAGTTTGATTTGAATAATTTATACACGCCAACTAGCCGAGGTTTAAGAAATAAAACGCCGAAATGAAAACAATGTAGGGATTAGTATGAATCATACTATTATTGGAGCTTTTTTAATATACGTTCTGGAACATTACTTTGTTAATGATAAAGATCATACAATACGAATTGAGAGCAAGATATCGTAGTAAGGAGTAAAAGGTGTTAGGACACGTGGACTAGTTTTAGGTATATTATCAATCATAGGAGATCGTGATGAATATGAACTTGATACTTCAAAAAAATTAAATGATTACGGTTTAAATCAACAAGCTTCTATAGTCGGCGATTATTACGCGGTTCGTAAACATCTTAATTTAGTCCTTGATGCAACTAACAGTTAAACACCAACAGTACAAGACAATGAAGCAGTAATATAAGATGATCTAAAAAAGTTAGCCCTAAAGTATGGTAAATAATTTAATAATCATAAAACCTTTAGTCAAAGATTAAAAAAAGGCATCAAATGTATAAAATTAGTCCAAAGAATCATTTTAACCTAATGTTAAATCAAATTAGGTTTTGGCTTACATTATCTTTTATTATAATTTTAACATTTAGTGTCGCTGGCTGCTTCGCAACTCCTAATCGTTCAATTGTGATAAGTGGTGATATTGGTTTATCAACTAATAAAGAGGGATCATTATGTTTTCAACCCTTATTTGAAACAACTAATATAGATGATGACTCTATCGAAATAGAACACATAAAAATAAAAAAACTAATTTTGTTAGATTTTAATGTACCAGACAACCAAAGCCAAACCTTATTAACAATAGTTCCAATTAGTGATAAATATTATATTTTGGAAAAGGGACAGAAGATATGTTTGGATACGGATAATCCACAACTAAAACAAAGTACTTTTAAGGATCTAGAACCTATGCCTATGGTAGTTTTGATTGGAGGAGTTGATGACAAAGAAGAGATAATAGTCAATTTTTCTCATGAATTTGATTATCCTTATATTGGTTCAGATTAAAATAAACAGTCTTCAAAAGGAGATATAAGACACGCTATATCGCAAATAACTTTAATAACAAAAGGCAATTGACTGCATCCGCGTTCTTGATCTGCCTCATAAAGATATTCAGAACAATACAAACCTGTGTATCCTGAACTGATACAGGGTATTAAATAAATATCGTTTAGCTCTAGATTTGAATCAATATACAAAATTGAATATTAACAAGTCGCAAAGACTAAACAGTACTCAAGAACAGGTATTGATCATAAAATAGATTTCCGAAGTATTTAAAGCCACTCCCTAATTTTTTAACTTCAAATCCTTCAAACTATGACTAATCAAGAAGAAATATCCTCAATCCAGCTCGCAAACTATATCCGACATTATTTAGAATCCAATAATCTTAGTACGAATCTTCCTACTATTTCTTATGAGATATTAGCGCTACAACTCATAGACAGTCTTAAACAAGATGCCTATATAAAGTCGCTTCGCGATAGCAAGCTGGACGATGAGTGCCGTAATCCCAAGTCGCCACAATTTAATCCCATAAAAGCCATAGTCTCTTTAAAAGAGAGCGATTACGATGAGGCCTGTTGGCTAAGTTTTTTGCTGATTTATACCGATGATAGTGACGAGTCGGATTGGGCATTTATTCGAAAGCTGTATGGCGCTGAAGGTTTGGGGTTAAAGACAGATTTGACATGGGAGGTGGTAAACGAAGCGCCTGATTTATTAAATGAGAGATTGGATACTTTAGTTAAGATATTGTCAGAAAGTCATCCTAAGCCTAAGTTTGGTCATCATAGAGCTTATGAATCTTTCAAGCATTTGCAAATGGTGTTCATAAGTTATATTGGATTGATGAATGAGCAGGGTGGGCATGATGCTATGTTTAGATTGCAAGATAAGTCAGTAGACAGCACTGACTATTTTAAAACCCGATATGATCTCATTCGTCAAAACGTATATCGTTTCGGCAGACTGTCAACCTTTGAGTTTTTATGCCTACTTGGCAAAATGGACTTGGCAGATATTGCGCCAGACAGTTGTTATATTGCGGACGCTAGTGGTCCTAAAAGAGGGGCAAGGTTGCTATTTGGGATGCTAAGTAATGAGCAGTTAGACGAGCATGCTATAGGTTTAGCAGATTATTTAGAGGTCAGCTATCAACAGTTAGAGGCGGCGCTTTGCCATTGGCAGAAGTCACCGAACAGATTCATAAAACATCGCTAGTTGATGAAGCTTTATGACTTGACTGTAGGGTGACTTACTTAAATACTTAGCATCAGCTTATTCACTATATTAAATAAAAAAGTCTTTATCTAAAAATTCTTATTAAAAATCAATGAGGAGTCGATACTGGCGATAGTGTCACGACCAGTTAAAACCATCGCCATTTCAAACTCATGTTGTAGTATCTCCAACGCTTTCGTCACGCCTTCTGCGCCAGCACTACCCAGTGCTTGAGCAATAGGTTTACCCAGCAATACAGCGTCTGCGCCTAATGCTAGTGCTTTTAACACATCTGTACCGCGGCGAATACCGCCATCTATTAGTACTGGTATGCGTTTGTCGACCCGTTCTACCACGCGAGGTAAGGCTTGTATAGTTGGTGGAGCAGTATCGAGCTTGCGACCGCCATGATTGGAGACGATAATACCGGATGCCCCGATATCTATCGCGCGTTGAGCATCTTCTGCGCTGACCACCCCTTTGATCAATACTGGCAGTTTAGTATAAGCGATTAGATCGCCAACCACTTTCCAAGATACCGGTGCTGGTCTGCCAATTTTATAAGGCATATCGACCCCTTTTGGCAGATCAAACCCAACCTTGTCTTCTTTATTACGGACTGCCGCTGCGACTGAATCTAACGTGATGCAGATGGCTTTGCAACCTACTGCTTCAGCTTGCTTGATGACTTTTTTAGCAAAGTCTATGTCATCTTGAATATATAACTGAAACCAAATCGGAGTAGTGGCGACGTGCTGTATATCTTCTAAAGATGTCGTGGTAAATGAGCTAATAACACACGCTGTTTTTGCTTTTCCAGCGCCTTTAACGGTTGCAAGCTCACCCTCAGGATGCATCGCTTTTTGGAAGGCAAAGGGGTCTACTAATATAGGATAATCTAGAGAGTCACCAAATAAATTAATTCGGGTATCTAACTCATTGGTATCATTCAATACTCTAGGATTTAAAATAATGTCATCATAAGCGCTATGATTACTATTAAAAGTGACCTCATCGGCTGCTCCAGAGGTCACATAAGCATAAGCACCTTCTGACATCTTCTGGCGAGCCAGCACTTGGAAGTCAAATAGGTTGGTGACTTTTGATAAATCATCCACAACATAATCTTTATCGATATCGACGCTTTCACTTTTATTTATTATATTTGTCATCGTTAGTCCTTCCTAATTTATGGATTAAGCTCATTGTTATCTAAAATATTTAGCTCTTTTTTATCTTAAATCTTTATCTCAAGTTATTCTTTTAAAATCTTCTATTAAACTTTCGTTTTACTCTTTAATTCACAATAATTTATTCAATATAAATAATAGTATAGCCGCTCAAAATTAGGTGTTGCAGTGTTGTATTGAAATTTAAGACAAGATATTAGTACAAAAAAAGCCCAGTTAATTCATTAACTGGGCATAAAGTGAGTTTGAGGCAGCGATTTACCGGATTCAATCGACGATAAATTTCTGCGACGCTCCTTTATATTCAAATTCTTTATAAATAACAGGATCAAATAATGATAGTGATTCGATTTGATTCACGCGTATCACCATCATCATATCCTCAGCGCGTTGTTGATTATAGTGTAAACCATGAGGCGTATTCTCAATGACGCCATGGTTTAAATAGACAGGCTTATAGTCGCAATCCAGTATTAAGCGCAATGACTCTTTTTCCCTATAACCACTTTCTATTGGCAGGATCGAAATGTTATCTAAATCGCCATGCTCAAATTGTTCCCCTAATACCGCGCCAATATAAACCTTGCCCGATTTTAGTGAGACCTTAATATAGGAACCGCTTTCCATGGCATGAATAATGATGTTTAGAACGCCATCGAGGCTTCTCAATTCTTCATAATCCGTTTGAAACGCATTATTTCGGATTCTTATCTCATTGGCAAGATAGGCAAATAATACCGCTATACCCAGAAGTACTAAGCGTACATATTCGCCATAAGATAACGTCATTAAATGATTTAGATAGACATAAATATCGGCGAGTGACCACGTGAGGCCAAATTTAACAAACAGAGAAATAACAAGAATAATAATGCTGATCGTGGCTAGGGATGCCAATCCCAACAGAATACTTAAAATACCATCTATGGCAAGAACAACATAGGACACCCAGCCAGAGCTACGTTTAAGGATGTTATTTTTATGAGGAACTGACACGTTATAGCGATAGCCGAGTGCCAGTATAAACATAACGCCAAAAATACCCATAGGGTTTAGGCTTTCATTTTACTATGAGTATTGATATCGACAGCGTTAAGATCAGCAGAGTCAAAATCTAACGCACCAAACTGCTGAATCATCTTATCTTGAAGATGTTTATTATTAAAATTAGGACGTACATTGCCATTTTTATCGATAATGAGTCGACCGTTTTCACTCACGATTTCATCAGGCAGTCTTAATCTAAAAACACGTGCAAAAAAACCCAGCCCTTTATCACCAGAGCTTTTATCGCTAGAGCGTTTGATATAAGCGGTCATGATACTCTCCTTATTGCTATTGAAAGCAAGAGTTTAACCCTAAATTATCATCAATAATTAGTATCGATAATAAATTTATACTGTTCAGTTTACGTCAAAAACAGACAAATCGCAAAGCATTAGCGTTGTTAAAGTGTGGTATATCTTCAAAAAAGACTTGTTCAATGAGACACCTGTATTAAAGAGACACCTGTTATAAAGAGACATTTAGAAGCCAATCCCGCTTTCACTACTATCTTGGCTAGTACGGCAGCAGTCGCTAAGGGTAAGAGGCGTTCCTGTTATCTCGATACCGCCTCTTACCAAGCGCCAGCATTGCCGTACTGCACCAAGTATATCCGCTACAATCGGGGCTAAACCGCTTTTCACGACAACGTACTAACACTAAATATGACCGTTAAAGGAATACCTTTCAACAAAAAAGCTATCTTTTTATCCTGTACTTTCTTTTTTCTTTATTCATCTATACGCCAATCTCAACTTTAAGTTGTAGCTTTTGCAAGGTTTTGCTACCTTCCTTTTCAAAGGAAGAGTTGGGGATGGGTTTTCTGTAAAAACCGCCATAGATTCCCTTTGAAAAAAAGGGGACTTGCCACCCTTTTTAGTCTTTTCCAATAGTGGCGCTAAAAGTACAGTTGATAATTCAGTTATTATTATATGCAGCCAGCTATTAAGTTGAGAGTAGGGTGTAAATTATTGATTTAATATGTGTTTAAAAATATAACATAAGTTATCAAAAGTTATTAAGCCACTGTATCACTTGCTGTACCCTTTCAGTTCGGCCACCGCCAATGCGCCTAAATGGCTTGTTGTATTGGTTCAGCGTATCAGCAAACGCTTGGCTGATCTCATCACGTTGATGGGGAGCATCTCGTAAGTCATCAGCTACCCAAGGTACATCCACCTCAGTTAATAAGATTAAGTCATAGTGATGGGCTAGGGCTGCTGTTTTGATAAGCGGCGGACAATCATTATAATACCAATAAGAATACACCATCAGCTCAATTAAAGCGGTGTCACAAAACAGATAACGGTCGGCAAGTTGCGCCTGCTTATTTTCGAGTGCCACTTGACCTTTTGCAATGGGCATTAAGTCATGCCACTCACAGCGGGTTTGAGTCACGTCCCATTTAAGCTGCAAGTAGGGACGCATATACTCCTCAACATATCTCGTTTGAAAGTGACAAGCCAAATCTTGGCATAGCGTGGTTTTACCCGTACTTTCCGCACCTAATATTAAGACTTTGAAAATATCTGTTGGGCTCTGTTGAAGATTGTTCGTCATAGTAGTCTGCATAGATGGTTTTGGTTGTGCCGATTGATAATCCGCTTCATTGTTAGATAAAGACATTAGGTAAAGCTATCAGTTAGTACTCAATTTTATATCAATATTCATATAAATGTTGATGGCCTATACCACGTTAAACAATCTATAACACTCAAGATTAGGAATAATGAGGTAAAACGGGCATAATATAAGGTTTAAAAGATACCTCTAATACTGAGTAATACCTTTTTTGAATAATTTTGCTAAATAAACTATCTTTAAAATAACCTAGCGTTGTTAGGTTTTTCAGGATGATTCTACTATTAATATAGTAAGGTTAATCATTGCTGCTTCAATGAAGTTGATTTCAAGATTTGATATACTTTTAACCCTGTTCTCAACTTATTAAAATACACTGTATGCTGGTACTTTTAGCCCAGCAAATCAAGACCAATAATTAAAAATCGGGACTAAAGCCACAGCCTACGTTAAGAGTTGAGAATGAGGTGCTTTTAGAAAGATTATAAGACGTGAAATGACAGTTTGATTTAGCGTATTGTTGAATAAACATTGACACACTCATTCAAAGAAAAAAAACAGTCATCTAAAGAGTAAGTGAACATTAAGATATAAAGTTGAGTTAATGATAAGCAACTATCACTCAATAATTTCTAAGAAAAATAGGAAGCAATATGAAAACGTATATTACAGGGACAGGACTATATATTCCACCATATAGTATTAGTAACGAGGAATTAGTTGAATCGTTTAACCAATACGTGGACAACTACAATGCACAGCATGCCAGCGAGATTGAATCTGGTGCACGGACTGCGCTTGAGAAGTCTTCTGCCGAGTTTATAGAAAAGGTATCGGGTATTAAATCTCGCTATGTCATGGATAAAGAGGGCATCCTAGACCCAGAGGTTATGACCCCGAGAATCCCAGCGCGTAAATTGGGAGAAGAAGTTTCAGTCATGGCAGAGATGGGCATTGATGCTTTGCAACAAGCGCTGAACGAGGCCGGTCTTGAAGCGAATGACTTAGATGGTATTATTGTTGCGTGTTCAAATTTACCGCGTGCTTATCCTGCTTTATCTATTGAAATTCAAGACGCTATAGGTATGCAAGGTGGCTTTGCGTTTGATATGAATGTCGCCTGTAGTGCGGCTACATTTGGTATAGCGCAAGCGGTTGGTTCTATAAAAGCAGGTTTGGGTAATAAAATCGCGGTGGTCAATGTTGAAATCACCACCGCACATCTAAATTGGCGCAACCGTGACAGTCATTTCATATTTGGTGATGTGGCGACCGCCAGTATCGTTGAGCAAACCGACTTAGCCAAAGGCTATGAAATAATTGACAGTAAGCTGTATACCCAGTTTTCGACCAATATCAAAAATGAATATGGGTTTTTGGACAAAAGCGAGTACTTAGCAGCAGATGAAGTTCTCTATCATGACTTGAAAGAACCGGATACGGATAAGCTGTTTTTACAAAATGGGCGTAAAGTATTTCGTGAGGTTTGTCCAAAAGTATCGGATATGATTAGTAGCCATTTGCAAGACAATGATCTTCAGACAGACGAGGTGAAGATGATGTGGCTGCACCAAGCTAACATCAATATGATACATTTAATTTTGCGAAGTGTGATTGGTAAAGACGCTGATCCAGCGATTGCACCTACCGTTATTGATGAATTTGGTAACACGAGCTCAGCAAGTCCAGTTATTGTATTTCACCGTTATAAAGACCAATTGGAGTCAGGTGATTTAGGGGTTATGTGTTCATTTGGTGCAGGGTATTCAATCGGCTCAGTATTACTTAGAAAGGTATAGTTAGAACACGAATAAGTAGTTGTATAAGTAGCAAGGTATATAACTTCAACGTTTAATAACCGATGATAAAACTGACTGATGCAAATGAATGAAACAATTGACTACTGATATAGCAGGCACTGTGCCTCTTTATTAATGATAGTCATATTGATGTAGATAGCTTGGATAAACCCCAACATGGGCTTAGCTAGCAAGAAAATAAGTCACCTATAACGGCTTTTTTAGCCAAAGTTTGATATAATTAACGACTTTCTGAAAGTCGATGATAGTGACATTCAAAATAGTCATACCTTATGGCTCAAATTTAAAAATGCAAGACTGATTTGTATTTAACTGATTTATCTTATTCATAAAATCATACTCAACACAAGATATCCTATGAAAGACTCATTAAGAGAACGCCTCGATCAAATGGTAGAGCGCTTTGAAGAAGTGACCGCCTTATTATCTGACCCAGATATTATCAGCGATAATAATAAATTTCGCGAACTGTCCATGGAGCACAGTGATTTATCTGAGATAACGAGCCTATGGCAGCGTTATTTGCAGGCAGAAATGGACAAAACAGACGCTGAAGAGATGATTAAAGAAGCGTCAGATCCTGAAATGAAGGCGATGATGCAAGAAGAGATTGACACAGCTGCCAGTGACATTGAAGCGATGGAAGAGGCGCTAAATGTCATGATGCTGCCAAAAGATCCAAATGATAAGGTTCCTGCATTTTTAGAGATTCGTGCAGGTACAGGCGGTGATGAAGCGGCAATATTCTCTGGCGATTTATTTCGAATGTATGAGCGCTATGCGTCTACTCAGGGCTGGACTATCGAAGTGTTGTCGGCCAATGAAGGCGAGCATGGCGGATACAAAGAGATTATCACTCGAGTATCTGGCAATGATGTCTATGGTCGTTTGAAGTTTGAGTCAGGTGCACATCGTGTACAGCGAGTACCTGAAACAGAAAGTCAGGGTCGCGTGCATACCTCTGCGTGTACCGTTGCGGTGATGCCTGAGGTCGAGATTGATGATACTGTCGATCTAAATCCCGCTGACATCCGTATGGATACGTTTCGCTCAAGTGGTGCAGGGGGACAGCACGTTAACACCACTGATTCAGCTGTCCGTCTTACACACATTCCAACTGGGGTAGTGGCCGAGTGTCAGCAGGAGCGAAGCCAACATAAAAACCGCGCTAAAGCCATGCAAATGCTTATCGCTCGTATTCAGCAAGCCAAAGTACAAGAGCAGGTAGATACGGCAGATGAGCTGCGTCGAAACTTAGTGGGTAGTGGCGATCGTAGTGAGCGTATTCGTACTTACAATTTCCCTCAAGGGCGAATGACAGATCATCGGATTAACTTAACGTTATACAAATTAGATGCCATCATGGAAGGTGACTTAGATGAGCTGTTAGACGCATTAACGCGAGAGCACCAAGCAGATCTTATGGCAAGTGTCAGCGGCGAATAGTGTTTTCATCTATTAAATTAATTGGATATCAAACCCAAGTTAATTACAGTACGGCTAATTACTTGCTACTTGCACTCGGTCGCCTTGTCACCATTTTAGACTTCTTTGACTATAAGCTAGACGCGATACAAATCAATTCAGTACAATTGAACTAAACCATATACCTAAACGAGGCACTCAAAACTATGAATAAATTAAAGTCTACAATGCTCGGTGTCCTTGTTTCAGGCATATTTATGCTTTCTGGCTGTACAGTATCTGAGCCACAGATCGATCAGGATTCGCCAATCGACACACCTGTGACGAGTGATCCCGTCACCGTTGATTTATCGAAATATAACGATCAAGATCAGAGATGTCCTAAGGTAACCACCGATAAGGTACACCAGTGTAGTGCGCAAGACGGCATCCTTAGAAGAGACGGTATGTTAGGATGCTATTCTTGTGTCGTCACTTATAAGGATGCCGGCAAACGTTGCAAGGATGCATCAGACTGTGAAGGGACGTGCCGTGCTATTGATAATGGAGAGTTCTTGCCGGCTGGTACGCCCAATCAAACTGGTGAGTGCGCTAAAAATAGTAGCCCATTTGGGTGTTATCAAATTATTGAAAACGGTGTGTTACAACCCGCTTTATGTGTGGATTAGTTGTTTAATGCTTAGTGCTTAATGCTTAGTGGTTACCTATAAAAAGTGTTAAGTAATAGTGTTCTAAATAATAGATAGCTTTATAAAAATAAAAACTAGATAAATTAAAAATATAGAAAACTAAAAATAAATGAACGTTTATTGAATAAAATTGTTAAATAGCAGGACATCAGCTTCTGTCTATAGGTAGCGATTATTGTTGATTGTTTTAAACGTTGAGTCGTTTTAATGACGTTTTAATACGTAAATACTGATAAGTTAGTTGTTGATAATACTATAGTTTTAAATCCTATAATTTAAACCATTTTGAGAGTCCTATGTCTAATAAAAACACACCTGAACAAGCACCATCAATCGAAGATACCAACGAGCTAATTGCGCAGCGTCAGTCAAAACTCGATGAAATAACCAGTGCTGGCAAGATTGCGTATCCTAACAAGTTTAAGCGTACCGACTATGCTCATGATTTACAGCAGCAATTTGAGGGTATTAGCAAGCAAGAAATCGAAGAAAAAGCTGCCAATGGTGACAAAACTCAGGTGAATGTTGCTGGGCGGATTATGCTAAATCGTGGGGCATTTATCGTTATACAAGATATGACAGGACGTATTCAGCTTTATGTTGCTCGTAAAGAATTGGATACCGAGACCCTTGCCCTAATAAAGTCATTAGATTTAGGTGATATTGTCGGCGTATCAGGTTTTATTGGCCGTTCGGGTAAAGGTGATTTGTACGTTCATATAGAATCGCTGACGCTATTAACTAAATCTTTACGTCCTATGCCAAACAAGTTTCACGGTTTATCGGATACAGAAGCACGCTACCGAAATCGCCATTTAGATTTAATGACCAATGACTCAAGCCGTGATACCTTTATGATTCGCAGTCAAGTGGTGAGCGGTATTCGTAAATTTATGCTAAACGAACGCTTTATGGAAGTCGAAACGCCAATGATGCATCCTATCCCTGGCGGAGCGGTAGCTCGACCTTTTATCACACATCATAATGCACTGGATATGCCGTTATATTTACGCATTGCACCAGAGCTATATTTGAAGCGTTTGGTCGTTGGTGGGTTTGAGCGAGTATTCGAAATCAATCGTAGCTTTAGAAACGAGGGGGTGTCGACACGTCATAATCCTGAGTTTACCATGATTGAATTTTATCAAGCCTATGCCGATTATAAAGACTTAATGGATCTAACTGAGCGCTTATTTAATGAGTTGGCCACGGATATTTTAGGGACTACTGAGATTACTTATCAAGAAGAAACGATCAGTTTAAAAGCGCCTTTTACTCGTTTAAGTATGAAAGAAGCCATTGCAAAATATGCTGATAATTTTGATATGTCTAAGATTGATGATCGAGACTATCTCGCTCAATATGCTCAAGATGTCCTAAAACAACAGGTTAAAGAAGGCTTTGGTATTGGTAAGCTGCAAACTATCATTTTTGAAGAGACCGCTGAGCATAAGTTGCGTCAACCCACCTTTATCACTGAATATCCTGCTGAAACGTCACCATTAGCGCGTCGAAATGATGAAAATCCAGAGATTACCGATCGCTTTGAGCTGTTTATAGGCGGGCGTGAGATTGCTAATGGATTTAGTGAGCTTAATGACCCTGCTGATCAGGCAGAGCGTTTCCATAACCAAGTTGCTGAGAAAGATGCAGGTGATGATGAAGCCATGCATTTTGATGCAGATTATATTGAAGCATTGTCGTATGGTTTACCACCAACGGCTGGTGAAGGTATTGGGATTGATCGTTTGGTGATGTTATTTACGGATTCTGCCAGTATTCGTGATGTCATTTTATTCCCACATATGAGAATGAAACTGTGAATTATATTGGCTATTTAATAAATGAAAATAGAGCAGTTTACTATTCATTTTTTCTAAATATTTAAAAATTGGATGGTTGGTTGTTAAATAACTGGACTGCTATGATGAGCAGTCCTTTATTTTTTGCTAGATATCTTTTTTTATAAAATAACCTATTCTTTTTAGGCCACATTAGACTTAAGAAAGCTAATATTTATAGCGTTTTCGATCACTTTACTTGATAGGTTAATTTATAGGTTTGGTATTAGTATAATAATTAATAATAAACCTTAGAAAACACACAAGATAAGTGCAAGAGTTATAAAAAAACGGTATAGTAATAATCATTAAATTTTTATCATATTTTTACAGTTTAGGTTAAATACATGTTATGGCAAACTACTCAACCCAAAAATTAAAAAGTGTTTCTTTAAACAATGGTCCTAGACGGTTTTCGGATCCTAATGTTTCAAAATCAGCTCAAAAGAATAGTCCAGCGAAATCAGGCTCTAGACCCTTAATCAGCCCTGTATCTGAAGCTGTAGCTGGTTCTAATACCAATTCTGCTGGCAAACAATCCTCCAGCAAATTTCCGAGCTTCGATTGGACGTCAATGTTCAACCGTACCTTTTTATCTGTATATATAGATCAGAACGACCCCTTGGTGGATTATGGTAAATTTGATTATGCCTTCAAATTGGGAAATCAACGTCTGTATGTTTTAGTTCATCAAGAAACGACAGAAGTCGACAGTGTTAATGTCCCCAAAAACCTACTTTCTGAATTAAGACAACAAGCCGCAACTCAAATTAATAAGCGTTTCCAACATGTTAATGCCAAGGTTGATTCATCATTATTTGATAATGACAATACAAACCTTCATGTTAATAATGACAATGCAGATAATGCTGAGGGGGAAGTCATACACTATGTTGGTATTACCTCCATCATGATTATTCATAAGGGTGAGCAATATCAGATTGAACATGAGTATGGCAGTTCTTTTTTCCAAGAAGAGTGTGTTTTTGATTTAGATGATGAGAGCAAGGTATTACAGTTATTTAGTCTGAATAGCTTTTACCAGATGATTAAGATACTACAAACCCCAAGTGATTTGATAAGCTATTATGGATATCATCTCCAACACTTAATAAGTTTTGATAGCTTTGGGAGTGAGCTACAATTAGCTCAACAATTTTTAAACACTGCAGATTTTTATCAAAGGGCCGTTTCTGTACAAGAAAAGCTGGTCGAAATAGGATTGCTGTCTAAAGTCGAAACTCGATTAATTGATATTATTAGCCATGCAGATGATGATAATACTGAGTATGAAAAGAAAAAATCTGAGTTGCAGCAGAACCTCCAAAGTTATTCAACTACCTTCCAAAAGTTGTTGAATGGAACAACGAAGCGTCGAGATGATGCAGGTGACACGCTACCCCTAGAGCAAGTAAAGATTTTAGTTGCAGAGTCAATGTATACTCGTTTAAGTATTATCGAGGAAATGATGGCTTATGAGACGCGTTCTAAAGAGGACTGTTTACAGGGTTATCTGTCACACCAACATTCTTATAATGATTTTGGTCATCATTATGTCATTATTTTTTATGGTTTAGCGCCCGACGCTGATTATAGCCGTGAGTATGTTGAACAAAATTATCAAGATATTCTTTTAGATATCAATGCCCAACTACAAGAGCCCTTTATGGATGAATTCTTTATACTAGGGTTTGATATGTCAAATCATGATGGTAAAGGCAATGTAACCGTAGAAATGGATGTATTCCATCAGTCTGGAATAGCACTATAGCTATAATAGATAATACGCTTTTCTGTAACAGACACATTGAACTTACTATATGTCGTGCTTTCACTCATAAGGTAAATTTTTAGATTGGGTAGTAGATATTATCCCCATAGGTTTTAAATTTAAGTATGGTTGTCCATTATGTCTCAGCAGTATCAAGTCTTAGCACGTAAATATCGCCCCAAAAACTTCCATGAGTTGGTGGGTCAAACACATGTGTCTAAGGCGTTAATCAATGCCATAGATCATAATCGTTTACACCATGCTTATTTATTTACCGGCACGCGTGGGGTAGGTAAAACTACCATTGCGCGCATCTTGTCAAAGTGTTTAAACTGTGAGACAGGTATTACCAGTACACCATGCGGAGTGTGTAGCAGTTGTGTTGCCATTGATCAGGGTCGTTTTATTGATTTAATCGAAATCGATGCCGCATCGCGTACCAAAGTTGAAGATACACGCGAATTAATTGATAACGTGCCTTATGCGCCCACTCAAGGCAGATATAAAGTGTACTTAATCGACGAAGTACATATGTTATCGACCCACAGTTTTAATGCGTTATTAAAGACTTTGGAAGAACCCCCAGAGCATGTTAAGTTTTTATTAGCAACGACAGATCCCCAAAAGTTACCAATTACTATCATCAGTCGTTGTTTGCAATTTGTTTTACGTCCACTGCCACAACAAGCTATTAGCGACCATATCGCCAATCTATTGACGAAAGAGGGTATAGAGTTTACCAATCCCGCACTTTGGCAACTGGCGAATGCCGCAAAAGGCTCGGTACGTGATGCACTGTCATTAACCGATCAAGCGATCGCTTTTGGACAAGGGATATTAACCGATGAGACCGTCAATGATATGTTGGGTCTTATAAATAGTGCTGACTTAGCGAGTTTAATACTTGATATTTATCAAGGTGAAAAAGAAGCAGTGGCTGCGCATATTGAACAAATGCGTGCGCAACTGGTGGATGCAGGTAGTATGTTTGATGGTCTAGCAGAGCTGCTACACCAAATTGCTATGGTGCAATTACTTCCTAACGTGTCACTTAATGTCAATGACAATCAGTCAAAGCAGATAAACACACTTGCTCATCAGATTGAGCCCGACGTGTTGCAACTTTACTATCACATCGTAATCCAAGGGCGTGAGCAAATTAAACTTGCGAATACGCCATTACAAGCGCTTGAAATGTGCCTTTTACGTTTATTGGCTTTTAGACCGCTTGCTACTCAGGAAGTACCTGTTAACCAGAATTCAGATAAGCAAGTCTCAAATAGTCAGCTTATAAATGATCAAGTTTTAGATAATCATATAAAAGAAGATGCACTATTAGCAGATAACCTCTCAGTATCTGACTCTTCCACATCCACTGTCTTAAAATATAATACGCAAGTTGAAAATCTTTCAGATGCAAATAATACTGTAGATGCTGTTAATACCGAAGAGAATGAAGAGTTAAGCGATAATCCTACACCTATCTTTAATGAAGATAATTCAAAACTAGAAAGTCAAAAGTTAGAATTTGGCGAAAATAATGCGGCTCATATCGATATAGATCCTAAAGCTGGTGAAGCGCTAGCATTTACTGACGAATCAGATGAAAACTATCAGTACCGTAACTTGGAACAAGATAGTCATTCAGTGCAAAATAAAACTGATATTAACTTAAGTTACGACGATAATGATAATTTATTAGATATTAAAGGTTCGAGCGAAGCAATAGCAGACTCCAAGTTTATTTCGGGTAACAAATCAAAAGATTCCGATACTTTAACTGAAGTAGATAATGAAAGAAAATCGACGTTGTCCACAGAGATAGATATTGAGGAACCACAAGGTGAGCAAGGTAGTCATAATTTAAATAAGAATGTTTTAGATAAGAATGTTTTAGATAAGAATGTTAAAGCTTTGGCAAATGATGACGTTACTCTAACTCAAACGGGTCTAACTCAAACGGAAATATCTATAAATAATCAGCTTGAATCTCAGGTAAGCGAAGTTGAAAGCATTATCGGTTCAAATGATAAGCTTGAAGATAGCAACAATGGACAATTATCTGATCAAGATCCCCGACTATTATTAAAATGTTCACCTATTGATCTAGTAGGTGAGTGGACACCTGATAAATGGGATTACTGGTTACAAACCTCTCGTGAAACAGGTGCACTAGGTCAGGATGAACTGGCTATGGCAAGACAAGGGGTGATGGTTGGAGATATTGCTGGTAAAAGTGAATTTAAAGTTGCTTTTGATACTAAAAATATGCAGAGTATTTTTAGACAGTTAGCCAGTCATTTAGCGGAACAATTTGGTGCTGAAGTCACTATTAGGATTGATAGTTCGCTTAATAAAAATAACGCTGATTTATTACCACAAAATCGTCAAAAGCATCGTGAAGCAACGGCTAAAAGTTATGCTAAACAGCTTATTTCAAGTAGTTCAGTGATGCAAAGACTGATTTCTGAGTACAATGGGCAGATTACCCATTTAAAATTATTATAAAAATAAGCTATGTTTATTATTCTACAGCTTTGCTGTATCATGTTTGTAATATACTTTAACAAAAGCACACTAAAAAATTCATTTTATATGAATATTTATTAAATTTTCTCAACATTTGTCTGCTTAAATAAGGTATAATGTACTTCTTATATTACATAGTTAGGTGTTAATTATTATGTTAGACAATTTAAGAGGAATGGCCGTCTTTGCTAGCGTAGTTGGTCATGGTTCATTCAGCGGTGCAGCTAGACAGTTAGGAATTACAACCAGTGCAGTAAGTCAACAGATTCGATCTTTAGAAAAAGATTTGGGTGTGGTCTTACTTCATAGATCTACACGAAAGCTTAGCTTAACAGAAGCTGGGGCAAGCTTCTATGAGGCAGCGAAAGATGTGGTCACTGCTGCAGATCAGGGTCGTATTAAAGTAAATCAGTTAAGAGACGAGTTAGCAGGTAGTTTACGTATTGCGACGACTCCTGAATTAGGGGTAAATCATATATTACCAGCCTTGTCTACCTGGATGGCGGCACACGATGACTTGAGTATTCATTTTATCGCTGATAATCATTACATTGATTTAATTGAAGAGCGTGCAGATATTGCTATTCGGATGAGCCCACAAATTAAAGACAGTTCGGTAGCTACCTATCCGTTGGCAGAAGTTAAACAGATGCTTGTGGCGTCACCTCATTATTTAAGACAGCATGAAAAGATTGTTAAACCAAAAGATCTTTCAGAGCATCAATTAATCGGTATCGACTTGATGAAAGATCCTAATACATTAGACTTCACTAGTATCGAAACCAAGAAGAAAAACCGTGTTAAGATGAATACTCGTATTCAAACTAACAACATTTTCTTAGCGACGACTTTAGCAAAAGAAGGTCATGGCTTAGTGCGTGTCATGTCTCTTGATGTACAAAAAGAACTATCTTCTGGTGAGTTGGTAGAAGTTATACCTGAATATTCGTTACCTAATTTCGTGCTTTATGCGGTAACCCTAGATCGAGATCAACAACCGGCTAAAATTACGCGTTGTCTCGAAGTCCTTAAAAAGCATTTTCATGCCGCAGCTTAAAGATGAGTCTAACGCCTAATATTTTACTAACACCTAATATTTTAATAGATAGTTGTTATAAAAATAATAGTTATTAGTGAAGTATTAGTAGACTAGAAAATAGCAGTTGAAAATTTATAAAATTACGCTTTAGCGGTTTTTTACAATAGATATATTTATTGTAAAATGCCACTTGAGCGTTTTTTTTTCGTTAAAAACGATTATTAAAGCAGTCTATTGTCAAACCCGACCAAATTTAACGTATAATTTATAATCTTTTATTAAAGATATCCTATTATTTAAGGTTATGATTAATTAATATATTGAACCTAAACATTAGCCTATAAATTAAATTTTTTTAAGCGTCTTTAATGGTACATTTTATAAGTCTAGTTTACTAAGATTATCGTTTAGAACAGTATTAAATAGCCTGCATCTTTTAAATAAAGTTTACCAACTTGATAACCCCTTTTTTTAAGTAGTGTTAATTATAAATATGGAAAATAGACTCATTAATCCTTTAGAGCGTAGTGACGATACGGTAGATAATAATATTCGGCCCGGCACATTGGCAGAATATATTGGTCAGCCTGTCGTTCGTGAACAGATGGAAGTATTCATTGAAGCTGCTCGGAGAAGAAAAGAGGCACTAGATCATACCCTAATTTTTGGACCTCCAGGATTAGGTAAGACGACACTTGCAAATATCATTGCTCGTGAAATGGGTGGCAATCTAAGATCTACCTCAGGCCCAGTGCTTGAGCGTGCCGGTGACCTAGCGGCAATGCTGACGAATCTTGAGGAAGGGGATGTATTATTCATCGATGAAATACACAGATTAAGTCCTGTTATTGAAGAGATATTATACCCCGCCATGGAAGATTTCCAATTAGATATTATGATTGGGGAGGGGCCTGCTGCTCGATCAATCAAACTTGACTTACCTCGATTTACTCTGGTTGCTGCAACGACGAGGGCAGGTCTCCTAACTTCGCCTCTAAGAGATCGATTTGGCATTGTTCAGCGCTTAGAGTTTTATAACATTGAAGATTTGACCACTATTGTGAGCCGTTCAGCGAGTCTAATGAATGTCGTTATGACCCCTGAAGGAGCGGTGGAAGTCGCACGTAGATCGAGAGGTACGCCACGTATAGCTAATCGACTGCTACGGCGTGTTCGTGATTATGCAGAAGTTAAATCAAATGGAGAAGTAACAGGTGTTATTGCCGGTAGTGCTTTAGATATGCTTGCTGTAGATAGAAGAGGGCTTGATCATCTTGATCGCCGATACATTGAAATGGTTCATGATCGTTTTGAGGGTGGGCCAGCTGGGGTTGAAGCCATTGCCGCTGCCATGGCTGAAGATCGAGGTACGTTAGAGGACGTTATTGAACCCTACTTAATACAACAAGGGTACGTCCTTCGAACGGCTAGGGGGCGTGTATTAACTCAAATGGCGATTGATCAAATGTAATGCCATTTTTAAACAACTTATCTGTTATTGGCTCGCTGAGCCGACTATATGTTGTGGTTTCACTAGACTTACTCAACTGACTAACTCCACACCGTCTTACTCAGCAACAACATACTCAACTGACTTACTCAATAACAACTTACCCAATAACAACTTACTCAATAGGTTGATTTCTAGATTTGGTATGGACTATAAATGATGGGTTTTGTATATTAGGGTGCTGTGAGACTTTGAACTTACCGTTATATCTAAACTTTTGTAATAATACTTACCAATCGCCATTAAGCTTAGGACACCAATGATTAAAACTAAAATTATCAAAATTGGATTTTTCCAAAAAGGGGCGTGAGAAGAATTATCTTTAGTATGATTATGGGGTGCTAAAGTTTGGTTCTTTTCCATAAACCCGAAACTGACGAATGGTCTAGAGGGGGGTTGCACAGGTTCAGGTCCAATTTTTAATCGATTGCGGCTAAGATATATATCTGATATTTTTGCCAGCTGTAACATCCATCGCTGATAAGGCAATGCGATATTATCCATGTCACAAAATGTCAATATGTCACTATTATTGGCAATATCTACGATAATTTGACCTTGATCCGTTGATGGATTATTGTAAGATTGAGTCGTTCGACCAATGACCTTTGCATAATGTGGCATTTGCTCGGATTGTGTATGTATATTCGTGTCTGGTAACATATAACCGGTTAATTGATGCCATGAAGCGTCATAAGTTGGCATCCTAAAAGCGTTAGCATCACAGACGTTTTCATTGAGTGTTAAATTGGCAATATCGCGGTCTAATGTTAAGAACTGAGGTTGCTTTTTGAACCATACCTCAACTTCTGTCGCGTTCAATTGGGCGAAGTCTACTAATATGGCAATTTCACGTAAGCAAATTAGAGTTAGGGCTCCTAATAATGGACGGGTTTCTTTAGGTGATAAACGTGCCCTTTTGCTCAATTCCATACAAACCGATTTACGTGCTTCCGGTCTATTAAACACCGCTTCATAAATTTGTTGACCGTGCTGTATTGCGGTCTGCATCGTATCAAAATTAAATGCATTAAATTTGCGTAACTCTTTAACTTGATTGCGATTAAGTAGTTTTCTAAGAACGGCGTCTGGTCCTGAGCTTTGTGAATAGGCTAATATACCACTGATAAATGCCTGAATTCCATTCTCAATTAGGATTCTAGCTTGAGGTAATGAGATATTTCCAGCATCAGCAAATACTGCATCTATCGGCTGTGTATCTTCAAATAGGAAATCATAAATCGATACGCGTGTTGGTAGGAGAGCTGTCATAAATTGTACTACTTTTTACGATTTGACATTATCATAAGGGCGATTGACCATAGTTACAACCCCTTAATAATTTAATACCTATTAATAGTTGAAACTCATATTACTTTTATTCTTTATAATACTATTTATTTCATAAAGTATAGAATGACTCTTCGGACGTCGTGAGTCAACTGTAGAGAGTGAAGAGATGGCAAATGAAAAAAATATAAACAACTCAGACAACTTGATCGTCATAAATATAGCCGATCAGGAATTGTCATTTTATGATTTTAATTCAGATCGCAATCAACCTCAGAAGGTCTTTAAAGTTTCGACAGCTAAAAATGGTATAGGTAGTCAGGAAGATTCAGGCTGTACGCCTTTAGGTAAACATTATATCCGCGACAAAATTGGCGATAAAATGCCGGTTAATACCGTATTTGTGGGTAGAGTGGCAACCGGTGAAATTTACAATAAGTCATTAGCTACCACCAATCCTGAAAGGGATTGGATTTTAACTCGTATATTATGGCTACAAGGGTGCGAAGACGGTATCAACAAAGGTAATAACGAAAAAGGGTGCTGTGATACTTATCAACGATATATTTATATTCATGGTACACCTGATACTGAACCGATGGGTATACCAAAGTCGCATGGGTGTATAAGGATGCGCAATGAAGATATTATTTGGTTATTTGATCAGGTTGATGGAGGCACACCTGTTGAGATCTTAGAAAAGTAAAACCCTGTTAGTTATGCCGTATTTTCTTAAACACTTTCTCTCTTTAAATACGTTTTATCTTTTATTTAAACAAAAAACCTTTCATAACCATTGGCTAGAAAGGTTTTTTGTTTTGATATAATATTAGTGGGTGTAGAAGTATTTATATCTTATAAAATACCCTATTATAGTCAGGCTCGTTCTTAAATACTTCAATTTATAGCGGTCGAACACGCCTTCTTTGGTAGGGTAGTATTGCTAAGTTAAATGATAGATTTAGTATTAAAAGTGCAAGAAAGTGAGTAATTGAGTACTAGAAGACCTACCAAAATACTGGTGCTTCTTTAATACTTTTTAAACTTTCGGCACACTTTTGAGCCGCAAAGTATTTTTGGGCGCTAAAGTAACCGACTGCAAACCAAGCATTGGGATCTTTATCCGTTTTAGCTCGGTAAAACTCCTCACCAACAATATCATCGTTATACTCTCCTAACACCTCTTGAGCGGGCTCTAAGTATTTTAAGAAAGCACGGGTCTTCTTCTTTTTATACAAAGGCTTAACAAACTCACTCACATACCGCAGACTTTTTAAACGCTTGCGGACATCATGTTGGGCTTCAATATCTAATGTCGCAAAATTGACACTGGCTTTGCGAATTTTTTTATAAAGTTTTTCAAGTATTTTACTGGTGGCTTCCGTTAAGGGTGCATCATTACTAGCATGATCTTCATCTGCGGGACTCATTGTATATTCAATTAACTCTAATAAGGTCAATTGAAAATCATTGGCTCGTATGGCGTCTATAGGTTGCACATCAATATTTTCAAACTCTGACGACCAGTCCACATGTGGACCGCCAAGTTGTTCCAATGAAACTTGGGTGCGATCTCTTAAAATTTCTCGATCACGCGATTCTCCCAATATACTAAACGTTTGTTTTAAAATGGGAACCCACTCAGGATTTACTTGACTTGAAAAACCCTCAAAGAACTTTAATGCAGTACGAAGTCTGCGCAGTCCAACGCGTAATTGATGAATATGATTACCATCTCTACTACCTGCTGCAATCGCACTCACATTTGGTAAGATTTGAATCATGCAGTTCTGGATAACCGCTCTCAAAAATTCAGGCTGGCTCATATTTTTATCGACATTCAAACGCTTTAAATCGGATTTAGTGGCATCTGCATGAGTTTTGCCGGCTAATAAAAGGTCACCGCGCTCAGCTTTTGTCACTGTGGATATGCATAAATTATAGCGTTTGCACCACGTTTTAGCAGTTGCAAATAAAAAATCAAGATCACCTTTAATTAACTCAAATTCTATCTCTAATATAGGATGGGATATATCCACATCATTACCATGGATAACATGACCTTCATCATAGGCCATTTCGATAACGTTATTATCTTTTTTTATAAGGCGAGTTGTACGCTGAATGTCGGTGATATATTTGCGGTTTAAAAGTTGACTTTGGTCACCCTTTGACGAGGAGGTCAACAATTTAGATAACTTTGAGTCTTCGTATACTGATAAATCAGGATATAAACCGTCACTTTGTAAGGCTTCTTCAATCTTATCGTCATTAATAATATTGTTTTGCTCACCACGGGATGCTAGACCATCTCCAGTTGATTTCAAGGTCTGAACCCAAGTGTCGCCCTCTTTACGAATCCGTAAGGCCATACCAGAATTTGCCAATGTATTATCTGACGTATCAAAGTAATGAGCCGCCAATTGTGATGTGGTTGATGTTTTAACTTTTGCCTGACGCATCAACGAATCAACTTTATATTCGGGCACTAAAAACTTAAGTTCAATTTCTTGCATTATTTATCCTTTTAACAAAGCTCTATCTATTAGATTTGAATAATATAAATGTATTTGACCTACCATGATACAAATAAAAAGTGTTAAATCATAGTCAATTATTATAGGGCTTTGTTTGCAATACTATCGTTGAAAATTAATTACCCATAACCTGATAAATTTCTTTATAATTCAAATTAGTAAAACTATAAAGTCTGTAGCATAGATACTATTAGCTGTGATATTAAAAGCTAGTAGCTATGATATTCAAAGCTAGGAAATCGACAGCGTTAATTATTTGAAAGCCAATCAAAACTTATCAACTTGTCCTAACACTCATTAAGGGAACTATGAATATTAATAAAGAGAAATATCCTACTGTTTATAAATACTGTTTTTTAGTCACTCTAGCGGGCACTTTAGGACTCGTGGCGAGCTGTGATTCAGCGAAAGAAGACAGTTATAACGAGACAGTAGAGCAGTCTAGTACCTATGATACCGCTGAGAGTGGCGATACAATAGCTTATGATGTCTCTAATGATACTGCCACAATAGCAGAAAATAAAAAATTAGTTGTCGATAACGTCGGAGACTCATCGAACATTACCTTAGGTAGTCAAGTTACAGATGTAGAGATTGATGGAAAAGAGTTGTTGGTCAATGCCAGTGCTAACTTCAAGGTAGACGATGTGGTGGAGACTAGGAATACTATCGAAACCTTGACAGGTCAATATAAAGGCTATATAGCATCCAGTCGCATCGAAAGTAACGAAGTATCTCGTCAGACATTTACGCAACAAGATAAAGACATAACCTTAGTCACATATTATCGACAAGCTAACATGCAGGTTCGTATACCTAAGCAAAAAGTGAGTGAATTTCTCAATCAAGTGCAAAAACAAGTGACGTTCTTAAATCATCAAGAGTATAGCGCTAAAGATGTTACCTTAGACTTGTATCGAGAAAAACTCCAAGCGCAACTTAATTCGCAAATGGCTTCTGACTTAACAGAGCAGCGTTTGGACAGTGATAATGAGAAAGAGCAGGCGAGTAATATAGATTCGATAAAAGCCACTTATTCAGCCAAGCAGCGTCAACAAATGGCTGAGCTTGAAAGGATGATGATCGCCGATCAAGTCAAATATAGCACCATTGAGCTGACCTTCACTCAGCCGAATAGTATCTATAAAGAAACAACAGAGAGTATTGACCATATGCTCGCAACGGAGCAACCTGGTTTTTGGCAACAGGTCAAACAGTCTATTATTGACGGTTGGGAGATGATTAAATTTGTTATCTTGGGTATTATAAGCCTATGGTGGTTATGGACATTGTTAGCTATAGCTTTCATAATTTTCCGGGTGTTCAGGAAGCTTATACGCCGTGTTTATACCAAGAAACCAAAAAGAGTGGTTAAAGATGAATCAGTCAATTCTAATGATTAATACCGATATTTAAACACTCATACCATCGAAGTTGATTCTAATAAAGCTAAAAAAAATCGTCCTACCAAAGTAGGACGACTTTTTAATACTTTTCTATGTAACGTTTTACAATGAAAGCACTAAGAAATAGTTCTTAGAATTGGTTCATTGTGTTTTTCTCGCCACCGGCTTTAAGAGCGTTATCACCAGAGAAGATCTCTTTGTGATCATCACCTAAATCAGAACCAGCCATTGCTTGGTGTTTAACGCATGAGATACCTTCACGGATTTCTTTACGTTGTACGCCAGCAGCATAAGCAAGCATACCATCTTCACCAAAGTAGCCTTTAGCAAGTTCATGAACGCTAAGAGCAGTAGTATGGTAAGTAGGTAGAGTGATTAAGTGATGGAACACACCAGCTTCACGTGACGCATCACGCTGGAAGTCTTTAGCAGCTTGGTCAGCAGCAGCATCAAGCTCAGAACCATCATAGTCAGCACTCATCAAGTTATTCTTGTCGTATGCTGAGATGTCTTTACCTTCTTCTTCCCACTGAGCGATGATTTGCTTACGGAAGTTAAGCGTCCAGTTGAATGAAGGGCTATTGTTGTAAACAAGCTTCGCTTTTGGTTGCTGTTCTTTAATACGGTCAACCATCATTTTGATGTGCTGAACGTCTGGAGTAGGTGTTTCAATCCAAAGTAAGTCAGCACCGTTTTCTAAAGCGGTTACACAGTCAAGAACAACACGGTCAATATTTGTGTCTTCACGGAACTGGAATAAACCATTGGCCAAACGTACTGGACGAACCAGTTTACCATCACGCTTCAATAGTACATCGTTTTCTTTCGCATCAGCGATGTCAATTTCTTCAACATCGATAAAGTCGATGTATTTAGAGGCTAAGTCGCCAGGTTGTTCAGATACTGGGATTTTCTGAGTTAAAGAGGCACCTTCAGAGTCAGTACGCGCAACGATAACACCATCGTCTACACCTAGTTCTAAGAAAGCATAACGAATAGCATTAAGCTTAGAGATAAAGTCTTCATGAGGAACGGTTACTTTACCAGCTTGGTGACCACACTGTTTTGCATCAGATACTTGGTTCTCAATTTGGATAGCACAAGCACCAGCTTCAATCATGGCTTTAGTAAGTAGGTAAGTGGCTTCTTCATTACCAAAACCTGCATCGATATCGGCAATAATTGGCACAACGTGAGAATCGAAATTATTGATTTTCTCTTCGATTTCAGTAGTATCTTGACCGGCTTCTTTTGCAGCGTTAAGTTCACGGAAGTAGTCGTTTAAGACTTTAGCGTCAGCTTGGCGTAAGAAGGTATAAATCTCTTCGATTAGTTGAGGTACAGTTGTTTTTTCATGCATTGACTGGTCAGGTAATGGACCAAGCTCAGAACGTAATGCAGCGACCATCCAACCTGATAAGTAGATGTATGTTTTGCTAGTAGTGCCAAAGTATTTCTTCTTAGCGTACATAGTTTGCTGTGCAACAAAACCATGCCATGCACCTAGAGACTGAGTGTACTTAGAAGTATCTTCGTCATACTCTGCCATATCTTTACGCATAATAGCAGCGGTATACTTGGCAATATCAAGACCCGTTTTGAAACGATTTTGAACCATCATACGGGCAGCATCAGACTCGCTGATATTCTGCCAATTGCCATGTTTCGCTTTAATTTCGCGGATATGCTCTAGAGCTGATTTATAAGTTGACATCAATTGTCTCCTTGATTTTGGGATGGGTTGAGTGAAATAAATGCTTCTTATGATTAGTAAGGAGTTTTTATTCTACGCACTTTAAAAAAGAGGATTAAACTTAAAGCGTTAAACCTCGTATAGTTATAATAACTGCTTAATGCTTAAAATTTTAATTAGTGAAAGTGGTTTATGACTATTTAAATATCACAAAGCTATACTAACCAAATTTATAGTAATTAAACACTATGCCCTTAACACTTAGCGGTCACTATAACGACATTAGTTAAATTTATCTAGTTTATGAGGGTTATCTTGGGTATTTATTTACATTATAGTACAATAGTTATATCGTCTCCAGACCATCTAGGATGATAAATACCAACAATAGCGTACCGAGAAATGTCATGCTTTAATATCTAAGCTTAAAATGAAATCAAAATAAAAAAGCGTCATATCAAACAATATCAGTGTGTGTACGACAGTGCGGTGTGACCATATCAATAAATAGTCATGATATTGAAATTTCTTTAAATTCAAGAGGCTGTATGATTTAGTTTAAAAGACTATAACTCAAAGCTATTCAATAAATATACCCGTATAAGCTGCCATTTTAAGGGGCAACCCGCTTACTATATCAATATAAATTACCGAGAGTATTATGAATTTACAAAGGGTCGATTTGAACTTATTGGTCAATCTAGATGTTTTATTGAGGGAAAAAAATGTTACTCGTGCCGCGGAACAGTTGGGTATCACTCAACCTGCAATGAGTAATATATTGCGTCGATTACGCAAATTATTTAATGATCCTTTATTAGTTCGTTCCTCTGAAGGTATGACGCCAACGGAACGGGCTTTAGAGTTACAACCTAGAGTTCGCGAAATATTGGCAGAGTTACAACAGCTTTTGGAGCCTAGAACTGAGTTTCGTCCCTATAGTACATCACGAGTGTTTCGAATTATGACCTCGGATTATGCAGAAGCGACGCTAGTTCCTAGATTGGTAAAAGCATTACGATCTGAGGCCCCAAACGTTATTTTAGACTTCTTAACCCCGTCAGATGTGTCTTATAGAGATATGGAGCAAGGTCGTGTTGATTTAGCCATTAACCGCTTTAATGAAATACCCCAAAGCTTTCACCAAGTTCTAGTATGGCGTGATACGTTCAGTTGTTTATTGTCCGCAGAAAGTCCCTATGTCAATAAATTTAATCTTAAAAACTATCTTAAAGCGCAACATGTTTGGGTCTCAAAAACAGGAATGGGCGTTGGTTTTGGTGTTAATCCTGATAAGTCAGGCGGGTTGGGATCAATTGATCAGGCACTTCAAAGACTGGGTCAAAAGCGTCAAATTAGCGTCTTTACCCGTCATTATCAAATGCCTGCGATGTTAGCTGCTAATAAAGATCTTATTGCAACACTGCCCACAAGGGTGGCACGTATGCAGGCGAATAATGACAGTATTATATTAAAAGAACCTCCGTTCTTTATACCCGAATTTGAATTAACGATGGCTTGGTCGCCTTTGCTTCAACATCATCCAGCGCATAGATGGTTGCGACAACTCATTATGCATGTCGCAAGACAGGTGGTCGCTGATGAAGAAAATAATGAAGACGAGGTTCCGATGATAAGCCACTTATTTTAGTGGCTTATTAGTTTTAGTAGCTTAATAGATGTCTTAATAGTTACCGATAAACGTGCTCTGTATACTTATATTAACTATGGTTAAATTCTTTACAGAGCCCGAAATAAGTTAAGGAAATTAACACAGTACTTACAGTTGATTACAGCTCATTTAATGACATTATCAGCCTAGCTGTTATCCTAATAAACGTAACTTTTAAATAGTTATCAATGACAAGGTTTGCACATAAAAATATTGCCCATAAAAATATATTGTCGAATTATCATCACACGAATAACAAGAACAAAAATCACGATGGTAATTTAGATGGACGATATTTATTTTCTATTGAAACAATTAAAGACAGCGTCATCAGATGATGGCTGCGTTATCTCTAGCTACCTTGTCTATAAATAAATACGTTAAATGTAAGGATAATAATCATGGCAGATATTACAACAGTAAACCCATATACCAATGAAGACATTAAATCTTATGATTATATGTCTCAAGACGAAGTCGATCAGATTATTAACGAATCTCATGAAGCGTTTCTTGATTGGCGTTTGAAATCATTAGATGAACGTGCAAAAGTTATTAACTCTATTGGTGAGTCACTCATGAAGCACAAAGAAGAGCTTGCTAAAGTGATGACAAAAGAACGTGGTAAAACTTATCAGCAAAGCTTGCAAGAAGTCGATATTTGTAAAGGTATTTGCGACTTTACGGCTCAAACAGGTCCCGATCACTTAGCGGATGATATCCGTGAAGTTGAAGGAATGGATAAGGGGATCGTCACTTATCAGCCTATCGGTATCATTTATGGTATTCAGCCTTGGAACTATCCTGCGTATCAAGTATTTCGTTATACCATTGCCAACTTAATGGCCGGTAATGCTATTTTGTTAAAGCATGCGTCAAACGTCACAGAATCAGGTCAAGTTATTGAAAAAATCTTGCATGACTCTGACTTACCTAACGCACTATTCCGTGCTCTAATCATTAACCATGATCAGTCAGAGAAAATCATCAATAATGACAAAGTTCGCGGCGTTACTCTAACGGGTAGTGATGGCGCAGGTAAAATCGTTGCTCAGCAAGCAGCTAAAGTACTGAAGAAGACAGTGATGGAGCTTGGATCAAATGATGCGTTCATCGTACTAGATGATGCAGATATAGATCTTACTGTTAAAACCTGTGCTTATGCACGTTTGTATAACAATGGTGAGACCTGTGTGGCCGCTAAACGCTTTGTGGTTGTCGACAGCGTTTATGATGAGTTCCGTGAGAAGCTGATTAAAGAGTTTGAATCATACAAAATCGGCGATCCAATGGATGACTCAACTGATCTTGGTCCATTATCAATGCAGCAGCAAGTTGAGACGATCGAGAAACAAGTTCAAGAAAGTGTCGACAAAGGCGCTAAAAAAACCGTTTGTGGTCAAGTTCCCGAAGGTTCAAAAGGTAACTTTTTCCCACCAACTATTCTAGAGAATGTAGAGCCAGGCCAACCTGCCTATGATGACGAGCTATTCGGCCCAGCAGTTGCGCTAATTCGTGCAAAAGATACAGACGATGCTATGCGCATTGCAAACGATAGCCGCTATGGTCTGGGTGGCGGTATCTTCACTAAAGATGAGGACAAAGCTATCGAATTGGCTACGAAGTACTTTGACACCGGTATGGTTAACATCAATGGTTACGGTCTAGTTAATCCATTGTTGCCATTTGGCGGCGTTAAAAACTCTGGTTATGGTCGTGAGCATGGCGGCTCTGGTATGAAAGAGTTTGTGAATGAGAAAACATTGTTTGTGATTAACAAAGCCCCTGTTTAATCATTCGGTTTAGCTTTATTGATTTATAAAAGTTCTTGACGGCAAAGCCCTCGATACTCATTATCGGGGGCTTTTTTATAAAATTTACCTCGTTCTCAACTTATTAAAACTCATTGTAGGCTGGTGTTTTTAGCCCAGCAAATCAAAACCTATGATCTAAAATGCTGGGCTAAAGCCACAGCCTACATTAAAAGTTGAGAATGGGGTAAAGTATATAATCTCTAGACTATCACTCAGTGTAAGTTCGTGTGGTTTGCCATTAAAATGGGCATCAGTGAATTAAGTTCAACTCCTAGTGCTAATTTTGCTAGAATCTCAACAACCATCACTCAACGCATTATAAAGAATGATTATTAGACAAACTGAGAATAGCGGTAATGAGTAATCTAATCAAAAAAACAGCTTATGTAAGTCGTACTTTACTCAGTACCCTGCGAAATTATATTTTAGTGATCCTAATATTGTTAGGATGGCAGCTTTGTGTGCAGTTCGAGCTCATCCCAGACTATCTATTACCATCGCCCTTGCAGATTGCACAGGCGTTTGTAGAAGACTTGCCTTTATTGATGGAGCATGCCAAATATACATTGGCAACGGCCTTTATCGGCACCGCCATCGGACTAATTATAAGCTTTGTTTTGTCGGTCTGTATGGATTTATCAAAAACGGTAAAAGAGCTGGTTTATCCGGTTATTTTGCTTAATCAAACCATTCCAACCATTGCTATTGCACCGCTGCTTATAATTTGGCTTGGCTACGGTATTACGCCCAAGGTTGTGCTCGTGATATTAGCGGTCTTTTTTCCGATTACCATTGCCTTGATTGATGGTTATCAGTCTGTTAGCCGTGAGCATTTAAATCTGTTTAAATCTATGCAAGCGTCCAATTATCAGATTTATCGACACTTAAAAATACCTACAGCAATGGGCTCTTTTTTTACGGGGTTAAAGGTTGCGTTATCTTACGCTCTAATATCTGCGGTAATCGCGGAATGGTTAGGCGGCTATTATGGTCTAGGGGTATATATGACCCGCGTTCGTAAGTCCTATGACTTGGACAGCATGTTCGCTGTCATTTTTTTAATAAGCTTTTTGACTGTGCTTCTCATTGGCCTAGTAAAATGGCTTGAGAAGCGGGTACTTAAACATAATTTTTTATAGGTTTTTCTTTTTTCTTCATTTATAGTTTTTCTTCATTTATAGTTTTTCTTCATTTATAGTTTTTCTTCATTCATAAGGGTAGTTTACTGTGACATTTATCTCTTTTAATCAGCAAAAGCACAGCCGTACTTATATAGGTATGGCTATGTTATTACTGGCCGTTATTGCACTACTTGGCCTTAGTGGCTGTCAGCCCAATTCAGAAACCAAAACTGCAGAAAATGGCGAGCAGCTCACAGAACTTATTATCTCATTAGACTGGGTGCCAAATACCAATCATACCGGTCTATATGTGGCAGAAGATAAGGGTTACTTTAAAGAGCAGGGAATAGATGTGAAAATTGTGCAGCCAAGTGAGGACAGTGCGTCGTCACTAGTAGCCCATAAGCGGGCTGATTTAGGTATATATTTTCAGCCGAATATGGTTAAGCGTCTTGAAAAGGATGTCCCTATAACTGCCGTTGCTGCGATTCTTCAACATAATACTGCAGGGTTATTAGCCTTAAAATCGACAGGGGCGCGGTCTCCTAAGGACTTAAATGGAAAACGCTATTCGACTTGGGAAGACCCAATCGATGATGCGACAGTAGCGCATATTGTGGGTAATGACTTAGTGAAAATCCCAGGCGAAGCCACCGATGCGAGCGTAGCACTACGTATGAATCAGTTTGATTACATTTTGGCGTTTTATGGTTGGGATGGCATACATGCTGACCTTCAAGGGGTCGATACAGAATTTTTCTATCTGAAGGACTATGAGCCTGCTTTTGATTATTATTCCCCTGTCATTATAGCCAATAACGATCTTCTCAAAGATCAGCCTGATTTGGTTAAAAAAGCACTAGCCGCCATTAAAAAGGGGTATGTCTATGCCGCTAATAACCCTGAAGAGAGTGCTGAAATCTTAGTCAAATATGCCCCTGAAACGAATAAAGAATTGGCGATTGAAAGTCAAAAATATGTTTCCTCTTACTACTTAGATGATAATGGAGAATGGGGCAAGTTTGATTATGATCGCTGGGATAGATTTTATGATTGGGTTTATAAGCAGGGATTGATCGAAGCCCCTCTACCACCTCAAGCAGGTGTTACTAACGACTTTCTATAAGTCAACATTCTATAGCTAACGATGACGTTAACGATGATAATGACTGAGCAATATACACTATGGAAAAGCGGCTTGTTTTAAAAAATATTTCTCACGCATTTGATGCTACCCTCATATTTGAAGATCTTAATATGACAGTTGAGCATAATAGTGTGGTCAGCATCGTTGGGGCAAGTGGTGTTGGCAAAACGACGCTATTTAATATTGCGGCAGGTCTGCTTATTCCAAGCTCAGGACAGGTATGGATCAATGGCGTAAACACGACAGGGCAGGCAGGTACTGTCGGATATATGCTGCAAAAGGACCTATTGTTACCCTTCAAAACTGTCTTTGACAATATCGCATTGCCACTCACATTAAAAGGGTATAGCAAGTCAAAAATTGCTGAGATCGTAAAGCCCCAATTGGTGCACTTTGGGCTTCAAGGTCTTGAGCAACAGTATCCTCAAAATCTCTCTGGCGGACAAAGACAACGCGCTGCTTTATTAAGGACGTACCTAAGTGATAAGCCAATTATGCTATTGGATGAGCCCTTTTCTGCTCTGGACTTTGTGACCAAAGATGAGATGTATCAGTGGTTTAATAAGCTGCAGAAGCAACTTCAATTAACCTGTCTCATTATCACGCATGATATCGATGAGGCTATTTATCTGTCTGATTATCTCTACGTACTAAAAGGGTCGCCTGCTCAATTAACCGATCAATTTAGCATACCAAAATATGAAGGTTTTTTAGAGAGTCAACAATTCTTAGTATTGAAAAAACAAATCTTGTCTGCTATTCAAAATTAAAAATATAATTTGCTTAACAAAAAACCCCATACGTTATAGCAACTTATGGGGTTTAATTCGAAGAGATCTAAGGTTTACTTTAAGGATGCCTTTATAGACTGTCCAACCATAGCTTTAGAGGCAGGGTAGGCAGATAAGAGGCTGTTTCTGTACCTAAGCTTGTTTCTGGATCTGTAGAGTTAAGCTTAGTAGCAGAAATTGCGATCTCATTTAGGTCAAGCACGCCCTGCGCAATGAGTAATATCGTCCAAGGAAGCACTTGATGCTCTAATTTTTGAACACGTCCTTGAAGCTTGTCAGCTGAATCAGTGCTATCTACAGCCAGTAAGGCCTGAGTTAATACTTGACCTGCATCCAGCTCAGCTGTCACCACATGCACGCTACAACCGTGGTATTTGTCTTCAGACTCTAATACCCTTTGATGCGTGTCTAAACCTTTATACTTAGGAAGTAGCGAGGGATGCAGATTTATCATAGGCGCCGGAGCTGCGTTGATAAAATCAGCGCTTAGTACCCGCATAAAACCAGCTAGCACGATCAAATCGGGTTGCCATTCATTCAGCTTAGTAGTGGCATGACGTTCAAACGTTTTAATCCCCATCCGTTTACCTGCATTATCACCTTCGGTAATATGCGAAAGGACAGCCGTTTCAATTCCCGCTTGCTGCGCACGAGTGACCGCATACGCCTCTTTTACGTTACTAATCACACCAACGATTTCAATAGGTAAGCTTCCCACACGCATGGCGTCGATTAGCACCTGCAGGTTGCTACCACTACCAGATACGAGTACCGCAACTTTTAAAGGCTTATTGGGTACACAGTCTTGCGCAGTATGGGGTTTTTTTAATACTGATGTAGATGCTAACATATTATGAATAAACCACCGCATCCATGTTAGATGAGTTAATTGAGTTACGTGAGACTACTTCGCCTAATTTAAAGGCTTTTTCACCTGTATTATTCAAGACTTTAGTCGCTTGATCCGCTAAATCGGCTGGCACGACTACAACAAAGCCGACACCACAATTAAAAGTTCGATACATCTCCAAGGGTTCGATGTTGCCCTGTTTTTGCAGCCATGTGAACAGTTCTGGCATTTCCCAACTATTGGTATCTATTTTAGCAGCGAGTGTGTCAGGCAATACACGGGGTAAGTTTTCAGTAAATCCACCACCCGTTATGTGCGACATCGCATGTAAGTTGTCATTGCCAAGCTCTTTTTGCAACGCTTGAATAGCGTTGACATAAATTTTGGTAGGCGCCATCAACGCATCAGCAATCGGCTGACCATCAAGGGTATCATCAGTGTTCGTTATATCAATGCCACTGACCTCTATTACTTTACGAATTAAAGAATACCCATTTGAGTGAGCACCACTGGATGCGATACCAATTAACACATCACCTTCAGCCACCTGTTCACCCGTTATGACCTCCGACTCTTCGACAACACCGACACAAAATCCAGCAAGATCATAATCTTCGTCTTGATACATACCAGGCATTTCAGCAGTTTCTCCGCCGATTAGCGCACAGTTTGATTGTTTGCAACCTTCACCAATACCGCTAACAACAGAAACAGCAGTCTCTACATCAAGCTTGCCAGTAGCATAATAGTCTAAGAAAAATAACGGCTCTGCACCGCAGACCAAAAGATCATTAACACACATGGCGACCAGATCAATACCAATGGTATCGTGACGATTTAGCTGTAATGCTAGTTTTAATTTAGTACCAACTCCATCCGTACCTGAAACCAATAAAGGCGATTTGTAACCTGTAGGGATTCGACATAATGCCCCAAATCCACCAAGGCCCCCGACAACTTCAGGACGAGTGGTTGATTTTGCGACAGATTTAATGCGTTGGACCAGGGCATCTCCAGCGTCAATATCCACACCTGCATCTTTATAGCTTAGCGAGGTTGGTTTGCTAGAAGTTGATGGGTTGGAGGATGCATTAGAATTTGGATGGCTCATGTTAGAAGCAGACCTTTTAAGCGAGTGTATAAAGACAAGAATTAGGTATATGTTTTAAACTAGTAACGATTATACTAATTATCAAATAAAATAACGTTCTACTTAAGTAGCATTCGGATTAATGAAAGTTAAAACTTCAAGGTAACTGACGACACTACTGTATCAACGTGATGTTAAGCGTTTGCGTGCATTATACGCAAAAACGGGCATTATACGCAAAGATAGTTAACCTTTAAAGACTGTAAAATGTAGTAAAAGGGAGTTAAGCCTCTATATAAAAGTGATAATAAAATAATAAAAGTGATAATAAAATATCAATAGAACAAAAAATGACCAAAAATGATTAAATATTTGTCAGAATAAGCCATAATATAGTCATAAATTTATAGAGTCTGTTTAGTGATTAAGCACCCTCAACGATTGGTATCCATTTAACTATTATCAATAATGAATTTAATCGAGTTGGTTTCAAATTCATTAGTATCAAATAAGAGAGTCTCTATGCAGGTTGCAAATGTAGATCCATTTTTCAAGCGGCTACTTATCGTATTAGGAGTAAGCCTCTTACTGTATGTTATTTATTTGTTAACCCCGGTCATGATACCGTTTGTCTGTGCCTTTATTTTGGCGTATTTGTTTAACCCGCTTGTGACTAAAATGTCCAAAATTATGCCAAGATGGCTGTCTATAATATTCGTATATATTGTCATTTGTTGCGTATTAGGGCTTTTACTATGGTGGTTAATTCCGACCATTTGGTCTCAGCTACAAGCGGCGTGGAATTATGTTCCTAAGCTGGTCAGTTGGTACAATGAAGACATAAGAACATGGGCAAATCAGTTTGATCGGATAAGTCTGCCTCCGCTTGACAGCGAGATTGTATCCAATACTTTTCTTGAGTATCTCAACAAAAATTATAATGTTGAGGATGTACAATCTTTAGCCATACAACTGATGAGCTCAGGTATGACAGTGATTAACAATGCAGGATTGGCGGTATTAGTGCCAATTTTAACGTTTTACTTCTTATTTAACTGGGATCAACGTCTTAAAACATGGTCGAATGCCTTACCCGCTTCAATAGCCCCTAAAGTCTTAGAGATCACTCATGACTGTGATGACGCCCTTATGGCGTTTGTTAAAGGACAGTTATTGGTGATGATTTTATTGGGTATTATTTATGCTGTTTTACTTCAGCTTATTGGGTTAGAGCTGGGTCTGATTATTGGTTTAGTAGCAGGATTGGCAAGCTTTGTTCCTTATCTAGGTTTTGGTATCGGTTTTATAGCGGCAATAGGTGCCGGATTATTCCAGTTTGGGTTAGATTGGTTACAACTGAGTTTGATAGTTGGTGCTTTTCTGCTTGGTCAAGCTATTGAAGGTTATGTTTTACAGCCTTTATTGTTGGGAGATAAGATTGGATTATCCCCCCTATGGGTTATATTTGCGGTACTTGCAGGAGCAGCATTGATGGGATTTGTCGGTATGCTTATTGCGTTACCCGTTTCAGCTATCTTAAATGTTCTGTTCCAACATGCATATGACGCTTATACTAAAACTGATTTTTATAAAGGCCGTAAGCAGTATAAATTATTTAAGTAGGAGTAATGATGTCAGTAAAAATAGATTACCCCGTTCTCAACTTATTAAAACTCATTGTAGGCTGCTGCTTTTAGCCAAGCAAATCAAAACCTCTCATTAAAAATGCTGGGCTAAAGCCAAAGCCTACGTTAAGAGTTGAGAATGGGGTATAGAGAGTGTTTTAGCGTCCATATCATTCATATATAGATGTTTGGCACAGTCTGATACCTGATGATTCTTCTCGATAAAGGGCTTTTGATGAGCTTTGATACTTATGCCATATTATTGTCATTAAAATTGTGGTATAAATAAGCGTTATACAGTTATATCGAGCCGAGATACTAGCCTGATGACAAATCAATTAAGTTTAAATCTTGAAGTAAGGAAAGATGCCAGCCTGAGTGATTTTTCTGGTCCTGGGTGGTCGACTTTGATCGACGCTGTACGTCAACTTCATGTTGGTCTCATCGGACAGATGTATATTTATGGTAGCCCAGCAACGGGCAAAACACATTTGCTGTCTGCTATTTGTGAGTCCTACATGGAGATGGAGAAGACCGCGATAAGTCTATCTCTAAAAGAGCTTGTTAATACTGATGTGGGCGTTTTGGCGTCACTTGAAAGCTTCGATTTAGTGGCTATTGATGATTTAGAATCAATCCGGTATAGCCGTGCTTGGCAAGAAGCCATCTTTCATTTAATAAATCGAAGTAAAGAGGGTCAAGGTCAGCTTATTTTTGCCGCCAAAACTCCTGCTACCGAGCTACCTTTTGAATTACCTGATTTATTGACTCGCTTGATTCAGTCACCTGCTTTTCGTGTACCTGAAGGTCATGATATAGCGGATAGAAAAGCCATGCTTGAATCTGTAATGCGTCGACGCGGATGGCAGTTTGATCCTCGAATTACCGAGCACCTACTTGAAGAAGGTCCTCATCGTATTGGCGGAATGCTTGATATCTTAAATGTGATTCAACCACTATTTTCTAATTTAAATCGTGCCTATATTTCTAAGACAGTGATTAGTCAGGCAATAGCGATGATTGATGAACACACTCTTATGGCTGAGTTAGAGGATATACATCAAGAGGCTCAAGAAGATCTATTATCAAAATCTGAAGAAAACAGTGCCTATCCGAACAATATGACCTTTAACTTTTAATATTTTTCTTCAATGCCAGCTTTATTCCTTTTATACTAATTTTAACTTATTATAGATAAATAAAATTTAATCAAAATTTATAAATAAGTAAGCTATTTAAACACGCCATATAAACGAATGACTCAAATATTATTGAAACCTAAGGTCTTTAATTATGATAAACGAAGCAAATAAAACTATGTTTAAACAATTATCAGTATTTTGTACTATCAGTATTCTAACGGCTGCAGTAGCACATGCAGAAGTTACCTTAAAAGTGGATGAAAATATTAAAGTTACTGCCATAAATGGACAAACCTTTAATTCAAGTCCGTTTCAAGCCATTAAAAAGGACTATACATTACAGCCTGGTAAACACGTCATAACAGCAAAGTATGATCGGTTATATGAGCTGCGCCATGATGAGCATGATTATCTGCACTCAGCGAACGTCACTGTGACAGCTGATATGCAGGACAATCAAACCTATCGTTTGACTATGCCAGGGCAACCTGAGAAATATGAAGAGGCTAGGGAGTATGCTAAAGCCCCAACATTAGCAGTTGTAAAAGGGTCAAGTGTTATCGCTGAAGCTCGTGGTTCAGAAAGCAGTGGTGGTTTATTTTCAGGTATTACCTCAATCTTCGGTGGAAATGATGCTCAGGCTGACAATCAGAGAGCGATTGCAGCAATTAACTCTCAACCCAATACAACCTCTAACTCAGGTGCTATTGCACCAGTGAGTAGCCCATCAACCAATCAATCGCAGGCTAGTAACTTAGATAAGTTTATGCAGATTTGGTTACAGGCTAGCCCTGAGGAACGTGAAAAAATTCGTCAATGGATAAAAGAATAATTCACTACCTCTAACCATCATTAACTAACAATAAATAAGGATTTACTATGACAAATTTACGATTGGGTGATACTGCACCAAACTTTGATGCCCCTACGACGGAAGGTGATATTAATTTTTACAATTGGGCTGGAGATAATTGGGTTGTTTTATTCTCCCATCCAGCTGATTACACACCGGTTTGTACTACTGAATTAGGTCGTACAGCAGCGCTTAATGGTGAGTTTCAAAAGCGTGGTGTTAAACCAATTGCTATTTCAGTAGATACTTTAGAAGATCATAACGGCTGGGCTAAAGATATTGGTGAAACACAAGGGACAGATTTGAATTTCCCAATCATCGCAGATCCAGATAGGAAGGTCGCAACCTTGTACGATATGATTCATCCAAATGCTGACGCTACCAGTACTGTTCGCAGTGTATTTATTATTGATCCAAGCAAAAAGGTTCGTCTTATACTAACTTATCCTGCCAGCTGTGGTCGTAACTTTGATGAAATCATCCGTGTGATTGATGCCATGCAGTTGTCTGATGAGTATAATATTGCGACTCCAGTAGATTGGAAAGATGGTGATGATGTGATCATTCCACCAAGTATTAAAACTGAAGATATTTCTGATAAGGATTATCCAAAAGGTTTTAAAGAAATTAAGCCATATTTACGTATGACACCTCAGCCTAATAAATAGTTCAAAATTATGGCAATTAACGTTGCACTGGTTTTAGACAGCGTAAACCTTCATAGCTTAATAACTATGAAGGTTTTTCATTGTGAAGCGCTTTAAAAACTAATAACAAATATATGTGTGGCGTATTGTATACAATTTGGTATGATTTAAGCTACCTTCGAAGTGATAGAATCAGCAAAAGGAATTTGTTATGAAAAAGTTATATTTAGCACGTAAAGCCCCTAATCCACGTAAAGTGGTGGTATTGATGCAAGCGAAAGGCTTAGACATCGACGAGATTGATGATATCGAAGTTATTGACATAGATATGATGAAGGGAGAGCAATTAAATCAGGAGTTTGCGAAGATCAATCCACTCAAGCTGTTGCCTGTATTGATCTTAGAAGATGGTACTGTGCTTAATGATTCTCAAGCAATCTGTGAATATTTAGATCGGGTATACGGTGAGCGTTCTATAATGGGCAATGATGTGGTTCAGCGTGCTCAAGTATGTTCACTACGCCGAACGGCTGAATTTGAGGTGCTATATAATTTCATGTTAGCTTTTCAACACAGTCATCCTTCTAAGGCCGATAGAATCGATCAAGTACCAGAATTTAGCGAAAAATCTATTCAACGTGCTATTTCTATCTTGCCGTACTTCGATAACATTCTAAAAGACCACGATTACCTAGTAGGTAATCAGCTAAGTTATGCTGATATAGTGCTTTATATTGGTTTAGATTTTGGCCGTTTATTAAAAGTTGACCCGACTGCACATGGTGACGGTATTGCTCGGTTTTATAAGAATATGAACGAACGGTTTGGGTTCAAAAAGTAAGTTATAGGTTTCATTGATGTCTAGAGTTAGATAATTGGATATAAAAAATGAGTCTATATGACATAGTCGCTAAGATAGTAATAATTACTTAAAGATACTGATGTGGAATTATACCTGATAATTTAATGACATTGGCAAAGGAAGTAGACATTGAAAACTTTAACGCATACTTTACTGATGACACTTGCTATTATCAATGGTGCATCGATACTTTCAGGATGTCACAATAGCGCTCAAGAAGCTGGAATTCAAAAAGAATCCCAAATAGAATTAGTTAACAATACCAGTAACGAAATGGCAACCTTCGAAAAAATTAAAAAAAAGGATCTTGTTAATTATTCTTGGGAATTAGTTGAAGCATTAGATGCTAACAATCATCCATTAAAGCGTTTAAACTCAATCAAGAATCAGATATCTTTAAGCTTTTTGGATGATAATGGACTAGATAGCGTGTATTTTGGACTAGGCTGTAATAGTATTGGCGGTAATTATACACTTAGTAATAATCATTTAATTGTTAGTAATATAATGAGTACTGAAATTGGGTGCAAGCTGTATGATGTTGAACAGTTACTTGCTAGAGCTATGGCAGGGCGTAGTGAATTAAGTTATTTAGCTATTGAAAAGCCTTTGTTAACTCAAAAAACGTCGGAGGGCAATACATTAGTTTGGCAAGGTACATTGACCCCTGAAGTCAAATATGGACAAGTAGGGGACATCGTATATTGGGAAATCAGCAATAAAGAACCCGTTTGCCCCGATGGTACAAATGGAGGGTGTCTAGAAGTCAGACCCGTTTATTATGATTTCAAAGGTATGAAAACTGGTGTAGGGGAATGGCATCTATTTGTAGATGAGATTGAAGGTTATACCCATGATAATAATGTTAACCAAGTTATACGTTTAAAACGGTTTAGCGTAGATCCAATAGACGTCAAAGGGAAACAGTACGTTTATGTCCTAGGCGGTATTATCGAAAGCTCTATTGTAAACTAAGGTTCGCACTGATTGTAAGAGTTTAAATCTTTATACCATTACTTAAGACCTGCAATGTCCTCTTCAGATAAACGCCAGCGCCCTTTTTTCTTTGAGGATCCACGACCACGTAAGGTCGTATTCATGAGCAGCTTATTCATTGAGTGGCTTGAGTGAGCATGGCAAATAGCACAGGCAAGGCCATCTGCTGCATCTTGTTGAGGTGCGATGTCTAATTTTAATATGCGACAAACCATTTCTTGAACCTGATTTTTATCCGCTGCTCCATATCCACAAACGGCTTGCTTAATTTGTCTTGCCGTATATTCCGATACTTCTAAATCTAAAGATACTAAGGCGGCAATGGCAGCCCCACGTGCTTGACCTAGCTTTAGTGCAGAGTCAGGGTTTTCAGCCATAAATACTTGCTCAACTGCGGCATGTATTGGCTCATCTGCATATTTTAGATGGTATTGAGTGATTCGAGTAATACCATTGAAGATACGTTTCAAACGTTCTGGCATCTCTTTCGTCTCTGTGCGAATTGTGCCTGCATCAAGATACCGAAGAGTATCGCCTTTTTGATGAATAATTCCGTAGCCTGTCAATCTAGAACCCGGATCTATACCAATAATAATTGCCATAATTTAATTTTAAGTCCGATTGTATTATTGTTAACCTGTCAAATCTAAATTTAGTTAAATCGTTTAGCTGCTTATATATGTCACATTGACGCTAATAATTGTTTAGAAAACCAAATTAAGATTTGATAGTATACCAAGCAATCCCCATATAGATAACATATAACGAGATTAATAAATTGGGTTTGTTAATTTTTTACCTCTTATTCAAAAGAATGGTGTAGTAATTAGGATGTAGGTACTAAGGTGATTTAACCTTCATGCTTGCACTTAGGTTGAATAATTAAACAGAGCTCGTCTTTGTTGGTCTAATAAACATTTAAATTTTTATATTCAAAGCTCTTTGTAAACAAAATAGGATGACACATTATGGGTCAGATAGTTGGCATTGCCATCGTTTGGTTTATCATTGAAATGCTACTATGGTATTTAGTTGCGCAGTTCATAAGCGGCTGGTGGGTATTTGGCTGGTTTATTGTTGCTGCAGTGATAGGTTTAACTTTAATTCGTCGAGGAATGACAACGCTTAATCCAATGGCGCAACAAATGAAAGCAGGAGGTCTAAACCCTGCTATGCGTCCTCCAGAAAATACAATTATGAAAACTGTGGGGATGGCAGTAGGGGGGTTATTGCTTTTGATTCCAGGCTTGCTATCCGACTTATTAGCACTATTAGTGATATTGCCTCCGGTTCAAAAGAAATTGAAAGATATGGCTAATAATTATGTGATGAATAATCAGCAAAAAATGATGGAGCTTATGGCCAAGCAGATGGGCGGGCAAATGGGTGGTCAAAATCCTTTTGGCGGCATGGGCGGTACAGGGGGTAATCCCTTTGGCGGTCAGAATCCATTTGGCAATCAAAATCCGTTTGATACCCAGTCTGAAGGCGCTAAGCGTAATCCATTTGGGAATGGTTTTAAGCATAACACTACCGTAGATGGTTCTGCGAAAGCGGTTATAAAAGATGTTAAAAAGTTAAAAAAACCGGCAAATGATGAATAGATTAAGTTATTTCAATCATCAAATAAATAAAACCCTTTTATCTATTTAGATAAAAGGGTTTTTTCTATAGAGTACTTTGTAATATACGAATTTGACAATTATATTAGTCAATCAAATTAAGTGATATGAAATTATCTTCAACTGTAAAACTATAATTTAAACCCTTAATGTAAAATATAAGTAGTCTAAAATTATAAGACAGCTTAGCAAGACTAAAATAGAATGTTATAAAGTTGAATACAAAATTAAAGACCGAAGTGCCGCTGTAAGATGGGAACCCATGAACCGTCAAGTTCAGGGCGGATGTGTCACTGTCTCTTAAGGTTTCCTGAGTCACTGCAAGCAGTGCAGGCATACACAATAAGACAGTAGATATCACATCCATTTAGTGCATTATCGGCTCAGGGAATATCATCCACTGGCGAACACTTCAGAGTCTTTAGATAATAACTAAAATTCTGTTTAGTTGCAAATGCTTAGCTAAGTAAGTTTGTTAACAAGCGTAGTAGATAGTTAGCAAGCGTGGTAGAACAGTAATTTTAATTGAAGATTAACTGTAGTCATAGCGAATTAGCCATTCATACCATTTATAAGACAATCATCTATTAAACAACCATGTATTAAACAACCATGTATTATTTAACCTTGATTATAGTTAAATTCGCTAGTGTGGTACAATTACCTCCTAATTTTTATTTTAAAATATAGAGTATTGAAATTACCGATTAAGATATAACTATCTAATAATCGGATAATATTTAGAAGTTTTTTAGAAACATATTTGGAGAAAACGTCAATGGTAGCAGCAGAAAGTAATAAAAAGATTCCACACGTACTAATGATATTAGATGGCTTTGGTTATCGTGAGGATAAGCAGGACAATGCAGTTGCTGCTGCAAACACTCCAAATCTTGACCGCATTTTGAATACCTATCCACACGGTCTTATCTCAGGCTCTGGTGAAGATGTTGGCTTACCTGAAGGTCAATTTGGTAACTCAGAAGTAGGACATATGAACTTGGGTGCTGGACGTGTGTTATTTCAAGACTCAACTCGTATCACCCGTGACATAAAAAACCGTGATTTTTATAAGAATCCGGCTATTGTCAATGGTATCAAAGCCGCTGTCGAAGCTGATGGGAATGTCCATATTATGGGGTTACTCTCTGACGGAGGTGTCCATGCGCATCAAGACCATATCGAAGCTATGTGCCACGCTGCAGTCGTTCATGGAGCTAAATGTGTCTATGTGCATTGTTTTTTAGATGGACGAGATACGCCGCCAAAATCGGCAGATAAATATATCAAGCGATTACGCGATTATATAAATAATTTAAATGCTTATTACGAAAGTAAGGTTCAAATTGTTAGTATTATTGGACGTTATTTTGCGATGGATCGTGATAATCGTTGGGATAGAGTTCAGAAAGCTTATGACTTAATGACACTGGGTAAAGCTGAGCGTATGGCGACACGATCAGATGGCGCTGTACAAGCGGCCTATAAGTCCCGCGAGACAGATGAGTTTGTGAGTCCCACTAATGTCATCGAGCATGGTGAAACTCCGATCACTGTCGATGACAACGATGCGGTAATCTTTATGAACTTTAGAGCAGATAGAGCACGCGAGTTAAGTCAGGCTTTTGTCTTGCCAGATCATCAGTTCGCTGGATTTGCCCGTAAGAAACAACCCAATTTATCAGCGTTTGTAATGATGACCCACTATTCAGACGAGTTAGCGGCTAATCCAAAAACTTCAGTGGCTTATGAACCAACAGCGCTTCATAACACATTAGGCGAATACCTTCAAAATAATAATAAAACTCAACTTAGAATTGCCGAGACTGAAAAATTTGCACACGTCACATTTTTCTTTAGTGGGGGAGAAGAAAATGAATATGAGGGTGAATCTCGTATTCTAATTCCTTCTCCAGATGTTGACACTTATGATTTAAAACCTGAAATGAGTGCACCTGAGGTCACCGAGAAGTTAGTTGAGGCGATAGACTCTGGAAAATATGATGTCCTAATTGTCAACTATGCCAATGGTGATATGGTAGGGCATACAGGTAACTTTGATGCTGCTGTCAAAGCGGTAGAGTGCTTAGATGATGCAATAGGCGCGGTTTCGAAAGCAGTAATTCAGTCAAATGGGCATATGCTAATCACGGCAGATCATGGTAATGTAGAACAAATGCAAGACTATGAAAGTGGTCAAGTTCATACCCAGCACACTACTGAATTAGTTCCCTTAATTTATGTGGGAAATAATAAAGTTACTGTTCGAGATGGTGGAAAATTAAGTGATGTTGCACCAACCATACTTGATCTGATGGGATTGAAAGTACCTGATGAGATGACAGGTACAACCTTGTTACAATCAAAGTAGTATTTCCAAACAACTGCTATTGCATAAGTGTTCAATAAGTATTGAGTAAGTTAGTATTGAAAGAGTTGGTTAATTTATTCTCGAAAAATAGTCGACTAAAATAATTAGTGGTCATAATTTTAGTGTTTAGGATGTTGGTGTTTTAAAATTTCTTTATAAATAGTTTTTTGTAGACCTTAATCAAAGTTCGCGAAGATTTTTATTATCGGTAGGTAAATGATGAGCTATAAGCACCCACTTATGAAATCTCAATCTAACGGGTCATTGTTGGATACAAGGACTGATGGTAGGTCTACTATGAGAATAACTAACGTCATTTATCTCAGCATTTTGTCAGTCAGCCTGAGTGTAGTAGGGTGCTCCTATCTTCCTAAATCAAGCACACCTCCTAAGCCTATCATCAAATCTAAAATACTTATCGCCAGTCAAGAGCAGTCAAAGTCTGTACCATCTTTATTTCAAAATTCTGAGGATGACGTTGATTCAATAGAAGGTTATGAGAGTCTTTGTTCTGATGACTGTGATGATATCGATGCAAATGCCAATCTAGACGTCATCGACGAAGCTGCTATCATTGAATATGACCCTAGTGTAGATGATATTAATAAAAGTGCCACTTCTAGCGATATTATGATTGCGAAAGCAAGTCAGGGAGACAAGGTCGTTGATAATGGTGACATTGATAGCCTTGATAGCAATGGTAGTCAACGTGATGAAAATGATGCGCTTAATGACAATGTGCTTAATGACAATGAGTTAAGCTTAGGCGTTGAACATGTTCCTTTAAATGCAATATCTCCGGAAACCATTGAAACCTTCGTTGAGGTAATTGATGTTATTAGAAATGATTATGTTCGACCTGTAAATGATGAAGTCTTGTTCCAGTATGCTATTGCAGGAATGCTTGAGAAACTAGATAGTCATGCTGAGTATTTAACTCCAGAAAATTATGAGCGTCTGCGAAACTTCACTGATGGAGAGATTGGTCATGTTGGTATTATTGCTAACTTTGATCCTTTAAAATCTGCTTGGATTGTGACTGAGGTTTTACCCCGTTCATCTGCGAAGGAAGCGGGTATCAATATTGGTGATAGACTACTTAAAATTAAAAAAGCGGATCTGACTTCTGACATGACGCCTCAAGATGTTATTCAGCTCCTATCAGGTATTGCAGGGTCGCAAGTTCAGGTTACTGTCGCTAGCAACTTTGGGCAGAAACGCAATGTCATTCTTCAACGTAATCTAGCCTCTAATAATAGGCTGGATGTGACCGTGCAAGATAGCATTGCGATTATTCGATTGCCTGTTTTTCAAAATGGGTCAAAAGATCAGTTAATCAAAGCACTCAAAGACCTAGGCGTGCCAATCACTGGAGTGGTTTTAGATGTTAGGAATAATCCAGGCGGGGTTCTCTCAGCGGCTATTGATATCGCTAGTTTATTCATTGCTGATAAAGGGTTGATACAAGTTAGAAACAGGACCAATCATAGTCAGATTATTAAACCCAATGGCACCCCGTATTTATCAGACTTACCCGTTGTGGTATTGCAAAACCAATACTCTGCTTCAGCCGCTGAGGTATTAGCAAGTAGTCTGAAAAGTAATCAACGCGCTAAAATTATAGGTGAGCAAAGTTTTGGTAAGGGAACGGTTCAAGAGGTGATTCCCTTAAAATCAGGTGGCGCAGTTAAACTAACGGTTGCAGAGTATCGTAGTATTAAAGGAGACATGATCGATGGTATTGGCGTTAAGCCTGACATAACCCTAATGCATGACGGTTCTGATTGGCAGCAGCAGGCGGTTAATACAATATTAGCGCAAGATCGCCCTATAGGTATTAAATTTAATAATAACTTGGAAGGTCTTCCAGTGATTAACGACTATTAGATTTACGACTATTAAGAGCTGTGTATAGGAGATAATTAACAGTTTAATTTAATAGTTATAGTCCAAGTTTTTATATTCCCAGTCTTTTTAGTCTCAGTGAAGTTGATAAATGCCACTCATCTTGTTAGGTGTATTAAGGGTTAAGTTAAGTTGACGTGTTTATAATATTAGGGAGTAATGAGACCGTGTCTCATCGCAAGGTGGGTTAATTTGACATCGCTATCTACCCCTACCTTTTCAAAGATACGATAACGATAGGTGTTAACGGTTTTGACGCTGACAAATAATTGATCGGCAATTTGCTGAGGACTTTGGCAGTTAACCACCATCATAGCTACTTGTTTTTCGCGTTCGCTCAGTCTATCAAAAGGTGACTCTTCATTATCGGTCAGGAGCATATCTGCTAGTTGCTCAGCCACATCACTACTAAAGTATTTACTGCCTTGGTACACCTTTTTAATGGCTTTAATCATCTCAGCAAGAGGGGTTCCTTTAGTGATATAACCATTTACCCCAGCTTTAAGTAGCATAGAAGGGTATGGCTGAGTAGAGACGCTACTAACCGCCAGAATTTTAACAGTATTATTGAATTGTCGTAACCGCTTTGTGGCCTCTACGCCACCTATATTAGGCATATTAACATCTAATAGCACGACATCCGGATTCAACGATTTTACCATTTTTATTGCCAACTCCCCACTATCTGCTTCACCAATCACCTCGATTTCTGGATCATCAGATAGCATTCTGCTGATACCCATTCTAACTAGGTCATGGTCATCAACTACTATTATTTTAATCATATCAACTTCCCAATAGAACGTTAAAGCAATCATAACAGTATTTAATTGTTACTGTATCGTAAACCTAATGTTTTGAATTGACAACATATCTTAACCCGTTATAAAACAAAGGAATTAGTACTTAACCTGATGCGTTAATGATGTTAAGATAAATAACATAGACACTATAAATGTCAAAAACAGTAAGTAAAAATTTTATTTTAATATTTAAAAATGTAAATAGCATATCTTCTTAGTAAATGATAAATTTACAAGTTAGGTTTAAAAGTTAGGTAAGTAATTTATCGATTATTAACTAACTAAACCATTAAATAAAAAAATTTACTAATTGACTTGTTAACTTAATTTGTAGATACAGCTGACTAAATACATAATTTTCAAAATGACTAACTATCTTAATTAATAACTATTTAGGTAAGTAAGCAACTACTAAAATAATTGAAAGTCTAAAATTTTTGATTGTTCGATAGTCTGATCTTTGTGCATTTGTAAAATATTATTTAATAATAATTTTGAAATATTTTAATAAAATGGACCAATAAATATAAATGATTTACCAGTGCTAAAGCAACTGAGTTGGTAAACCTTCGCCTTTTTAACGCTATATAATACCTTAATACTATTAATTTTGACTCAAGTGAGATGACTTATGAGCTTAAACAATTCTTTTAAAAAATCGTATATCTTTGTTTGCATCGCATTGGGTCTGGGCACTGTTAGTTCAGTATCAAATGCTGCGTTAACAATTGTCGAACCTAGTAAGACAGGTAATTCACAAGTTCAATGGGGTAGTGCAGGTGGGTTATATGAAGCACGTACTATTATGTACTCAAATCAAAATGGCTATAGTTATGATAGTACCAATAACTACAATAACTCAACCTTTTACGAAACACTACCGATAACTACAGGATCACGTGGCGTACTAGTATTGGATGTTGAAACTGGCAAACCATTATACGAAAAGAATGCGAATGTTGCTCGTCCAATTGCTTCAATTACAAAGCTTATGACCGCGATGGTCGTATTGGATGCTGGACTTGATATGCGTGAGGAAATCAAGTTGGATCCTGAAGATTTCGTCGGTCCTAAACGTGCAAGTTCACGTCTAAAAGCTGGCGATCGCATGAATCGCGCCGAGCTATTGCTAATGACTTTAATGAAGTCTGAAAACCCAGCGGCTAAGTCTCTAGCTCGAAACTATCCAGGTGGTTATGATGCCTTTATGCACGCAATGAACCAAAAAGCACGGGCACTGGGTATGAATAGTGCTTATTTTGGAGATCCTACAGGTCTTGATAAGCGAAATGTAGCGTCACCAGTTGATTTGGCAAAAATGGTACAAGCAGCAGGGCAATACGAAGTCATTCGTCGTTTTTCCACTACCAAAAGTTATGATTTTTTCGTTGCTAATTATGCTGTTGGAAACCGCCAGTATGCTGCTAATAATACGAGTAAATTGGTACGAAGTGGGGATTATCCCATTGGTATATCAAAAACGGGCTTTATTAATGAAGCAGGACGTTGTGTCGTCATGGAAACTAGAGTTAATAACCGCCCGGCAATCATTGTTATTTTAGGCGCTAATAGCTCAAGCACACGCTGGAATGATGCAGAAACTATCTTAGCCAACTTAGCGATGCGCCGATCGGTATAGGTATAACCTTCTAAAGAGAGTATTAATCAATTTGTAGTACATTTTTAACATAGCGTATTTTTAACATAGCGTATATTTATCATGCTGACTGAACCTAACTTTTGTCGCGTTTGCATTCGCCTTTTTCGTTAGGTTATTTTCTAACTTTAGTGTAAGACTTGAGTCTAAAAAAGATTGCCTTTAATAAAGGCAATCTTTTTTGTTTTTATTGATAGTGTTTAAAGCTCGCTAAAGTAGGGTATAAACGTAGCTTCTACGAGGCATGTTTCATACATAAGGTCGCATATGGTATAGCTTGTAATCTTTTTTCTTCAATTTCTTCACCACACACCGCACATTCTCCATAGGTTCCATTTTCAATGCGGCTTAACGCATTTTTAACATAGGTTAGACCTTGCTGAGCTTCAACAAGAAGTGATTTGCGCATCTCATTTTCTCTCATTGAAATGGCTTGATCGTCCCAATGCTCATTAAGTTCATCCTGAGGATGTTGAATGTGGTCTTCAATTTTATCGATTCGAGTTTGATATTCTTGTTGTAACTCTAAAAGACGTGTTTTAGCTTCTGAATAATCGTTGCTCATAAAGGGTATCCTTCTGTTTGTGTTGATTCAAGGCTGGATAACTGTACTTTTAAAACTGTACTTTTAAAACTGTTATTAGATAACTGTTCTTAGATAACTATTATTTAATAACAGTTATTTAATAAATATGTCTTGATGACTGTCTGTGTTTTAATGTCATATTTAAATTTTATTACAAAGATTAAGATATTAAGGTATGTGTTTTCAATAATTAAATCATTAATTCCTATTATTAATAAAATTTATAACCGGAATTACTTTAATATTTCTCAAAGGAAATTTGATTCATCATATAATAGCATTATAAACCTTTTAAAGGATGGTTGTGATGAACTGTCAAATATAGTGAATGATACGATTCATTATTAAATTGTGTACTGCCCTTGGTTTTAAATATGATAAAATCGGTTAAAATTTTATAGCGTCCGAAAATATTAACGGGCGAATACAGACATTATTTTATGGTAAGCGTAAACTTAAATTTTAACCATATTTCTCTTGAAAGGGTAATTGCATGAACTTTGCTAGAATGGAAAACCAAGATCTTAAGGGTAAGACAGTATTAATACGTGAAGATTTAAACGTACCTATCCAAAATGGTAAAATATCTAACGATGCTCGTCTAAGATCAAGTATTCCGACTATCAAGTTGGCTTTAGAAAAAGGTGCAGGAGTTTTGGTTTGCTCGCACTTGGGTCGACCTAGCGAAGGTAATTATGAAGAGAAGTATTCATTACAACCAGTAGCTGACTATCTATCTGAACAATTAAATCAGACGGTTGTGTTAAATAAAGAATATGTTAACCAGAATGTCAGCGTTAAGCCAGGAGACGTTATTCTTCTTGAAAATGTTCGCTTTAATGAGGGTGAAAAGAAGAATAGTGAGACACTATCTAAGCATTATGCTGAACTGTGTGATGTATTTGTGATGGATGCTTTTGGTACTGCGCATAGGGCTCAAGCATCAACTGAAGGCGTCATCAAGGCAGCAGCTAATGCGGGTAAACCTATATGTGCTGGTCCGTTATTATCAGCTGAGCTCGATGCCTTAGAAAAAGCGTTATACCAACCCAATAAGCCAGTCGTGGCTATAGTCGGCGGCTCTAAAGTATCTACAAAATTAGATGTACTCATTAGTTTGGCTGAAATTTGTGATCAAATCATCGTTGGTGGTGGTATTGCTAATACCTTTTTAGCGGCAAAAGGTCACTCAGTAGGTGCGTCATTATATGAAGCAGAAATGATAGATACTGCGACTAATATTATGAGTAAAACTGAGATTCTATTGCCTAAAAAAGTGGTCGTTGCTGATAAGTCACAGATTGATTTTGATAATTTTCTAAAATCATTAGAATCTGCGACCCCTATTGTTAGAAGTATTGATGCAGTAGGTGATAGTGAAATGATTTTAGATATCGCCTCTGAAGGCACAGAACATATTACGACTGCTGTCAAAAATGCTGCTACTATTTTATGGAATGGACCGCTCGGGGTGTTTGAAGTTGATGCCTTTAGTGAAGGAACTCGTTTATTGTCAGAAGCTGTCAAGATGAGTAAAGGGTTTTCAATTGCAGGCGGTGGCGATACGCTAGCGGCGATTCATAAATTTAATGTAGAAGATGGTGTGAGCTATATGTCTACAGGCGGGGGTGCATTTTTAGAGTTTGTTGAAGGCAAAACCTTGCCTGCTGTTGCGGCATTAGAAGTTAATAATAGTCACTAATGTTAAAATATGCCTAAATGTATTTGTAAAAAATATTTCGGATATTTATCAAATAGGGCAGCTGGACCTTTATTTTGTGTTGCTGGTGTCTTAGATTTTAAGGTTTTGCTGCCTTTACAACCCCGTCTTAGCAAGATGTATTTGGAAATTTAAAACTATTTAATGGTTTAATTAAGTTTTATAAATTTATTTAAATTAATAGTTGTTATTTCCTTAATATGTCTTTAGAATGCTGAGTGTTAATTAATACCACATTACGTGAGGAGTTCTTATGTTAAACCGTAAACTTGTTGTTGCAGGTCTAGTTGCTAGTGTATTCGCTGTCACAGGCTGTAATCAAAAAGCTGATGATACTACTGATGCTAATACTGTAGATACCGCTGCTGAAAATGCAGGTGAAACTGCTACTAATGCTGCTGATAGCGCTGCTGAAACTACCCAAAATGCTGGTGAGTCTATGCTTGACAGTGCGAAAGATGCCGGTGCTGCTGCTTCTGGTGCTGTAACTAGCGCTGGTGAATCTATAGCAGATGGCGCAAACACTGCTGTTGATAGCACTACCAATGCAGTTACTGATGGTGCTAAAACTGTTACTGATGGTGCAAACTCAATGGTTGATGGTGCTAAAGATATGGCCTCAAAGGCTACTGATGGTGCTGAAGCTGAAGTTAAAGACGCTGATCAGCAATACTAATTTGAACACTATCTAACTTTAAAAAGCAGGATAATTTACTAGCCTCTTTAAATTACATAGTATTAAGTTTAAAATTTTGACAGTTCAATTTAAGCCCTGATATTTCAGGGCTTTTTTTATACTTCAACTTTTAAAATATAACTATACAGCGTTTAATTAAAAATGAGACTTTCTAAATGCTAATTAGGAGAATAGCCTAATTTAAAAAATGAACTTTGTTATAATAGAGCCCTTAACTTTTGTGATAGATGAAGATTTATGATTGGATTACTTGAAGGAAGAGTGTGTCATTTGTCAGCTCCGGTAGCCTGTATTATGACAGCATCAGGTGTAGGTTATGAGGTTGAGCTACCTTTGCCCGACTTTTGTCAATTGCAACTTGAGGGCAATGTGGTACTTTGGACTCATTTACATGTGCGTGAGGATGCCCAATTACTATTTGGCTTCTCAAAGCAAAGTGAGCGTGATGTATTCCGACAGTTGATTCGCATCAATGGGGTAGGGGCAAAAATGGCGCTCGCTATGATGTCTACTTTTTCAGCTTCCGAGCTTAAACTCAATGTGGAGTCGGATAATGAGGCTGCTTTAGTACGTGTGCCTGGTATCGGAAAAAAGACCGCACAGCGCTTATTAATTGAACTAAAAGGCAAGTTTGATCATATTAGTAGTGAAGGCGGGCTATTTGAAAGTGGTGACGTTATGCCAATGAACGCTTCTGGTAGCGAAGGCGTAATACTTGCAGAAGTAGAGTCTGCTTTAATTAGTCTGGGATATCGAGATAAAGAAGCGCAGAAGGCCATTAAAGCAGCACGGGATACTGAGGCGGGACAAACAATTGTCGATACGCAAAGCTTATTAAAGCTGACATTGCAGCAATTATCAAGCTTTTAGTATACTGTTAGTGTTGTGGCGTTTTAGTTTTATAGAATAGTCTAATAGCAGACTCTATTTAGTGAACCTATTAGACTCATTCGCTAGTTGTACCTTTTCTATAAAATACCCTATCCATCTTAGCCTCGGTCAGACTCACTTAACCTACTATTCGTCTCGTTGGCATCCGCTATTCTTGATAGGTTAATTTAAAGATATGCTGTTAATAATCTTGTCTCTAGAAGCAAAAATCTGTTGAAGATAAGCCCTTTTAAAGACAAATCTCTATATTCTTATATTCCTATATAAAAATATTTAATCTTTTAACTTAGCTTTAACGATACGAATTAACTTCTCTATGAGTTGATTACTTTCTTCACGAGACAAATTTAGTGGCGGTAGTAAACGTATAACATGGCCACCAGTTACATTGGTAATAAGGTTCTCATTTATTCTAGCGTCTGCAACCAATGTGCTACAGTCAGTCGTCTCAGGCAATACAATACCCATCATCATTCCGTAGCCTCTCGTTGTTATACCTAACGGTTTGAGCTCTTCGTATAAAGTCTTTTGGATATAGTCACCTTCCGTTACTGCATTTTTCATAACGTTGGTATTCGTTAAGATGTCATATACGCTATGGACGACTCTGCTACCTAAAGGTGTACCGCCATAAGTTGAACCATGGCTACCCACTTGAAATAAATCCTTAGCACGACCGCGAACCATACAGGCGCCAATCGGAAATCCGTTGCCCAACCCTTTTGCTGTGGAGACCACATCTGGCTGAGCGTTGCTATGTTGGTAAGCAAAGTATTTACCAGTACGTCCATTTCCGGTTTGAACTTCATCGAGCATAAATAGCCAGTCATACTCATCACAAATAGCTTGAATTTGCTCTAAATAACTAAAACCGCTTTCTGCAGTATTAAGACCACCTTCGCCTTGTATAGGCTCAACCAAAATAGCGGTAATCTCATCATAGTCTTTAGCGGCTTGTTTTATAGCCTCGATATCGCCAAACGGAATCCGAATAAATTCATCATCTAACGTATAAAAACCTTCACGCGCTTTAGGATTGGCGGTTGCAGAAACCGTAAGTAAAGTGCGGCCATGGAAGGCACGCTCCATCACGATGACTTTAGGCTTTTTAAACCCTTTATTATGTCCATACAGTCGAGCCATTTTAAGAGCAGCTTCGTTTGATTCTGCGCCACTATTAGCAAAGAAAACACTGTCCATACCTGCTGCGGTGCAAATTGACTCAGCGGCCTTTTCTTGCCAATCGATCTTAAAAAGGTTGCTGGTATGGATTAAAGTAGCCGCTTGATCTTGAATGGCTTCGGTAATCTTTGGATGACAATGACCTAATCCACAAACAGCGATACCCGTTAAAGCATCTAAATATGGCGTATTATCAGCAGTATATAGCCAGCTTCCTTGTCCCCGTATAAAGCTGATGGGTTGTGGGCTATACGTAGGCATGATGTAGGAGTGTGACATAATAAATCCTTTAAAATCAGGTTCTTAATTAGGTTATGTTTACATTGATAGTTATTTTAATTTTACGATTTTAATGAAATGAACTAGTTAATAATTTAGTCAAAATTGGATGAAAAGGGGGTATCATTCGCAGCAACACGATACTCTTCATTAGCCCAAGCCCCTAAGTCTATTAATTTGCAGCGATCACTGCAAAATGGTTTATAAGGGTTGTCCTGCCATACCGTGGGCTTTTGGCATTGTGGGCAAGGGTAAGTTTTGCTGACGGAAGGTTTTGGTGAATCTGATTTTGACTGAGTCATATGAGTATCTTAGGCTGTCATGATAAGTTTTAGGAACGTATTGATTATATAGTCAGAGAACTACTAAATGGTTACGGCGTTAATCTCGTTAAGTCTACTTCAGTAGTACTTGCACTCGGTTGCCTTGTAACCATTTTAGAGTTCTTTGACTATAATGTGTTATGAAAATTTTATACTAAATCTAGATATAAACCTATCGAGGAAGGCGAATGCAAACTTTCCAAATAGTAGGTTTATTTAACCTAATCGTAGTCAACAAAGATAGGTTGTTTTAAAGAAAAGGTTTTACCTTTAAAATAAGAACTTCCGGTATATACTACTGAGATGTATGCTTTAAAATAACGTTATTTACAAAGGTTTAAAACAATAAAGTTAAATTAGGCTGCTTATTAGAGTATAGCACGAGTACTTACTTGCTCATGTAAGGGCTTGCATAAGCAAGTAATCAGCTCTTAATAGATGGTTAACCTTTAATCCAACAAGTGGTTGTAAACAATGTCAACATCGACTAAAAACAAACTAAGTCACAATAAATCAAGAATTTTTAAACCTGAAAAGCTTAAGGCGCCACGTAATTTTCTTGTTCCTCAGTTTATTCAACAACCGCATAAATCACGCCCTCTCATTGTTGAGATTGGCGCAGGGAAGGGGCTGCATGCTTGCCAATATGCTAAAGATAATCCCCAACACGATTTAATTGCAATAGAACGTACTCAAAATAAATTTACTGCATTTAATTCATTGGTTGATTCTATTAATAAAGAGGGTGCCCCTTTAAATAACTTATTGGCCGTTCACGCTGATGCGATACCTTACTGTGTTTATGCTCTGACTACTCAAAGCGTGGACAAGTTTTTTATTCTTTATCCAAATCCTGAACCAAAAAATCCAAATCAACAATGGTTAAATATGCCTTTCTTTGAGTTCTTATTATCCCGACTAAAGCCTGAAGGGAAGGTTGTATTAGCAAGTAACATTCAAGAGTATATAGACTCTGCTTATGATGAGTCCTTAAATACCTGGGGTTTAGCGACCAAAAAGTATCTTATACCTACTCACAGTAAGCGTACCCATTTTGAGGTCAAATATTTAGCACGTGGAGAGAGGTGTTGGGAGCTTGAGTTAACGAAGCCTAAAGACTATATTACCAACTTCGACAACTGGAATTCTTCAACTTTACACACTAATTAATCAAATTACTCTTTGAGTAGTGCAGTTGTGATCCATTAGAGTGCTATCGCTGCTTGGTACGATCGCTAAATGATATTACCCAATAGCAGCTAACGCTACAGAATGCCATATTAAAAAACAATCATTAGTTCCTAAACCCCGATATATTAAAATTTAATATCTTTAAACTATTTAAATTCGCCAGATTTTAAGTTTGAAATGTTTTGCGTTGGTTACGCTCGAATAGTTCCCACAACACTAACTCATTCTGAAGCTTATTCTTAACGGTGTGCCGTCATATTGATTGGCACAAATTTACTAATGGTATCATGAGTATTGGTGCGTGCATCTAGCACCGTTAAGAAAGTATATGCTCCGATAAACTTGCGACTTATAAACATAAACTCTTTTGGCGGTAAGCTAAACTCTCTAGACTGCATAGCACTGCTCGAGCTTTCCATAAGACGTTTATGCAAATTACTATTGGCCCAATGATAGTAGCCTTGTTCATCAACCAATACATCCTCTGACGACTGTTGCAAATTATTTTGTAATTGCGGAGATCTAAAGGGCTCAGTGGCTAATAAAAACACATCTGCCATATTAGCTTTAACCTCTGGACTCATTGAGTCAAAGAAAGGATAACCCTGCATAGCATCAATCATTTGCTGTTTATCGTAATTAAAACCGGCTAACATTAGCTTGCGAGCTATATTAAGCAGATGATCGTCAAACTGGCGCATTGCACCAAAGTCTAATAAAATGAGCTTATCTTTACCATCAGGTTTGTCTGCTGGCTCGGAGCGGATTAAATAGTTACCAAAATTTGGGTCAGTTTGCATTTCACCCCAGATAAATATCTCATTGAGCATAATATCTATAGCCGCTTTGCCTAGGATATCCCGACGACTTTGAGGAAGGGTTTGTAAATCAACATTGGTAACGGGCACACCCTCTTCGAAGCTTAAGCATAAAACTCTTTGAGTTGAGAACTCTTCTATTACCTCGGGTACGATATAACGCTCGTCATCTTTTAAGCGCTCATAAAACCTTTTAGTCGTTTGAGCTTCAGCATTATAATCGACTTCAACTTTCAAAAGATCACTAATTTCTGTAAACCATTCATCTAGCGCTTTGGTTTGGGGTACGGCATTGGTAACCTTCAAAAGATGTTTAAACAAGCTAAGGTCAGAGTCTATAGCATCTGCCACCCCAGGGTATTGGACTTTTAAGACAACCTGTTGTCCAGTTGATTTAATAGTCGCGCGATGAACTTGCGCTAGCGAAGCTGTACCTACTGGTGTATGGGATACATCTAAATCATTTAAGCGCTCGCCAAGCTCTGTAATCAGCGCTCTTTCAACAACAGACCATGACAAACTTGCGGTACTGTCATTTAATCGATGTAAGGCTTCTGTAATTTCTGGATGCAAAAAATGTTCACCATACAGAGCCAGCATCTGACCAATCTTAACCACAGACCCCTTAAGCTTACCCAATTCATCTGCTAAATAGGCCGCTTGCTCTTTCATAAAAGCCTGATTACGGGAGGCTTTCTCTTCTTTACTTAAGAAAAGACCACTGAAACTATTTCCAGCCCAACGTCTCCCCAAATTAAGAGATGTTTTCGCCATAGAAAGACGGCGATCTAAACGAGAAGTCTTAAGCTCACTCATCTCATTTTCTGAGCTACTATTTTGTAATTCAGGTTGTTGAGGTATAGAAGGTGAAGAATTATCCATGTTTTAACCATATTTGATAATGATACTGTATCTTAAGAACCTGAATTCAAAATCTATAACAGGCTATAATTGCTTAAAATAAGCGACGACGTAATAAACGTCATAAGCATTAGGATTAAATAAAATAACTTGATTCAATAAAATGACTGTTCATCGCAAGCTTTTTACTTAATGATGACTTGTATTGTCGCATTTTATTCTACAAATTACCTCACTTTAGCGTATGAATATCGGTTCTAAGTTTAAGTTTCTGTACTTAAGCAATAACAATAAAATTAAGACAGCCGTTTAATGGCTCGGTAGCCAATGTCACGACGATAGTGTGCGCCATCAAACTCGATAGTAGCTATGGTTTTCAATGCACTCTGCTGGGCAGCGGCAATAGTATCTCCTAGTGCCGTGACGCATAACACTCGGCCGCCATTCGTCAATACTTGTTCGCCCTCTTTTTTAGTCCCAGCATGGAATACTTTAGTCGTCTCTGTTGCATCAAAGGGAGGAAGTCCTGTAATAATATCACCCTTAGATGAGCTTTCAGGATAGCCTTTTGATGCCAAAACAATTCCTAGTGCTGCACGATTGTCCCACTCAGCTTGGTTAGGTAGCTTGCCTTCCAGACCTTGTTGTATTAATTTAACTAAAGACGATTTGAGGCGCATCATTATAGGTTGAGTCTCAGGATCGCCAAAGCGGCAGTTAAATTCGATGACATAAGGATCATTATTATCATCTATCATTAATCCTGCATATAAAAAGCCAGTATAGGGATGTCCTGCCTCTTTCATCGCATTCACTACAGGTTGAATCACCCGCGTCATAACTTTCTGATGTACCTCATCAGTAACCACAGGAGCAGGGGAGTACGCACCCATACCACCAGTGTTAGGACCTGTATCACCTTCACCAACTCGTTTGTGATCTTGACTGGTCGCCATCGGCAAAATATTATCACCATCAATCATACAAATAAAACTGGCTTCTTCACCCTGCAAAAACTGTTCAATAACGACTCTGCTACCCGCCTCACCAAACTTGTTATCACCGAGCATATCTTCAATGGCGCTATAAGCCTGCTCCACAGTTTCAGCAACGATGACGCCTTTGCCTGCCGCTAATCCATCCGCTTTGATGACAATTGGCGCGCCGTTATTCTTAACATATTCCTTAGCTGCTTCAATGTCCGTAAAGGTTTCATATTTTGCCGTCGGAATGTGATTGTTTTGCATAAATTGTTTGGCAAAGGTTTTAGAGCCTTCAAGTTGCGCACAGAATTTAGTAGGTCCCCAAGTGGCAATATTCGCTTTTTGACAATCGTCGACTAAACCCGCAACTAAAGGTGCTTCCGGTCCCACAATAATCAGCTTAACATCATTGGCTCTACAATATTCAATGACAGCATTATGATTTGAGGTATCTAGATCAATATTTTCACATTTTGGTTCAATAGCCGTGCCGGCGTTTCCATTTGCTACATAGACAGTTGAAACGTCGTCATCTTTAGCACATTGCCATGCCAAAGCGTGTTCACGACCCCCTGAGCCAATAATTAAAATATTCATAGATATCCCTTGTTTGTTGATAGATTTCAAGTGAGTTTATAGGCTTATAACTTGACCGTTTTAATAGTTAATATTTATAAAACCAAATAGTATGGTGTTTATAGACTTTATGCACAATTAAACACATAGCTATTGGTGTCATTCATTGGCAAGCGACATGTATTCGTAAGAACTAAGTATTTTTAAGCATTATGTATTCGCAAGCATTATGTATTCGCAAGCCATAAATGAAAGTAGCTTCATAAATAATAGTCACATACCCTAGTTTAAATAGCTTAATATAATGCGCTATCTATTCTATTATGATGCCATTATATAGAGTTAAGACATAAATATCGTTTAAAAATTCAAAATGCATCAATCGCTAACTCGAATGATTGATAATTTTTTTATTTTAAATTAAGGTTTAGCAGTTCTTTGGTAAAGTTCTGGATAAAGTTCATCTATTTTACCAAATTCTAATAAAATGGGGCAGTTAGATGACCCATTAGACATCATATTTGAAATCTGTTTAGTAGTTAAAAAAAGGATACTTAATTATGCCTAAAATATTGATAGCCATTGGGTTGTTCATTGTTGCTATTGGGGTCGTTCTAGCCCTATTCCCAAATGCGTTGACTTGGTTTGGTAAGTTGCCAGGAGATATTCGTTACGAGTCCGGGAATACAAGATTTTATTTTCCCATTGTGACCATGATTATTATTAGTATTGCCCTAAGCATATTGTTAAATATCTTTCGTCGTTAGAGGGGATCACGACACCTTTAGAATTAAGTTGATTTTTATATTAGCCACTTACTAGCCACTAAGGGCTATTAGATTGGAGATAGCCTTTAAGCTTTAAGACGAATTTATATCGTGTCATGGCATAAGTTTATTAGCCATAAGTTGATGCGATAAATAGTGCACTGTGCTATATTACCGCCTTTCGTAATTTCGATATATTTATTAGGCAAGTTCTTAATCTGTATTTTCCCAAAAGATGATGTTCTTAAGATTTTCCTGTCATCAATTTTCATTCTGACACCTTCATAATCTGCTAACTATTATTCAAGATGACTGCCATGACCGATATGATTGTCCTAGATCAGGTATACAAAAAATTCCAGACCCATAAAGATGGTAAGGCCGAATGGTTTACTGCTGTCGAGCCTATATCTCTTACTATTAAACAAGGTGAGATATTTGGCTTAATGGGTTATTCAGGGGCTGGCAAGTCGACTCTGTTGCGTCTTATGAACTTGTTAGAACGTCCAGATGGTGGCTCAGTGACTATTGATGGTGAGGTATTGACAGATCTTACGCCAAAACAGCTGCGTGTTGCCCGTCACAATGTTGGCATGATTTTTCAGCAGTTTAACTTAATGTCAAACCGTACCGTATTTGAAAACGTGGCATTTAACCTTAAAGTGTCAGGCTATGCAAAGGATAATATCTACGAGCGGGTAATGGAGTGTTTGGCAATAGTTAATCTAACGGATAGAGCCAATCATTATCCTGCACAGTTGTCAGGGGGTCAGAAACAAAGGGTAGGTATCGCCCGTGCTATCGCACCAAACCCTAAAGTACTACTTGCAGATGAGCCGACAAGCGCATTAGATCCTGCTACGACTAGAACCCTATTAACAACTTTAAAAGAAGTGAATGAAAAATTAGGTGTAACCATAGTTATCGTTACCCATGAAATGAATGTGATTCGCCGTATTTGTCATCGTGCTGCATTATTGCACAATGGGCATTTGTTAGAAGTGGCAGAAATAACTGAGGGTCAAATTGAGGCCAATACTGATATTGGGCGTGAATTGGTTCAGGAGGATTAAGGGATGTTTGCAATGACTTTTAACAGTGCTAGCGCCCGCCTTTGGGAACTACGCAAAGAAATATGGCAAGCAACTATAGATACCTTTATCATGCTAGGTATTTCAACGACTGCGGCTATTATTATTGGCGGACTGTTTGGTGTATTTTTATTTTTATCAAGTGATAAACAGCTACTACAAAATAAGTCGGTTTATGCGATATTAGGCGGTTTTACTAACTTTATGCGTGCGTTCCCATTCGTCATCTTAATGATCGCGATGAGCCCATTTACCAAATCATTAATTGGTACCAGTATTGGGCCAATTGCTGCTTCTTTAGTGTTGGCAATCGCAGGCTCCTTTTACTTTGCGCGTTTGGTTGAGCAAAATTTACGTGAAGTGCCACGCGGTATTGTTGAGGCAAGTGAGTCAATGGGGGCAAGCCCAATGACCATTATCAAGGTTTTATTGACCGAGGCGCGTTCAGGGTTAGTGCTGTCAGTGACTATTTTGTGTATCAGCCTTTTATCATACTCTGCTGCTGCCGGTATGATTGGTGGTGGTGGACTGGGTGATCTAGCCATACGTTATGGTTATTATCGCTATCAAACCGAAGTGATGATCTTTATTGTCATTATGTTGTCCATAATGGTCATTGCGATTCAGGGTATTGGGAATTGGTTGGCAACCAAGCTGGATAAGCGCTAATTGAATTTTAAATGAGACCTTATTAATTTTATAGTGTTTTGTGTATAAACTCTCAGATACTATTTAAAGTTTTCAAATATTGCTGTTTAAATGTTTAAGTTTTCAGGGGATTAGGTCTAAGCTCCTTGAAAAGCGTTATTTTAAAAACGATTAATAATCAAATTCAAGTTACAAGTGCTTAATGAAATTTACTCATAAGCTCTGCTAAAAGTTTCATGATGTCATTATTCTAAAATAAGTTAGAATGTGCTCACAATTTGCAATAAGGTTTAAAGGAAAATTAAATGAAGCTATTCGAAATTCGTCAACAAATTCTAGCGGCAGCAGCAGTAGCTGGTCTTTCAGGACTGGTATTGGTTGGCTGTAACGATAATGCGCAAGAAGCAACTTCAGGAGATCAAGCATCGGCTGAAGATAAAAAAACCATCGTCATTGGTACCACTGAAGGTGACTTCGCAGATATGGTACGTGATGAAGTAAAAGCGGAGCTTGAAGCGAAAGGTTATACGGTTAAACTTACTACCTTCACGGATTATGTTCGCCCAAATTTGGCATTAGCAGAAGGTGATTTGGATATTAACGTGTTTCAACATAAGCCTTATTTAGACACTTTTAAAGCTGAAAACAATCTTGATTTAACTGAAGTGTTCCAAGTACCCACAGCACCTTTGGGTATCTATAGCGGTAAGAAGAAGTCATTAGATGAGGCTTACGATGGTATGAAAGTATCGGCGCCAAATGACCCTAGTAACTTTGCCCGCGCATTGGTAATGATGAATGATCTGGGCTGGATTACCCTTAAAGATGACGTAGACCCTTTGACTGCCTCTAAGTCTGATATTGCCTCTAACCCTATGAATATTGATATTGTAGAGCTAGAAGCTGCGCAATTGCCACGAGCCCGCGACGAAGTTGATTTCGCGGTGATCAATGGCAACTATGCGACTGATGCTGGTATAAAGCTGACGGATGCTTTATATCAAGAAAAAAGCTTTGCCTATGTTAACTGGTCTGCCGTTAAGACGGCGGATAAAGATGCAAAATGGGTAAAAGATGTCACAGAGGCTTATAACTCACCTGAATTCAAAACCTATGCACATGAAACCTTTCCAGGTTATAAATACCCTAAAATTTGGGGTGAAAACCAAGAAGGTGAGGCTACTGCAAACTAGTCTTTAGGTAACCCACTAGAGTCAAAGTAACTCACTAATAGAAAACTAAGCATTGTTAACTTTGATAAATATAAACTTATGGTTTACCCCGACATTTGATTGACTGTGTTAAATCCTAGCTTTCTTAAACCGGAGAGCTAGGATTTTTTGTATAAGATGGTTTATTATTAATCCTATAGTCGAAGAAGTCTAAAATGGTTATAAGGCAACCGAGTGCAAGTGATACTGCAGTAGGGTTAATGAGGTAAACGCCGTAACCGTTTAGTAGTTCGCTGACTATATTTTAGTCCTAAGATAATATATCGAGTTGTCCGCCAAACTTTGTTACACTATTCTATACCTGTCCATTTTATATCTGCATGTTCGTTAATGAAATTCAATTTACCATTCATAAAGCACTTGTATCATTATGACCTCTGTAAAAGACGCCAGTAGAGAAGTTGTTACTAACCCAAATTCAGACGCTTTAGAAGCCTCTGAAATTTCACCTGTGGTGGTGCAACAAAGAAAAATATTGGCATTAATGGGGTTGGATATATGGGTAAATAGAGAACGCGCTACACGAGTGATAAATTATGATGAGTTTGCTGAGTATCATCATAATAGTTCTATCTTAGAGCAAACAAATAACGAGAATAGTGGGCGTACTTTAGATCAAGTGTCTAATAAAGACTTCGAGGCAAATGCTTTCAAAGGTTTGGATGATAATACTGTTAACCATACTGATATCAACACTGATATCAGCAATGAGATAAACACATCAAACCCACAACAGCCTATTTCTGCTGACAAGCCTGTTATCGTAAATCAAGAGTTGCGCCATAATCCTATAAAAGTTTTAAAGCAAACATTGAACATTAATGATAGTAATATTGATGACGACAACCTTGATAACGACGATAACAACGACATCAACGAGCCTGGAAGGATCAACGAGCCTGGAAGGTTAGTATCAGAACCTGACAAACCTAACTATGTCGCTAATTCTACTTTGAAACAGGTGGAAGCGTTTGAAATTATTGGTGCACATTATCATGATTGGGTCGTATTAATCGATACGAAGGTCTTGCAGAATGAAGCGGCCTTAAAATTGTGGGAAAATATAATTAATTCGCTTTCGCTCACGCCTCAACGTTTAAAATTCCCTATATGTGAAGGTATTAGCGATCAAGAGTCAGCCAATGCCAGTGTAGCGGGCTTTATATTTTGTTTGTCAAAAAGTGAACATGTGAACGTGGCCGCACTAACCCCTATGCCTCAAGGAACGTCACACAGCAACGTTCAAAGAGTACCTTATTTAATAGAAATGTTAGACAATAGTCTTCTCAAAAAAGAATTATGGCACAGGATTAATTATGCCGAAAATGATTCCAAAAATGACGCAAAAAGTAATGCCAAAGAGATTACTTCAACATAACCATATCTAAATTCCTTATCCCTCTCTACGTCTTATTAGGAAAGTATATGAACGACAATCAGACATCTTCATTTGCTGAAAAAGCTAAAACTATAGACACTCAAGTAAATCGCTTACATAATTTTTGTGCAGGCCCTGCGTCATTACCAACTGAAGTACTTATTAAAGCTCAGTCTGAAATGTTAGATTGGCATGGTAAGGGTGTTTCAATCATGGAGATGAGTCATAGAAGCTCGGATTATGTCAAAGTGGCTCAAAAAGCGGAGCAAAGTCTACGTCGTTTGATGCAAATACCCGACAACTATAAAGTTCTATTTTTACAAGGTGGCGCGACATTGCAGTTTTCGGCCATCCCCCTAAACTTACTCGCTAATTCATCGGATGCCTCTAATCCTGAACAAAAGATCAAGGCTGATTATTTAACCACCGGTGCATGGTCAAGCAAAGCTATAAAAGAAGCAAAGCGGTATGCTGCTCTTGGATTAGGTGAGATTAATGAGGTAGCAAGTAGTAAAGAGTCTAACTTTGTGACAGTACCTGATCGAAGTGATTGGCAATTGACTCAAGGTGCTCGATATTTTCACTATTGTGCGAATGAAACCATTCATGGTGTACAAATATTTGAACCGCCACAAGTAAATGCGCCTTTAGTTGCTGATATGTCATCATGTATTTTGTCTGAGCCTATTGATGTCTCTAAGTTTGGCTTAATCTATGCAGGCGCACAAAAAAATATTGGACCCGCAGGCTTAGTTATCGTCATTATCCGTGAAGACTTTATAGGGAAGGCTAGTGAATGGTGTCCGGCAGTGTTGGATTATAAAAATCAGGTCACAAAAGACTCTATGCTAAATACTCCCGCTACTTACTCATGGTATCTAGCAGGTCTTGTGTTTGAATGGTTAGAGGAGAAAGGGGGGCTGGCTCAGATGGCTAAGGTTAATCGTCAAAAAGCAGAGCTACTTTATCACACCATCGATGAAAGCGATTTTTATATCAATAATGTAGACCCTAAGTACCGTTCAATTATGAATATACCTTTTACCTTAAAAGACAGTGATTTAGATGATCAATTTTTGGAGCAAGCTGAGCAGGCAGGCTTACTCAACCTTAAAGGTCATCGTGATGTTGGTGGAATGCGCGCCAGTATTTATAATGCGGTTAGTCTCGATTCAGTACAGGCGCTATGTCGCTTTATGACTGACTTTGCCAATAAAAATCGCTAGGTCATATTAGGATTTTCCTTAATTTGTCTATCAGTGGTAAAATCTTAAGGTGTCATGGGAGCAATGAATGAAAGTATGGTTAAGAAAATTAGATCCTAAGTTAGGTCTAGTTAGTGTCTTACTTTCTACTGTGTTTGTCAGTGTGACGCCTTATGCGACTGCCAAGCCCATTACAGTGACAGCCTTAGGACATAATGTAGAAGCCAGTTATATAGAGTCACCTTATTTACCGTATGCCAATCCAGATGCGCCAAAGGGTGGGACTTTTTCATTATCAGCGACAGGTACCTTTAATAGTGCCAATCCTTGGATGACGACTGGTGTACCGATGCGTGGAACTGAGTTTTTATACGATACCTTGATGACCGGCTCATTAAATGAGTCTTTTGTCATGTATCCACAATTGGCCAAGCAGGTTACCTTTGATCCTGAAGACACCAGTTGGATTATCTATGATATCAATCTAAAAGCGAAGTTTTGGGATGGAACGCCTGTCACAAGTGAAGATGTAAAAGCGACATTTGATGCTTTATTGAATAAGGGCGTGATGCACATACGCAGCTATCTTGCGGCCATTGATAGTGTTGAAGTATTAGATAAACATCGTGTAAAGTTCCATTTCAAATCTAATGATAATAAAGAGATTCTTTTAACCGTCGGTCAATTTCCTATCTTTAAAAAAGAGTCCGTTGATAAAGATTTTGAAACGATTAGTTTAAAACCATTAATGGGGAGTGGACCTTATAAGTTAGCCCATGTAGAGCAGGGCCGAAGTGTGCTCTATAAGCGAGATCCAAATTATTGGGGACGCAATGTCATGGCCAATAAAGGGCGCTTTAACTTCGATTTTATCAAGTACGTTTATTATGGCAGTGACGAAGTAGCGCTAGAAGGCTTCAAGGTAGGGCAGTACCATTTTAGGCAAGAAGGTTCAGCTCGAAAATGGGCAACTGCTTACAACTTTCCTGCAGCGAAAGCAGGAATGATTAGACAAGAATCGATCGCTATGAAAAATCCTGTGGTTATGCAGGCTGTGGTCATGAACTTAAGGCATAAGCTGTTTAAAGATATTAGGGTTAGGCAAGCGTTAACAGACGCTTTTGATTTTGAGTTGATGAATAAAACATTATTTTATGGACAATACGAAAGGTTAGAGAGTTACTTTCATGGATCTGAGTTAGCAGCAACTAGCGTACCGTCTGCTAAAGAAAAACAAGTATTAGCACCCTTGTTGGCTAAACTTAATCCTATCCAAAGGCAAGCGGCCCTTACGGAGTGGCATCTGCCTAAGTCGGATGGTCATGGCTATCACCGTGACGCACTCTTACGGGCTCGCCAAAAGCTTTTAGACGCGGGTTTTTATTATGACAATATGCAGCTGTATCAAGCTGATGGTGAGCGTGCCAAACTTGAAGTCTTGATTTATGATGACAAAATGAGCCGTGTGCTGCTACCTTATGTGCGAAATTTAAAAAAACTTGGCTTTGACGCTTCTATTCGTCAGGTTGATTCACCGCAATATCTAGAACGCTTGCGCCGATTTGACTATGACATGATTGTCGCAGGATATCCACAAAGTTTATCTCCTGGTGCTGAACAAAGCTATATGTGGGGGAGTGCAGCTGCTGATGAGCAGGGTAACCAAAACTACAGTGGTATCAAAAATGAAGCAGTAGATGCGCTTATTTCCAAGATTATTTTGGCTGAAAATCGTGATGAGATTGTACTGTACACTAAGGTATTAGATCGGTTGCTACGCGCAGGTTATTACATGGTACCTATGTATGGGACCACTCAAACTCGCGTGGTTTATTGGGACCATTACCGTCATGTGAAAACCTTACCTGATAATGCTTTAGGGACGGATTATTGGTGGGTAGATAAATCAGCTGAAACAAAAATACTCAAATATTTAAAACGGTAAGACTGTCAAAAAGCAATAGGACTTAACCCTATTTATATTTATCATGACTGGGCATCACTTATTAGTCTCTTTTAAATAAGTTGTTGAGGCTGTATAAATAATCCCAATCGCACAAACCATTGAAGTCTGTTTTTTCATAAAAGTCCTAAGTCAGTTAATTTTGAGTCTACAAACGTGACTATAATTATTTTAACTTAAAGTTTTAATTCATAATTTATCATTATAGGAAATTAAATGAGTTTAACGATTACCCCTATACCAGCCTTTGAAGACAATTATATCTGGGCATTGGTTAATGATAAAAATAAACAAGCCATAGTGATTGACCCGGGTCAAGCAGAGCCTGTAGATACTTATATACAAAAACATGGGCTAGAACTGACTGCAATATGGATCACCCATCATCACCATGACCATGTTGGAGGGGTAAGTGAGTTGCGAGAGCTTTATCCTCTGACTCATGTCGTCGCAAGCTCTGAGCATGGTGTGGATCCCGATCAGGTTGTGAAAGAGGGGAGCTCAGTGAATGCTTGGAGCTGTGCTGCTCAGGTATGGTCTGTACCAGGACATACTAAGTCGCACTTAGCCTATATTATGGACATTGACGGAGATAAACACGTCTTTTGCGGTGACACCTTGTTTAGTGCCGGCTGTGGACGCGTATTAAGTGGCACAATGGAGCAGCTGTTTGATAGCCTTAAACGTCTGAATGAGCTGCCTAAAAAAACCTTATTTTATCCTGCGCATGAATATACAGCAAATAATCTAAAGTTTGGTTTGACCATTGAACCTGAAAACGGTGTGATGAAACAAACGTTAGTGGAAGTCAGTTATTTAAGGGACATGAAAAAACCTACTTTACCAGTTACGTTGGCGCATGAAAGAGCAGTCAATGTATTTTTGCGCACAGAAGAGGGCACTGTCATTGATGGGGTGACAAGTAAGGTAGAGTTGCCAGATACGAAACCACTAACTGTATTTACGGCATTAAGAACACTTAAAGATAACTTTTAATAGGCATTTTAAAAGAAGATTTTAATAGCTGATAGCCTCTAATAGATAAGGATAAGCGTCATGGGTCGTTATATATTAAAACGTATATTGCTTATCTTTCCGACGTTATTTTTGATTCTACTGACCAACTTTATATTGGTCCAAGCAGCACCAGGCGGCCCTGTTGAACAGCAAATTGCTCAAATCGAGCAGTCTCGGATTAGTCGTGAAGCCCCTGTAGCAAGTGGTGGCAATGGCGTTGCAACAGAGGGTGGATATCGTGGATCGCGGGGTTTATCAGTGGAGATGGTAGAGGCTATCAAGGCGCAATATGGGTTTGACAGACCCCCGGCTGAGCGCTTTTGGCTTATGCTAAAAAGCTATGCCGTACTTGATTTTGGAGAGTCCTTTTTTAAGGGTAAACCTGTCACAGAGCTCATCATTGAGAAGCTGCCTGTCTCAATATCCCTCGGTTTATGGAGCACTCTCCTCATTTATTTAATCGCCATACCTTTGGGAATTTACAAAGCAATGCACAATGCGTCTGGGATAGATAAATTAACAGCGCTATTATTAGCAGTTGGTCATGCCGTGCCAGTCTTTGTATTTGGTGTCATATTATTGGTGTTGTTCGCCGGCGGTAGCTATTGGCAAATCTTTCCATTGCAAGGCTTGGTATCGGAAAACTTTGATCAACTTTCCACACTCGCAAAAATAAAAGACTACTTTTGGCATTTAGCATTGCCATTATTGGCTAGTACAGTGGGGGGCTTCGCGGGATTGACCTATTTAACTAAATTTAGTTTTTTGGAAGAATTATCAAAACAATATGTATTAACAGCAAGAGCCAAAGGGCTGAGTGGCAATCAAGTATTGTATGGTCACGTTTTTCGTAATGCCATGCTCATTATTATTGCTGGTATTCCTGCGGCTATAGTGGGTATATTTTTCACTGGCAATTTTTTAATTGAAATTATCTTTAAACTAGATGGGCTGGGTCTACTGGGCTTCGAAGCCATTGTTCAACGAGACTATCCTGTCATATTTGGTACTTTATTTATATTTACACTGGTTGGATTATTGCTACAGCTTATTAGCGATATAAGTTATCATCTTATCGATCCTCGTATTGACTTTGAGGGGCGATAAAGTATGTCATTCTCTCCTATCCCATCATTAAATCCTATTTGGCAGGCAAGACTCAACAGGTTCAAAAAAAATAAATTAGGGGTTATATCGCTAATACTTTTTGGCTTAGTGTTTTTTTTATGTATCGCCGCTAATTTTGTGGCGAATGATAAGCCCTTATGGGTGAGCTATGAAGGCGAGTTGTACTTTCCTGTTATAAAAGCGTATCCAGAAACTGCTTTTGGCGGTGTCTTTGAGACAGAAGCCGATTATAAAGATCCCGCTGTAAAGGCGCTGATTAACCAGCACGGTTATATGGTTATGCCGCTGATTGAGTTTGCTGATCAGACGCCAAGTGTTGAAATAGGCATGCCTTATCCTGCGCCACCTAACTCAAGTAATTGGCTTGGTACCGACGATACAGGACGTGATGTATTAGCCCGTATTTTATATGGGCTTCGTATTTCACTTTTATTCGGCTTAGCTTTAACCTTTGCGGGGTCTTTAATAGGTATCATATTAGGAGCATTGCAAGGGTATTTTGGCGGGTGGCTAGATCTAATTGGTCAGCGGATGATGGAAGTATGGTCAGGCCTTCCACAGCTTTTTATGATAATTATTTTAGTCAGCTTATTTAGCCCAAGTGTATGGATATTATTTGGGTTAATGCTACTATTTGGTTGGATGAGTTTGGTGGGATTGGTAAGGGCAGAGTTCTTGCGAGCGCGTAACTTCGATTATGTGCGAGCGGCTCGGAACCTTGGTGTGTCTGATACTCGTATCATGCTACGACATATTATGCCTAACGCTTTAGCATCAAGCTTATCGCAGTTGCCTTTTATCTTAACCGCCAATATTATTGCCTTAACCTCACTGGACTTTCTAGGATATGGACTACCCCCTGGTTCACCCTCCTTAGGGGAATTGATGAATCAAGGTAAAAATAACTTAGATGCACCGTGGCTCGCACTTTCTGCCTTTTTTAGCTTAACCATTGTTTTATCATTATTAATCTTTATCGGAGAAGCATTGCGTGATGCTTTTGATCCAAGACGCTAATTATTGTAAACAAACTTAATTACTGTCTACTTTTATATATATTAGATCCATACCTAATCTATATTTAAGAAAGCTACTGACAGCGGAAGCTTATCTCATATTCAAAATCGTCTTCACGGGATAAATTCGGTTTTCCAGTTCCAAGGACTACCCCTGCAATGGAACCCACTTGATCTATCATACGACCCGTACGCTCATCGAAAACACCATTGTACTTAAGATCATCTTCGATAACGATAACTTGACGCATACCACAGGTTTTCTTAGCATTGTCTAATGCACCTTGCTGCGCTTCAACCTTAGTTTTGCCGATACCCGTCGTCTCAAAAGTAGAGTCCGCTCTTTGAATGACAGGACCAGACGGGTTTGATTGGCATGCTGTTAATCCGATAGTTGCAGATATTAAAATTCCTAGAGCCGAAGATTGCATTGCCTTACGAGAAAGTGATAATGTCATTTTTAACCTCTAAATATATAAAATTATGTCGTTAGCCATCAGTACCTAATGGTTAACTAAGCATTAAGTACTAAGATATCATGATAATGACGAAAAATACGACTACTTAGAAGGTGGGCACCGCTATCTTAGTATAAAATGGTAGTACTTAGTATAAAATAGTAGTGTCACTAAAGCTTATACCGTTTAAAAGGGTTATGTTGATCTTGTTACCCGTATATTACAACAAAAGTATAAATGAAATCCGGTCTTTAAATTTATCCTATTTAATTCTAATGGGATAACATGCTTAGTTATTTATATCATGCTTCATTAAGTTTAACGTGCTTAGTTATTTTTGAACTACTTATTTATATTTATCCTACTTACTTATGTTTAACCGACTTAATCATTTTAAAATGTTATTAAAATAACAGACGTTAACCGATTATAGCGCTTACTTTTGTTAATATGAGCGCGACACCTTTTAGCGCACTTTCATACGCTTGACAGTTTTTATGACTTAAAAAAATCCATAATTCAGATGTGACTACTATATGACCAAACAAACAGAAAAATTACTTATCGATGGGCCCGCTGGTAAGCTTGAAGTCGAAGCTTTATGGCAAAATGGTGATCCACAAGACCCTAATACTAAAGGGGTTGCTTTATTATGTCATCCTAACCCGCTTTACGATGGAACGATGAACAATAAAGTCGTTACAACCTTATTTCAGTTTGCTCGAGACGAAGGTATGCATGCTGTACGCTTTAACTTTCGAGGGGCAGGCAAGTCTACGGGTGAGCATGACTATGCTAAGGGTGAAATTGACGATGCCATGGCAGTACTACAATGGATCAGTGCGCAAACGCCAGCTAGAAAATTATGGTTAGGTGGTTTTTCTTTTGGGGGGTATGTGATAGCACGTGTGGCTGAGCAAGTATTAGTGACTCCTCATATATGGGGGCTTAGTGATATGGAAATTGCCAAAGTGGTTCTTATGGCGCCTTCCGTTGAGAATAATGATGCGTCAGATGTCATGTTACCAACTATAAAAACACTTCAAATCTATGGCGATGAAGACCATGTCATTAAGCCAAGTGCGATGAAACAGTTTGCAGAGAGTAAAGATATAGAGACTCATATTGTCGAAGGTGCTGGTCACTTTTTTCATGGCCGGTTAACGGAAATAAAATCTTTACTAGAGCAATATGCCCGTTAAACGTTATATCATTCCTAATGTGCAAAAAATTATTTTAAAATTTAAATAAATAACAACAAGTTATACACCTAGATTTAATTTAGAGACGTTACTTGTTGACCTTATACAATTAAAAATACTATTAAAAGTGATTGATCGAATATGAATAAAACCCCGTTACAGCGATACGAAGCCGCTATTGATACTGATGAATTTAACGCTGACCCTATTCAGCATGAAGCCATGTCCTATCTTGATGGCGTGTATCACCAATTGCTCGAAAATAATAAAGAAAAAAAAGGGATATTTAGTTTTTTAAAGTCAGACCCAGTCCCCCCAAAAGGCTTATATATGTGGGGCGGGGTAGGGCGTGGCAAAACATGGATGATGGACATGTTTTACGAGTCTATTCCTTTAAGGCGCAAGATGCGGATGCATTTCCATCATTTTATGCAGCGTGTCCATAAAGAGTTAAACAAATTACAGGGCAGTAGTGATCCTTTAGAAAAAGTGGCTGATATTATTCATGAAGAAGCAATACTTATTTGTTTTGATGAATTCTTCGTATCAAATGTATCCGACGCCATGATTTTAGGTGACTTGTTCACGATGTTATTTAGACGAGGAATTACCCTAGTCGCTACATCAAATATCGAGCCTTCAGGATTATATAAAGATGGTCTGCATCGAGATCGTTTTATGCCAGCCATTCAAGAGCTTGAAAAACATACCACGGTAATGAATATAGATTCGGGTATCGACTATCGCTTACGTTTGTTGCAACAGGCAGAGCTTTATATCTATCCGCTAACTAAAGAGAACAGTCATTGGCTTGCTAACCGCTTTGCTACTATTGTCAATAATCAGAAGATCACCAAAGAGCCTATTATTATTAATGGTCGTGAAATTAAAGTGAATGCTCGAACCAATACCGTACTCTATTGTGATTTCCGCCAACTGTGTATGGAACCCAGATCAGCAAACGACTTTATTGAAATTGCCAATAATTTTACAACGGTATTGGTCGATAATGTACCGGCATTATCTGATCTGCTGCGAGATCCTACTCGTCGGTTTATTTATTTAGTCGATGAGTTTTATGATCGCCGTGTGAAGCTGTTGGTGAGAGCGGAACAAAGTATTTTGGAGTTGTATCAGGGTGAGAAGCTTGCCTTTGAAATTGAGAGAACCCGTTCAAGATTATTAGAGATGCAATCTGAGGATTACTTAAAGCTTGAGCATCGTCTTGATTAGAGTGTATTGTTTATATTATGTTCAAATCATCATATTCAATAAATTGTTATCACTTATTCCCATGAAAATGACCTATTGACTTTATTGATAGGTCATTTTTGTTTGGATAAACCCTTTTAATACATGACTTATCCATAACAGGTTCGATCAGGTTCATCACATCTAATGTCTGTAGCGTTTATAATTATTTCCCTATATAGGTTAATTTCAAGATAGGTTAACTTCAAGATTGTGTATAAGAAACCAAAACGCTAAATATTAACCTTCCTAGCTAACCATTCATAGTTAATAACGCTAAGCAAATAATGACTAGTTAACAATGGTATTGAACGCTACCTTGACTGATTTTTTTGGCGGTATATATTTAATGTTCCAACGCAGAGATTTGTATTCTGAAAGAGGTATAGCAACCATCTTGCCATTGATCTTCCGCATCAAAGGTAAATCTTGGTAGTTGTAATAGTCAATTGAAGCTTGAGCGCTTGGCGGGAAGGCCTCACCTGTAAACTGAGTATTGGCAGGAATCGGTAAGGTAATCATCGTGTTTTGAAGCGAGGTATCCAAGGTATTACTATACGTTGCTTTATATTGAATAAGTGTGCCAACTTTTGCAGTATTAACAGGAATAAATACCTGATTACCTTGGTTATCCACCATAACTTTGCTGGCAGTTAGTGTCATTTTTAAAGCATCTTCAGCCATTGCTGGCAAAGGAAGAATGAACAATGAAAAGGTGCTACCCAAAACAATGGTTTGAAAAAAACACTTGACGGGCAGCGCTCTTGATAAAATATGACTGGAAAGAGGTACGAAGTTTATCAATGATTTTGGAGCCCTTTTAATTAATGCCCTTTTAATAGGTGTCCTTTTAATAGATGACATTTTAATAGATGACATTTTAATAGATGACATTTTAATAAGCAGCCCTTTGTTTAGCAGCTTTTCTTTTACAACACTCGAATCCAAAAGACAGGTTTTAATAACAACTGCCATAGTTAGCGATAAACTTAGCCGCATTGCCTTGCAAAATAGTGCCTTAATAAATAAGACTTTGCTTGAATTGACTAGGGTCAAAATAAACTCCTTAATAGACTTGTTGTGAGCTTAGCGCTAATGAGTATTTAAACCTGTTACTGGTGGAGTTCTCATTTTTAAAATATTCATTAGACCCTTTACACTAATAAGCATCTACTACTGATTATATAATACCTTTTCAACAAAATAACCTATCGTTGTTAGACTCGGTCAGATTCACTGCACCGACTATTCATATCACAGTAGTCATAGTCGTCACACTCGACTATCTTCGATAGGTCAAATTTAGATTTGATATAGGTTTAAATATTAGACTAATAATCTTCTAACTCTCGAAAATATATACCAGTTCTAAATTAAAAATATTATTTAGATCCTGCAGGATATTACAATAGGGCGTGTGGAACATTCGCAACTTAGCATCAGCCCTGAGAACGGATTAAGCAAAGCACTGCTTTGCCCGTTCGCAAGGCGAGAGCTATGCTCGAGTGAGGGCGTGACTTTTTTTGCCAATATATGGCGGCTTTTAAAAATTTAGGGTTCTAACTTAGAATGACTAAGCGTCAAAATTTCACTGCAAATTGACTAAAAAATAGTCTCCGCCAGTGCCATGGTCGAATGTTCCACACGCCCTAATAAAACGTCCTCTTAATAAAAAGAGTTGGCAGTGTATTAGGGCAACCTAACCTCAATAGTGCAATATTAATACCATATTTCATATTTTTCCGTGCACTATTTAGTATATAAATACAGATATCAACCCCATTTTATTTGAGAGATAGGTAACCATTATAAATAACGTTATAATAAGCGCTACAAGTGTTAACTCATATTAAAGACGTTAAGTCTATATTATATATAAGTGAGTTTAAAGACATGCAAGGTAAAATGAATCTAAAATAAAATTAAAGGATATAAAATATGAATTATTATAATGATGCTGATCATACTGAAACTCAAGAGTGGCTTGATGCGTTTGAATCAGTTATTAAGCATACGGACAAGGAACGTGCCCAGTTTTTGCTTAAAGCATTGTATAACATGGCAGTACAAGAAGGATTACCTTTTAACCGTCTAGATACTGCCTATATAAATACAATTCCTGTGGAAGATGAGCCTGTCTATCCAGGTGATTTAGGTATAGAGAGAAAAATTAGAGCGTTAGTGCGCTACAATGCATTGGCCATGGTGATGCGTGCAAATAAAAATGAAGATGACTTAGGCGGTCACTTAGCGACTTTTGCTTCTAGTGCTACCTTGTATGAAACGGGCTTTAACCATTTTTTTCGTGCAGCAAGTGATCATTTCGGCGGCGATATGATCTATTATCAAGGTCACTCAGCTCCAGGCATCTATGCCCGTTCTTATTTAGAAGGTCGTCTTACTGAAGAGCAATTAGAAAACTTTCGTCGAGAAGTGGGTGGTAAGGGCTTATCAAGCTACCCCCATCCTTATTTAATGCCTGACTATTGGCAGTTTCCTACTGTTTCAATGGGTTTAGGTCCTATCATGTCAATTTATCATGCTCACGTCCATAACTATATGATAAACCGAGGTCTGCTTGAGGAGGAAGGTCGTAAGATTTGGGCGTTCTTAGGAGATGGCGAAACTGACGAGCCAGAAAGTCTAGGGGCAATCTCCTTGGCAGGTCGTGAAAAACTTGACAACCTAATATGGGTCGTCAACTGTAATTTACAGCGTCTTGATGGTCCAGTCCGTGGTAATGGTAAGATTATTCAAGAGCTTGAGTCTGTATTCCGTGGTGCTGGTTGGCGAGTCATAAAAGTCATCTGGGGCGGTCGATGGGACAGTCTATTGGATAAAGATCATTCAGGTGCCCTAAAAAGACGCATGGCTGAAACGGTTGATGGTGAATATCAGCTGTATGAAGCTAGGGATGGAAGCTTTGCTCGTGAAGAGTTTTTTGGTAAGTATCCCGAATTGGCTGACATGGCAAAAGAGTTAACGGATGAAGACATACAAAGACTTAACCGCGGTGGACATGACCCGATCAAGGTATATGCAGCATTTAGTGAGGCGATGAAAACCAAAGGTCAGCCGACAGTTATTCTGGTTAAGACGGTTAAAGGATACGGACTATCGTCTCAGGCCCAAGCGGTTAATAAAGCGCATCAAATTAAAAAACTTGATAAAGAAGGATTGCAGTATTTCCGCGATCGATTTGATTTGCCATTTAGTGATGAAGAATTAGAAACCCTACCATTTTATAAACCCGCTGAAAACTCGCCTGAAATGAAGTATTTACGGGGTCGCCGTGAGTCATTGGGGGGTCATTTACCGAATAGACGTAGTGGACATATTCCGCTAAATATTCCTGATTTATCTATTTTTGATAAGGTATTGCAAGGCAGTAACGGTAAGAAGCAGTCTACTACCATGGTATTTGTTCGCTTACTTGCTGCTATGCTCAAAAATAAAGATATTCAAGATCGCGTCGTGCCGATAGTACCCGATGAAGCCCGTACTTTTGGTCTAGAAGGGTTGTTCCGTCAGCTTGGTATTTATTCGTCTGCTGGCCAAAAATATACCCCTGAGGATAATGAGGCTTTGATGGGCTATAAAGAAGCCCAAGATGGACATATGCTTGAAGAAGGCATTAACGAAGCAGGCGCTATGAGTGCTTGGATTGCGCTAGCCACCAGCTATTCGACCAACGCTTTGCCGATGATACCGCTTTATATTTACTATTCAATGTTTGGATTTCAACGTGTCGGTGATCTTGCTTGGGCGGCAGGCGACTGTCAGGCTCAAGGCTTCTTATTAGGCGGGACTGCTGGTCGTACTACTTTAAACGGTGAAGGACTGCAACATCAAGACGGTCATTCGCATATACTATTCGGCACAGTGCCCAACTGTGTTAGTTATGACCCATGTTACGGCTATGAATTGGCTGTTATTATGCATGATGGCTTACGCCGTATGTATGCTGAAGGTGAGCGCATTTATTACTATATTACTTTAATGAATGAAAATTACGAACAGCCTGCTATGCCTGAAGGTGTGGAAGAAGGTATAAAACGGGGTATGTATTTGTTAGAAGACAATAGTCAAGATCAAGCCAGCGCTCATGTTCAGCTATTAGGTTCAGGCACAATATTACGCGAAGTACAAAAAGCGGCTCAGATATTATTCGAAGAGTTTAATGTTAGTGCAAATGTCTGGAGCGTCACCAGCTTTAATGAGCTCACTCGTGATGGAATGGCATGTGATGACTACAATCGCTTACACCCAATGGATGAAGAAAAGGTGCCATGGGTAACTGAGCAGTTGGCTAAGCACGATGGTGTTATCGTAGCTGCGACAGATTATATGCGCAATTATTCTGAGCAAATTAGAGGTTGGTTGCCAGACAATCGTCCTTATTCTACATTAGGTACAGATGGCTATGGACGCTCTGATAGCCGTGCTCAATTACGCAATTTTTTCCATGTCAACGCTGAACATATCGTTGTAGCGACCTTAAAACGTCTGGCAGATGAAGGGGAAGTTGAAATGCGTTTGGTTAAGGATGCCATCACCAGTCTCGGTATTGATATTGATCAACCCCCTGCTTGGCAGCCCCAGCCTCAATATGATCATTTCCCTGATGCTCCAGCTCCAGATAATATTAATCCAAATCCAGTACCAGAGATTGATGAAGAAGATGATGACGAGATTAGAGATGAAGGACGCGCTGAAGATTCATTTGATGCTAAGTTCTTAAATGACAATGATGTTGATGAATAGAAACTATTTTGTAAACGATGATATCTATTTCAATCAATCAATTAATAATCAGTAAATTAAGAATCAATATTCAAATAAATACTAATCTAAGAATCTCGAATCTAAAAATAATAAAAGCTGGAGAATAAACATGGAAATTAAAACCCCAGATTTAGGCGTTGAAAGCGCCGAAGTCAGTGAGATAATGGTCTCAGTAGGTGACAAGATCACTGAAGATGATAATATAGTTTTGCTTGAGTCTGATAAGGCGTCAGTTGAAGTCCCTAGTTCAGCCAGTGGTACCGTAACTAAAATTTCGGTTTCAGTGGGTGATACAGTATCAGAAGGTTCCGTATTGATTGAGCTTGACGCTGATGTAGAGGGGGACAACTCATCTAATACTGCTGCTAACAGTGCCAATCCTGAGTCTTCTCAATCTCAACAGTCTGACATCCAAAAGTCAGACAATCAAAAGTTAGGCAACCAACAATCCAATGCTGATGCAGCACAGCGTCAAGCAACAGAACAGCAACAGGATGATAGTGACCAAACTTCAAATGAGTCGTCTAATGACCGTTCAGAATCTCGTCAATCAGAGTCCACCTCAACAACCTACCCATTACCTGATTTAGGGGTAGAGGAGGCTGAAGTCGCTGAAGTAATGGTCGAAGTGGGTGATGAAATTGACGCTGAACAGTCCCTACTTTTGATTGAATCAGACAAAGCATCCGTTGAAGTGCCCTCACCGGTATCAGGCATTGTCGAAAAGCTATTGGTAAAAGCGGGTGATACGGTTGCTAATGGGCAAGATTTTATTGTGATTAAGGGTACTAAGGGCAGTGATAATACCCGCTCTAAAAAGCAGTCACAAGGAAACGATGGCGCCGCGTCCAACAACGACGATGACAATGCTACTTCTGGTAATAATAGCTCTGACCAACAAAGTGATCGTCAAGCTAAAGCCTCGCAAAGTGATACGAATAAAGTTAATGCAAAATCGTCGGATAATCATGGTGCAAATAACCAAGATTCATCTAAATTAAGTGAGTCTGAGGTAAATTCTAAATTAGCTGATGTCTATGCAGGTCCTGCAGTTCGTAAAATGGCGCGTCAACTTGGGGTTGATATCTCCCAAGTCAAAGGCTCAGCGATTAATCAACGTATTGTTAAAGAAGATATTTTTGACTTTGTAAAATCACGTTTGAGTGCAGTGTCTAGTGCTTCAAGTGCTCCCTCTAAAGCAGCAGTTTCTGGTCTACCTAACTTACCTGACATGAGTAATTCGGAGATTTGGGGCAATATTGAAACTCAAGATTTAAGCCGTCTACAAAAGGTCTCTATCCCTCAGCTAAACTACAATACCTATCTTCCTCAAGTTACTCAGTTTGATTTATCTGATATAACTGAAACTGAAACGTTACGAAAAGCGCTTAAAGCAGAGTTTAAGGCGGAAGGTATTGGTTTAACGATTTTAGCATTTATTGTTAAAGCAACCGCCTATGCCTTAATGCAATATCCAAGGTTTAACAGTCATCTTAGTGACGATAATACTCAGATTCATATCAGACAAACTGTCAACATGGGTATTGCGGTGGCCACAGACGATGGGTTGATAGTTCCAGTTATTAAAAATGCTCAAGATAAAGGTATTAAGCAAATCGCTATTGAAATTGGCGAGTTGGCTGCTAAGGCTCGGGATAAGAAACTAGGTACTAAGGATCTTCAAGGGGCAAGCTTTACCATTTCAAGTCAAGGTAACCTTGGTGGGACATACTTCACACCCTTGGTAAATTGGCCTCAAGTTGGCATTTTAGGCGTTTCTGAAGCTTCTATGCAGCCTCGATGGAATGAAGAGTCACAAAACTTTGAACCACGATTGATGTTACCTTTGTCCCTATCGTATGATCATAGAGTCATCAATGGTGCCGATGCAGCAGTATTTACACGCTACATTGCTAAGCTGTTGGCAGATCCTAGACGTATTTTAATTTGATAGTCAGATTCTGAGTTATAGACAGGTTATGATTTAATTCATAAACGATAATAAACCCTAACCTATATACTATGAAGCTTTCAACTGTCCATCAGGTTGAAAGCTTTTTTAGTTTTACCACGCCTGTTATTTTAATTATTTTAAACCCGAATAGTATAACGATAAACTGTACTCTATAATAATATGACCTGAGTCTTTAAGAAATAAAAGCCATTATGATTAATAGTAAGATATATAAGCAACTTCGAGCAAAGACTTTCGATATTATTGAGAATGAGTTATATCAATCCCATTTAAGTAAATTTGTCGATAAGTTTTTAATTCTTCTCATTATACTAAATGTCTCTGCGGTAATAGCGGAGTCTGTAGATCGATGGTATTTTCCAAATCAGCATTTATTTGCTGCCTTTGAAGATTTATCGATTGTGATTTTCTCTTTAGAGTACATATTAAGACTTTGGTCCATTGCGGAACGTGACACAGGAGTGTATCAAAACAAATCTAACTGGAGAAAGCGTTGGATTTGGGTGAGAAGTCCTGGTGCAATCATTGATTTAATATCAATCGTACCTGCTTTTTTAAATTTCTTCTTGACAGTCGATCTGCGTTTTTTAAGGGTATTAAGGCTATTCAGACTGCTGAAGTTGACCCGCTACTTTGCGGCGATGCGAATTTTGCTGGTCGTACTTCATAAAGAAAAAGAATCTTTCAAAGCCGTCATTTTTATTCTTATAATTATGATAGTAACGGCTTCGAGCGGTATTTATGTGGTTGAGAATCAGGCTCAGCCAGAAGTGTTTGAGTCTATTCCTAAGTCTATGTGGTGGGCAGTCGTCACTTTAACCACCGTAGGTTATGGAGACGTGATTCCAGTAACGACCTTAGGTAAGTTTTTGGGTGCCGTGATTACTATATTAGGCGTAGGTTTAGCGGCGTTACCTGCTGGTATCTTAGCGTCAGGATTGGCGTCTGAGCTTGAGCAAAGACGAGAGCAGATGGAGCAAAGATTTCTTGAGTTACTGCTTGAGGATGAACACATGGATCTTATTAAGGATAGATACAAAGTGGATAAAGTTAGACGTGAGCTGGGACTCACGAAAGAACAAGCAGATGAGGTAATTTTGCAGTTACTCAGAGAAAAAGAGTATGAAGAGAGAATCGCTGAAATTGATAAGAAGAATTATTGCCCACACTGTGGTGAACATTTGTAATAGCAGTGCTTAAATGACCGTATTTAAAACTTCAGTCTTCAAAACTATAGTTGGCAAGCGTAGAACCTGTATTAACTCCATATCTTTGGATGTTTTGCTTAAATAAACCCTCTATTGGAACAGTGCTATACAAAAATAGGATTAAACAGAAGGTGTGTTTAATCCTATTTTTATTCCTATTTTTTTAGATTAACTTTTACCTTATCTTTTAGCTTAAAGGTGCCCCATGTAGTCTCATTTTATGTTAGAAACAACTGGTTAGGTAGGGCGAAATGAAGTCGTTCAGCAGATATGTTAAGTATGGGTTGTTTAAATCAATGACGATTTAACATTAAGGCATTAAACATATTGTCGTTATACATATTGGTGTTATACATATAGACGAGATAGCTCATGCGATACTTGCTGCGTCATTTCTTCCATTTTAGGACTGTTTAAACGAAGTTCTTTTATTGTTAGTCGCCATTCACCCAGTTCTCGACTTAATATCGCCAAACATAAAGCAGAGCTATCGTGATTTAGGAGGGTTAAATCTGAGCTAAATACTTCATTGCCTTCATCATCGCTGATATAGACGTTGCCTCGTTCCACAGATTTTAAAGGATAGTCATAGTACGAAGAGAGTAATAGCGCAATATGAGAGACAGTTTTTGGCAGGCGTGATAATCGTAACTCGATCGTTTCCACATCTACATTGCGGTCTAATTCAGCAGAGGCGCCTCTGTCTTTACCATTTAAGCTATCCCCTTGATGGCGAATAGCGGAAGACTCATCTCTTAGTTGTTTAAACCAGACAGTATCTACAACTTGTCGGTTTTTGTCATAAAGCACACATGATAAATCTATATCGAGCGTTTGTTTATTACCTTTAAGTCGGTTAATTAACCCCTTTTTTTGGATTTTAGTATATTTAAAATTTAGTCCAAATAATAATGTGCTGCCTTGTATCGGCAACTCACTAAGTAGATTTGATTCAGCGATACTGTTATCTACAAAAGAGGGGGGATTAGGATCACTAAGGTCAACCGTTTTAGCTGTAGAGGTGGATGTAGAGGCCAAATGAAACTCCTAGTGGTTAATGACTTAAAACATATCAAATCTGAAATAAAACTATCTCATCGCTAAGTTAGGTCAGACACGCTAAACCAATGAGATGTCGTATTAATAATAATATAATAAGGGGTTTAATTTTAGATTTGATATAGTATGAGTTTGTAAATAGGGGGCTGCTAAAGATTATAGCATTATAGAAGTGATTTAAATAATAGCTTAGAGACTATTTTATTCACCAAACAGTATTTTTGCACCTAATCTCTGCCGTTAAGAAGTTGTCAAAGAGTCATTTAAGATATATCAATCGTCGTCAAAGTCTTCGGCTTTAACCCGTCTTAGATAGACATATCAATATACTAAAATAATTACGAGATAAGTGATGAGTGAAAAAATAGTACGTTAAAAACTAGGGCGTGTGGAACATTCGCAAATTAGCACTGCTGATAGCTAAAATCGTTCCAGACTAGGCGCAAACTGACGCTAATGTCTAGACCTTGGCTAGGTTTGTAACAACGTCTGGGGCGATTTTAGTATCAGCCCGAAGGGGCGGGACTCTTTTTTGCCAATATATGGCGAAATTTTCTAACTTAGAATGACTAAGCGTCAAAAATTTCACTGCATATTGACTAAAAAATAGTCTCCGCCAGTGCCATGGTCGAATGTTCCACACGCCCTAACTAGATTTCAGGATCATCCTCATTAACAGCTTGTGCTAAGATCTTGGGTTCGATGTGAATTAATTTTTTGCCAAATCCACGAAGCCACCAGACTATTTGAGATGTCAGATTGACTGTAGCCGTGATAGTTTGAGTATTGTCGTCTTCATTTTCAATCACAACCTGATCCTCACTGAGACGACTTTCAATTAAACTGGTAGCGGCTTTTCCTTCAAACACTAATTTAACTTTGGTATTTTTGCCGTGATCAGGCAGGTCTTTAAATAAGAAATGGGCAAATCCCATGCCTCCAGAGTCCAGATATGTGTTTAAATCAAAGCCATCGGGTATAACAGTGGTAGAGTTTTCTACTGTCACGTCTGTAAAGCGGTGCAAAGCAAAGGTGCGAATTATTTCTTTAGGATCCCCAATTTTAGTCGCTAAAAGGTATATTACAACACCACGTTGAATAATAGCGATGGGATTTAATCGGTATAAGCCTGGGTTATCATTATTGCGGCGGGTATAGCTGGCGGTAATTTGGTGTTCATAAAAGATAGCTTGATAAATAGAATCTTGACATTCTCGGCGTATTTTTGGTGCGATTAGCGGTTGTGTGGCAGGCTCGATACGAACGCGATCTAGCCAGTTATGGGTGATTTTACTATTTTTTAGTTGACGCCGTGCCAGATCAAACCAAGGTCTAAGTTCATCTAATATAGCGGGCGGTAAAAGCTGTAAAAGATTGGCCTCAACCATACTAAATGCCACTGCCTGTGACAAATTCATGTGAGGTAAGCTTTGGACAGGCGCATCATCTTTCCAGCGCCACCCTTGTGGGTTGGCATTATTTTTTTCAATGGGGAAGCGCTGTGCTAAGGCATTTAGGTCACGTTGCACAGTACGTAAACTGACATCAAAGTTAGCCAACCTTAACTGTTCATGCAAATGATGGGTTCCTCGCCAGCTTCCTCGCTGCAACTGGTTAAGAAGTTCCCATTGACGAGCGGTAGTGGCAGTACTATTACTTGATGCTTGACTGGCTCCTTTTTTTGAAACCTTTTTGGTAGCACTGGTAGTTTTATTTGCCGCTCTAATGTTGCTGACCATATCTTACCCATTGTCAAAAAGAATAATTATCAATTTATAGACTATTTCGTAATAGTGATTACAGTACAGCTAAAAAATAGCACATTTTACAATAGCATACGATAGCTGACGCCAATTTTATTAAATTAAATGTGAAATTAGTCCTTTTTCTTATTATCAATCTGCTCAAAAGACGCTAATTTTAACGCTTATTTTTAGCCTCAGTTCCGTGTTCAGACTCCTCTTGTGCTTCAGGAGGGTTGAGCTGCTCTTCCCACTTTTTAAGGTTGTTAATAATCTTCCCAAATAGGCTGGATTTGCGATAGTGGCCTTTTTTATTGGTAGTATCTACCGGTTTATTTGACAAAATAGTCAGCGCTTCGCTTAACGTTTTCACCCCGTAAATATGGAATTTCCCAGCTTCTACAGCTTTAATAATATCATCGCGCAGCATCAATTGCGTAATATTTGCATAGGGCAGTATGACGCCTTGGTTACCCGTTAACCCTTGATGGGAGCAGGCATCAAAAAATCCTGCTACTTTCGCATTGATACCGCCCACCGCCTGAACTCTACCGAGCTGATTCATCGAGCCGGTGATACCTAACGACTGAGTAATTGGAGTGTCCGCTAAAGCTGATAATAGGGCGCAAGCTTCGGCAAGCGTTGCACTGTCACCGTCGATATGGGCATAGCTCTGTTCAAACGCCAATGACGCTGTAAAGTTTAAAGGCTGGTAAGGGCTAAATAACGCACGCAAGTAGCTGTTCATAATGAGCATTCCTTTAGCGTGTAAGCTACCCCCTAACTCAACATCACGTTCAATATCTAATATATCTCCTGAACCAACACTATGTTGAACGACCGCTGTTAAAAGCGCAGGCATGCCAAATTCAGTATTTGCATAGTCTATGATAGTGAGCGCATTAATTTGACCTACGGCAGTGCCTGAGGTGCTAATCAGCTGTTGACCATTCGTAATCTCTTGTAAATAAAGCTCTTTTAGGTAACTTGAACGATAGCGCATATCAGTCAGAGCCTGCTTTACGTGCTGAGCAGTCACTAATGTAGAGTGGTCAATATCGGCTTGCCGGTTTGATTCCAGCATGAGCTGAATCATACTATCAGTATGCAGGCTCAGTTTATTTTGATCTTCACATTGCAAGCTCAAATGTTCTATCACTAACGCTTGGGCAGTATTTTCAAAATGTTTTAATCGATATTTATGAATAATATCTGCCATTTTACCGGTCATTTTCAACTCATTGTCAGCACTCCGAATCACTTCGTTATGAAAATCAGCTCTTATTTTAAAAACAGTTGTAAAGTCAGGATCATGTTCAGCAAACTGATCATATAAGTCGGGATCACCAAGTAAGATAACTTTTACATTTAGTGGAATAGGTTCTGGTAATAGAGGGATTGTTGTCTGTTCTTTATTTTGATTGTAATTGGCTAAACAAAGGATGCCAGCTTGAATAATGAGTTTAAGCTCATGCCATGCTTTTGGTTGCTCAATTAAGTGATGGGCATCAATGATGATATAGCCGCCATTAGCCTTATGCAGAGCACCCGGTTGAATCATCATATGATTGCAAATGTCAGTACCTGACTGTGTCGTCTGATAAATATTACCCAGTAGTCTACTAATGGTTGGGTTATTTTCGAATATAATAGGTGCCCCATCTTTGGTGTAAAGCGGTTTGGAATGAGTGACTGAATTGCTTGAACTCTGGTTGTTAAGGGTATTAAGGTCATTAAGTTTATAAAAAGCAGAGTGACTGTTAATAATATTAATATTGTAGCGATCAGGGATCAACTGAAGAGTATTGACACGGAAACGATCATCATTGCCCATCAAAATTGGGAAAGCATGTGCAATCATGTCATCTTTGAGTTGATTTAAGTAAGTAATAAGTGAGGGGTTGTCGAAATGGGTAGCCACTAAATTATCAAATAAAGGTATAATAAGTTCTTGTGCTGTAGTGGTGGCAACGCGTTGAAGTCGCTCAATTTCTTGAGTCATATCAGCTTGATTTAGCGGTATTAAGTTGGTTTCGTTATCATCATTCTTATCACCGTATTTACCGTTATAAATAGATATTTTTTCACTATGGGTATGGTTTAAATAATTTAAATGTACTGACTGAAAGATAAAAGGTGATTGTATTTTTAACTGATCGAAAGCCTGAGTAAGCTCTCGCCATATATCAATAATATCTTGAGCCAATTGCTCGGCGCTACCTGCTTTTAATGCGATACTAAGGGGGGTTAAAGGCTGAGCAAAGTTGTAAACATATATCCAGTCCACTATCGATGCTTGTTTATGGCCCTGTTTTGATAAATATTGTGTAATAAAGGTGCGTTTACCAAGTCCATTTTCACCCACTGCAAAAACATGATAACCATTTGCAGAAATTTCAAACGCTGTTTTTAAGGCATTAATGGCACGGGTTTGACCAAAACTGATATCTAATTTCGGTGCCGTTTCTGTTGTTGTTGGCAACGATGAACCATCAGTATGTTTTTTTAGTTTTTTAAACATAACTTTGCAGCTATGCTTGATTTGCTGTACCGTTTGAATATCTATTGCTTTTTTAGTCGATGTCGTTTTACTGGGTGCTTCATTGATAGCAATATCAGGATTAAGAGTTGAGCGGACTTGCTTCGACTTATGCTTTGTTTTTTTGTTTAATTGCTTATTAGTAGCGTCTTTAGAGTGTGGCGCTTTAATAGGCGTATATTTAGGGGTAGGCATAATTGGCTCAAATTAAGATACAAACTGTGGATTCGGGAACCGCTCATTGATTTGAGTAATAGCCGAGTTATGGCTACGCAGTCTCATTCTAAACTGTCGCAGGATAAAGTAGGGATTGCGTCTCAAAAAATATGGAACGTGCTATAATGCCCTGCTAATTTAAAGGGCTAAATTATTTTAAAGTTTGCCCATATTATAATACAGTATGGTATCGATAAATGATGAACACCTCTGAATTTAAAGTAATACATAGTCAATATAATGAGCTTAATGAGTTGCTATTACAGGCCATTGAAGAATTAAAGATAGATATCAACTTTGAGCAACAACGTCAGCTACTATTATATTTAGATAAGCTTCTGTTCTGGAATAAAGCCTATAATTTAACTGCGATAAAGCAGCCGAAAGAGGCCTTAATCAAGCATGTATTTGATTGTTTGGCTATCTTACCTTATCTTAGGACAGGTTGTCTTCTAGATATCGGTACTGGAGCAGGATTGCCTGGTGTCATTGTGGCAATTTGTCAACCAAATCGAGAAGTGACGGTTCTTGATAGCAATCAAAAAAAGATTCGTTTTATTAGACAGTTGATTACAGAACTTGATATCAGTAATGTAACACCTGTCGCTAGCCGTATTGAAAACTTCAATCCTGAAGAAGCGGATAAGTTTGCCGTTGTGACGTCAAGAGCTTTTGCAAGCTTGAACGACTTCGTCGAAGCAGCGGCACCTAGAATGGCTATAGATGGCTGTTTGCAAGCAATGAAAGGGCTTGTACCAGATGAGAAGGAAACTCAAAGTTTAGAGACAAATTGGGCGATCAGTCATATACCATTAACGGTGCCGTTTTTGCATGAGACCAGACATATTACTGAACTGTATAGACTGAAATAAATAAATCGGCCCCGAATACGTTGGTTTAATTTGCGACAAATTCTGACATAAATAAATCTGACATATTTAAATCTGAGATAAATAAAATAATTTTAAACAACCTGCTTTTATTGAGGTATTAGAGTATCCCCTATGGAAATACTGGCTATTGCAAACCAAAAAGGCGGTGTGGGTAAAACTACGACAGCGGTAAATCTGGCTGCAACGTTATACGCCAGACGCAAAAAAGTATTACTTATTGATTTAGACCCTCAGGGTAACGCCACATCAGGCACCGGTCTTGAGAAAAGAAGTCTTGAAATTAGTATCGCTGATGTTTTATTAGATGGTGTTGATATTACTAAAGCTATTTATTCTAGCCCTTCAGGATTCGATGTTATTGGCGCAAACCGTGATCTATCGGGCATTGATATTACTTTGATGGGTAAAAGTGACAGTCACTTACTGCTAAGTACGGCAATGACGTCCCTAGGTGGCTATGACTACGTTATAATTGACTGTGCGCCAAGTTTAAACTTACTAACCATCAATGCTATGGTTGCCACGCAAGGGGTTATTATTCCCATGCAGTGTGAGTATTATGCGCTTGAAGGCTTAGCAGATTTGTCTCAAACAATCGATCGCTTAAAAGAACTCAATCCGCACTTGCATATTCGTGGCGTATTAAGAACGTTATTTGATGCGCGCAATACTTTAGCAAATGATGTGTCAGCTGAACTTGAGTCACATTTTGGCGACTTAATGTTTAAAACAATTATTCCAAGAAATGTTCGTTTGGCGGAAGCTCCCGCACATGGTATGTCTGTCATTGACTATGAAAAAAGCTCAAAAGGTGCTCAGGCTTATCGCAAGTTGGCAACGGAGATAGTTAATCAAAGTCGACAATTATCCTTAAAATTGGATAGTTAATGGTGTTGTTTTAATTGTTGCCTTTCAATTATCGTCTTTTAATTATCTTTTTCATGTAATAGATTATTGACTTAAAGGTTATATAGAGTACAGATTTATAAATTCATGGAATAAGCAAGGTTTGTGCTTGCAAGCGCTGCACAATTCATTAAAATGATAAACCCTTAAATAGGGTGGCTCATTAGAGTGTTCAACAGACCCTAGATTAGCGTTTATCTAAAGGCTATTTAGTTCGAGTTGTACTCTTTAACTTTAGTTTTATTCTATAGTTATACGCTTTATGAGTGAATGATAATCTAACCTCATCTTTTTTTAACAGCTTTTAAATATTTTTTAAGTTTTTAATTATTCTTTTAATAATATTGACATCATTTGTGATCTTAAATTTGTAGACTTAAATTTGTAGATCAGGTAAGCAGGTAGTAGAGGATAACCGACATGGCAAAAAAGCGTGGATTAGCTGCAAACCGAGGGTTAGATGCTCTACTCGGGTCTATTAAAAAGGAAAAAGAAATTACAGCGGTTGCATTACGCGATGATGTGCGTATTGAAGATGACAACTCAACGTCAGCTCAGTCCCCAACTGCTAATAATAACCAGGCTGACAAAAAAAGCAGTACTAAAGTTGCTAATACTCAGAAAAAAACACCCGTTAGAAAAAAGCTTGTAAATAGTGATCTTGAGTCTAGCTCCGTGATAGTGAATGACGACGATGCAGAAGATGAAATGACATTGGTGCAAATTGATGTTGAGCGTTTGCAAGCCGGAAAATATCAACCTAGACGGGATATGAGTGAAACGGCGCTAAGCGAACTGGCGTCGTCTATTAAACAACATGGGGTTATGCAGCCAATCGTTATTCGTCCACTATTGGCAACTGAAGAGAAAGCTTCGGACCGAATAACCCATGAGATTATTGCTGGCGAGCGGCGTTGGCGTGCAGCAAAAATGGCAGGTCAGATTACTATACCCGCTATTGAGCGGGCTTTGTCTGATGAGCTGGCCATCGCATTGGCTTTGATCGAAAATATACAACGTGAAGATCTCTCGGTTATTGAGCAAGCCGCCGCATTGCAGCGCTTTCATACTGAATTTGGCATGAGCCATGCCATGATTGCTGAAGTCGTTGGGAAGGCGCGAACCACAGTGTCAAACTTATTGAGACTGAACCACTTGCATGAGGATGTTAAAACCCAATTAAATGATGGATATTTAGATATGGGGCATGCTCGTGCTTTATTATCATTATCTTCAGAGCAACAGCCTATTATCGCGCATAAAATTATCGAAGCCTCAATGACGGTTCGTGAAGCTGAAAAATTGGTTAAGTCTATTTTGAACCCAGAGAAAGATAATAAGCGTGAGTCTTCATCATCAAATATCGAAATTGAGAAACTAAATCAGCAGCTATCAGAGTACTTAGGGGCGACAGTTAAGTTAAAGCAAAAAAAGGGAGGCAAAGGTAGTATGGAAATATTTTTCCACAGCCCTGAGGAGTTAGAAGCCCTTTTAAAGTATTTTGAATCATAACTGTTTTCTAAACAAGTATCACCCTCAATTGCTGCGTTTGATCTATCTAGCATAACGATATTAGTCAATATAAACGTCTGCAACTATAGCTTTAAGAATGCAATCTAAAAAAGGCATATGATGAGTAAACCATCAGACACAGATGCATCGCCCACGTTTTCCTCTAATCAGAATTCAAGCAATCCATCTACGAATGCTGTGAATCGTCTAGATAAGCCAAGTGGTTTACAAACCTATATTAGGTTATTAGGTTATGTAAAACAATATTGGTGGGCTATTGGATTAACAGTTATTGGGTTCTCAATCAATTCAGCAACTGAAATTGGTATCGCAAAGTTAATTCAATTTATTACTGATGCCATTAATAACGGTACTCAACAACAACGAAATTTATTCCCCTTTTTAATCATCCTTCTATTTTTTATACGAGGAGTAGGGTCTTTTTTAGGTAACTATTTCTCAGCATTAATTTCAAGAAATTTAGTGTATCAATTGCGGGTTGAAGTTTTTGATAAGCTTTTAAAGCTACCTAGCGCCTTTTTTTTAGAAAATCCTTCCGGGACTATCTCATCCAAATTAATCTTTGATGTTGAACAGGTAACTGCGGCCAGCACAGACTCTGTTAAAACTATATTGCGCGATGGATTAACGGTTTTCGGATTACTTGGCTTTTTGATGTATTCAAACTGGCGTCTCACGTTAATTTTATTTTTAGTGTTGCCCCCTATACTGTGGTTGATTCAAAAAGCATCGTCACGCTATCTGAATTTGTCAAAAGGTATTCAAAAGACCATGGGTGATGTGAGTCATATCACTAATGAAATTATAGGTGGCTATCAAGTCGTCAAAAATTATGGGGGTCAATCTTATGAGCAAGCACGCTTTGAGAAAGCTTCCTTAAAAAACTTAAAGCAGGGTATGAAAATTGTTGTGACTAACAGCATTAATACGCCAGCTGTACAGTTATTAATGGCAGCAGCCATGTCTATCGTTATTTGGCTAGCCTTACGTCCAGAAGTTATCTCGAATACCACTGCCGGTGAGTTTATTGCCTATTTAACCGCTGCAGGCTTACTCAGTAAGCCAGTTCGAAATTTGACAGATGTTAACCAGAAGCTACAAAAGGGAATAGCAGCAGGAGACTCTATCTTTGCATTACTCGATGAGCCTGAAGAAGAAGATACGGGAAGCAATTTACACAAGGTAGACGGCGACATTCGTTTTGATAATATAACCATGCTGTATCCAGATGGTACTCAAGCATTGTCAAACTTCAATCTAACAATAAAAGCGGGTGAGACAGTCGCATTTGTGGGTAAAAGTGGGGCAGGTAAAACGACTCTTGTTAATTTATTAACACGTACCTTAGACCCTAGTAGCGGCAATATATTTATCGATGGTATACCCATCGATCAGATTTCATTGACGTCATTGAGATCTAAAATCGCTATGGTAAATCAGCAAGTCATCTTGTTTAATGATACGGTACGGCACAATATTGCTTATGGTGACTTAGCACATAAAAGTGATGATCAAATCATTGAAGCTGCAAAAGCGGCATTCGCTCATGATTTCATTATGAAACTGCCTGAGGGATACGATAGCTCAATCGGTGCAGAAGGCTTGCAATTGTCTGGTGGGCAGCGTCAAAGATTGTCAATAGCGCGGGCTTTACTAAAGGATGCGCCTATATTAGTGCTTGATGAAGCGACTAGCGCACTAGATAATGAATCTGAATATTATATTCAACAAGCGCTAGACAATGTTATGCAAAATAGAACCACTTTAGTCATTGCTCACCGTCTCACCACCATCGAATCGGCTGATAAAATCGTAGTGATGGATGGCGGTCGTATTATTGAATCAGGTAGTCATGAAGAGCTTATGGCGTTGTCAGGTCAGTATGCGCATATGTATGCCAGAGACTTCTCAGATGCACAATATAACGCTATTAATGCTAAATAAATCTAATGAAAGATAAGTCATCACCACACAGCTCAAAAGTAGAGATGGGACTGATTAAGTCATGGCACTCTCAGAGTGGGTGGTTGTGGTTGATGCTGCCGCTGAGTTGGTTGTACGGGCTTGTCACCTATATTCGGCGTATAGGGTATCAATCCGGACTGTTTAAAAGCTATCATGCACCTATACCAGTATTGGTTGTGGGTAATATCACAGTAGGGGGTAGTGGCAAAACCCCACTAATTATTGAACTGGTGACATATCTTAATTCTCAAAATATCAACGTCGGCGTGATTAGCCGTGGTTACGGGGGTAATCCAGTCTTGATGCCGCAATTGGTAACTGTCAATAGCGTACCGAGAGATGTCGGAGATGAACCTTGCCTTATTGCTCGTGAGACATCGGCTCCGGTGAGTGTCTGTCCAAATCGTCAACAAGCGATTGAATGCTTACTTAAAAACTACCCTGAGACACAGTTAATAATAGCGGACGATGGACTTCAGCACTACAGACTGCAAAGAGATCTAGAGTGGATAGTGGTAGATAGCATCAGAGGGTTTGGAAATCGGCAGCTTCTGCCAACCGGTTTTTTACGTGAGCCCATCAGTCGCTTAAATGGCGCTACTGTTATTTATCATCAAGCCCCCTCTAGTCATGCTTCTTCTAATCAAGTCCCTTCTAAAACAGTTGTTTCAGATAAGACATCACATTTTTCAAACCTATCTCATTTGCAATCGCCACAGAAAAACGATAAAAATACAAGTGATGATAGTAATAAACTGACAATGACGCTTATACCTGACCAGTTAGTCCCTCTTTTTAATCAAAATAAAAATGACAATGTTGCAAGCGGTAATATTAATACCAGTGGCAATGTCAATAAAGAGACTAACTCAAGCCCACAAACAGTTTATGGGATGAGTGGCATAGGTTACCCACAGCGTTTTTTTAATACGCTTAAAACCTTGGGTTATAACGTCATTGAAAAGCCGATGCCTGATCATCATCAGTTTACAGTCAATGATTTTATATCTTTGAGTGATTATCCTATTGTGATTACTAGCAAAGATGCGGTGAAAGTTGCCCCTTTGGTGGCTGCACATCCTATGCTTCATAGTTTGTCAATATGGGTGCTTCCTGTTCGTGCTATATTATCTGAAAATTGTTATGCTACCTTATTAACTCAATTGGATAAATTAGGTGTCACCTCCCTTTAACTTAAACCTTAAGAGCCTGTATTCAAAACCTAAGCTTATGAATACAGGTTTTAAGTTATAGTGAGCGAACTATAGTCAGTGAACTATAGTCAGCGAACTACTAATCGGTTACAGCGTTAATCTCGTTAAGCCTACTGCAGTAGTACTTGCACACGGTTGCCTTGTAACCATTTTAGACTTCTTTTACTATATCAAAAATCAATGAACGCTCACCAAAATAAATCGCAAGAAAATAAATAACATAAAATAAGTCACCAAATACTATGTCACCAAACACTATGTCACCAAATACTATGTCACCAAATACTATGTCACCAAATACTAAATCTTTAAACGCTCAATCTTCAAATGCTAAAGTACATATCGTCATTCCCGCACGCTATCAAAGTAGCCGTTTACCCGGGAAGCCTTTATTACCTATTCATGGCAAGCCTATGATACTTTGGGTGGCAGAAAAGGCAAGCCAAGCGATGTTTGCTGATGACATGTGTATAGCAACCGATGATGATAGAATTGCAACAGTATGCAGGGAAGCAGGCTATGAAGTAGTCATGACAGATGCCAGTCATGCGTCAGGTACTGATCGCTTAAGTGAAGTCGCTCAGATTAAAGGCTGGGGTGAGTCTGATATAGTAGTCAATATGCAAGGCGATGAGCCACTCGTTCCCCCGCAACTACTACAACAAGTCCATGATTTATTAGTCGAAAAACCTGACTGTGTGATGTCAACCTTATATGAGCCTATTGCAGACTATGAGGAGTTTATAAGACTTTCAGTCGTCAAGGTAGTGACAGATAATCAGCAACATGCTTTATACTTTAGTCGTGCTCCAATTCCATGCGACCGCGACCAAGCTATGGCAATGACAACAATAAACTCTCAAGAAACTCATGAAAGTGAACTTGAACAAAGCCAGAGTAGCGAACAAGATAACCATTTAGGTTTGCCTAAAAATGCTTATCGACATCTGGGAATATATGCCTACCGGGTGAAATTATTACAAAACTTTGTTCGCTGGTCACCAGGAGTTTTGGAACGTCTTGAAAGTCTTGAGCAGTTAAGAGTATTGGAAAATGGGGGTAAGATTGCAATAGCCAAAGCGGCGCTACGATTACCACCCGGTGTCGATCTACAACAAGATTTAGATCGATTGAACGCACTTCCTATTAGCGAGTTGTTATAGTTTAACCTTAATAGGCATTATTTTAGGGTGTTGAGTGACCCAGAGTGTTATGCTTAATAGGGCTTAATAGGGCTTTAAAAACATTAATATCGAATAATAAATTTGAATATCTGAACAGGCTGGGCAGTAGAGAAAATATGAATCAGGAATTAGATAATCATGTAGGAGTATACTTCGCCCCTGTATTACCTTGGCAGCAAACATCATGGAATGATCTGTTAAAGCGCTATGATCGTTTGCCACATGGACTTTTATTTGCAGGAATGCAAGGTATCGGTAAGCGCGCGTTTGTCTGGCGATTTGTGGCGTGGCTACTTTGCGATAATCGAGAGCAGTCTTTAAATGTGAACAGTCAAAGTGTTACAGAACACACTACATTACAAGGAGCCCAACAACATACTCAGCAAGAGCATCAACTAACTGCCCAGCAAGGTGCTTGTGGTCACTGCCAAAGCTGTCTATGGTTATCTTCAGGAACTCATCCTGATCTTAAAGTTCTCCCCCAATCTAGTTTGCCTATGCAGTCTACTGAGGACACGCCTCAAGGCTCAAAAAATGCTCATTCCAAGAAAAAACCGACTAAAAGTAAACCTGCTAAGAAAAATTCCAAAGAAACCCCGAAAACGTCAATCAAAGTTGATGATATACGAGAGCTGCAACCTTTTATAAGCCAGGGCAGTACTGGTAGAAGAGTGTGCGTCATTGATAATGCAGATACGATGACCGTGGCAGCTGCTAATGCCTTACTGAAAACGCTTGAAGAGCCGCGTGATGGTATTCACCTACTGCTGATATCCGATATGCCCGCTAAACTGCTACCCACTATTAAGAGTCGAGTACAGCAAGTGACTCTAGATCGCATAAATCGTGAGGAAGTCATTGGCTATTTAAGTAACGTTATTACATCAGACACTCGCATTGATTCAAGAATTGAATTTAGGGATAGAGAGGACTTAGCTGCTAACATTGAACAAGCATTAAAGCTTTCCAATGGCGCGCCTTTGGCAGCACTTGATATGCTAAGTAGTGAGTGGTATCAGTATCGTGATACTTGGATCAAAGCTTGGTTGGCGCTACGGGCGGGTAAACGAAGCAGTATCGCTGCCAGTGATTATTGGCAAAAAACGTTATCGTTGGATGACTTTTTGAAGCTATCAGAGTTTATGCTAATGGATTTTAGTCGTCAAAGTGTCGGTATTCAGCCATTGCAACAAGATATTGGACTAGAAAAGTATGACTCAATTTCTAAACTTAAAGTAGACGATATTCAAATCGTTATGTCGGCGATAGAAGATAATAAATTGGCTATTCAGCAAAATGTACAAGATAAAATGGTGTTCGATCAGCTAATGTCTATATTAGCGGCTTTATAATTTAATTTAAGATTCTTATACTTTAATATCAGCCATTTAATAACCTATAACTCGTTCTCAACTTATTAAAACTCATTGTAGGCTGGTGCTTTTAGCCTAGCAAATCAAAGCCTTTAAACTAAAAAAAAGAGCCCAATTGGACTCTTTTTTTATTCTTAGTAACTTGTATTAGAAACATTAACTATTTCTAATAACAGTACTATCTTAGAAAGTATAAAAAATGCCTATTTTTCTACGATACAGGTTACACCTTGACCGCCAGCGGCACAAATAGAGATTAAGGCACGGCCAGATCCTTTTTGATCAAGTAGTTTAGCAGCCGTAGCTAAGATACGACCACCGGTGGCGGCAAAAGGATGACCTGCGGCTAACGAAGAACCATTAACGTTTAATTTGTCACGATCTATAGAGCCTAATGGAGCATCAAGACCTAAACGCTCTTTACAGAAAGTCTCATCTTCCCAAGCAGCAAGAGTAGATAATACTTGAGAGGCGAAGGCTTCATGAATCTCATAGAAGTCAAAGTCCTGAAGGGTTAAGCCGGCACGCTCAAGCATACGAGGTACAGCATAAGCTGGCGCCATCAATAAGCCTTCTTTAGGACCACTTTTGCCAACGAAGTCTATAGCGGCAGTTTCTTGATGAGTGATATAGGCCAATGGTTTTAGACCATGTGCTTCTGCCCACTCATCCGTACCTAATAGTACGCATGACGCACCGTCAGTAAGTGGGGTAGAGTTGGCTGCCGTCATCGTAGGATTCGCATTACGCTTACCAAACACAGGCTTTAAAGAGGCCAGCTTTTCTAATGAAGTATCAGGGCGTAAGTTATTATCACGAGTTAAACCTTTATAAGGCGTAATTAGGTCATCAAAAAAGCCTTCTTCATAAGCACGTGCAAGGTTGTGATGACTCTTAACCGCCAATTCATCTTGTGCTTCACGACTAATGTTCCACTCTAAAGCGGTAATCGCTTGATGCTCACCCATGGATAATCCAGTACGAGGTTCACCGTTTTGAGGCGCTTCGATAAGGTCTTTTGGATTAATGCTGGTTAATGCGCTTAAGCGTTGCTTATTATTTCTTGCAGCGCCAAGTTTAATAAGGGCTTTACGTAGGCCATCACCAACAGCAAGCGGCGCATCGGAAGTCGTATCAACACCACCGGTAATCGCGGAATCAATAATACCCAATGCGATTTTGTTAGATGCTGCAAAGGTTGCTTGCAAGCCAGTACCACACGCTTGTGACACATCGTATGCAGGTGTATGAGTATCAAGTGCAGTGTTTAATGCTGATTCACGAGTCAAGTTCAGGTCACGGCTAAGTTTCAATACTGCACCAGCGACGATCTCCCCAACTCTTTCACCTTGAAGTTCATAACGCTCTACTAAACCATTTAAGGCGGCACTAAGCATATCAATATTACTGGCATCTGAGTAAGAACCATTAGAGCGTGCAAATGGGATACGATTGCCCCCTAAGATTGCAACACGGCGTGGTAGTTTTGACTCGTTAGATGATTTTGACATAGATTTATCCTTAGTATTGGTAGAGGCAATATTGTCGTTAGAATGTGATGATTCAGTTTTTTTATTGTCACCAGATGAGTCTTCTGTATTTGAAGCAGAAGGCTTAGCAGGGGTGTCTTTCTGAGTTGAACTGGCAGACTGAGACGCATTTTCTTTAGAAGATGAGTCTGATTGAGTAGATTCAGAACTTTTAGGGGAAGACTCTTGGGTATCAGTAGATGAGTCTGCTTTGTCGCTATTTGCTGATTTAGTTTTTACTTCAGTTTCTGACTCATCTTTAGCTTTAGGCTGATCGTCAGTAGCCGTAAGATTATCATCTTGTTCTGCTTGTGCCTTTGCTTCTTGAAGAATTTTTTGTTTACGGGCTTTATCTTCACTGATGACGGCATCCGCTTCTGACTTAGGAGAATCAACCACATCCTCTTGAAGTTTTGAAAAGTCTACAGCCGCATCGTTATTGTTTGATTGAGACGTATTTTCTTCAAGTAACGCCTCACCACGTTTGCTAACTACAGTTGATGTTACTGTTGAAGAAGTTTCGGCAGATTTATTGGTATTTGTTTTATTAGAGTTGCTCATTAAATCTATATCCTTTGAAATATGGAAGGTTTTTATCAGTCTACTGCAGTGGGCAGTCAAAACTTCTAAAGGTTAAATAAAATAATTGTTGAATAACTGTCTGCTTTTTAGCTATTTAGCAGCAATAAGTATGTTCAATATAACTATCTTAAGCTTAACTAGTATATTCACTCAAAACCCTACTAAATATATAGGGTAAAATCTATTTTAACAATGGTAACTGAGTATTGATACTTTTAACACTGTTACTTTTAACATCGTTACTTTTTAATATTGTAGGTCAAGCAATATGCCAAAAGTTGTTCTATAATAATATAATGTTATCATTAAAAAGAACATTCATAACCTTCTGTTTAATTTTATCATATCATTAATAATTGACAATCCTATATCATGCTCACTTATGATATAAATGTTTCGCAAAATATAGCATTAGAAAAAGAGAATGTTTAAACCTGTTCTCAACTTATTGAAATTCAATGTAGGAATGTAGGCTGGTGCTTTTAGCCCAGCAAATCAAGACCTTTAATCAAAAATTCTGGATTAAAGCCACAGGCTACGTTGAGAGTTGAGAGTGAGTTATTAATTATATTTAAATGGCTATTCCAAATTGTCGGCATTGATATAAGGCAATAATCTTATAGACTATTTGAAATAAATTTAGGAGTAGTTTATATAGTCAATTCCTAAACAAGCTTAAAAACAATAAAAGCAATAAATGAACTGATGAGTCGTTATATTTGACGCTATTTAACGCATTTAAATTGAAACTAGTGTTTATTGGCACCATCAATACTGTAAATGAAACAATAAACTAAATTAGAATCGATTATGACTCCGTTTTTTATCGAATTATAAAGAAGTTTTTATACTTCTAGAAGGTTTAATAAGAAGGTAGAAGGCTTAATTTTCGTTCACCCACCCTGAATTCTAACCAATTAACTATTAGGAGATTTTATGTCAGATCGTTATGGAGAGTTTGTCCAATCACCCCTTGGAAAAAAAGTTGCTAAAAACTTAGGACTACCTTTACCTGTTAAGTTAGATCGATTTGAAGCGGGAGAGAAGGTTGTACGTGGAAGTGTGCTGTTTGGCTCAGCATCAGGTCAGGATAGCAGCATTAGTGATGCTATCGCAACGACACTTAATGACTTACATGCTGAGGTATATGCCAGCGGCTCTGATGCTCATAAAGCATCATTAACGGATGCTGGCCTAGAAGCAAAAGACAGTGAGGGTCATTCTGAAAATTATAAAGTTTTAATTTTTGATGCTAGTAATATTGCCCATGCGCCTGATCTTAAAGAGATGTATGAGTTTTTTCATCCTGTGGCGCGTCAAGTGGAGAAGTCTGGTCGCGTAATCGTGATTGGACGTCCCCCTGAAGAATGTGATCGCATCGGTAAAACGTTATCGCAGCGATCTTTAGAAGGTTTTGTTAAATCAGTCGGTAAAGAATTCAAAAAAGGTATCACAGCACAGCTTATCTATGTTAGTGAAGGTGAAGAAGCACAGTTAGATTCTACACTTCGCTTCTTTATGTCGGCTCGTTCCGCTTATGTATCGGGTCAAGTAGTACGTGTTAGCGCGGGTACTAACGTTGATATCGATTGGTCAAAACCTTTTGCCGGCAAGACAGTATTAGTCACCGGTGCAAGTCGTGGTATCGGTGAATCAATGGCGCGTGTATTTGCACGTGATGGTGCGCATGTTATTTGTCTCGATATTCCTCAGCAACAAGCTGATTTGCAAAAAGTAGCGGGCGAAATTGGGGGATCTACATTAGCCGTCGATATTACCGCTGATGACGCTGGTGAAAAAATCGCAGAAGCTGCTGCAAAACGAAACGGTCTAGATGTCATCGTACATAATGCAGGGGTAACCCGCGATAAGACATTGGCTAAGATGGATGAAAAACAGTGGGATATGGTCATCAATATTAACTTGCAAAGTATTGCAATGATTAACGATTATCTCGATGATCATAATGTACTAAATGACAATGGAAGAATTGTCTGTGTATCATCAATATCAGGTATTGCAGGTAATATGGGTCAAACAAACTATGCAACCTCTAAAGCAGGTGTCATAGGTCTGGTACAAGCAACTGCTAAGAAACTTAAAGGCGAGGGTAGAGGTATTACTATCAATGCAGTAGCGCCTGGTTTTATCGAAACTCAAATGACAGCTGCTATTCCATTGGCGATTCGTGAAGCCGGTCGCCGTATGAACTCAATGAGTCAAGGCGGATTACCGGTCGACGTTGCGGAAACTGCAGCTTGGTTAGCGTCTCCAGCCACTGGCGGTGTTAATGGAAACATCGTACGAGTTTGTGGTCAAAGCTTACTAGGTGCTTAATTGTTAAAGAGTAGACGTGGTGCATTCGCTTAACTTAGTTTATGGAAAGCTTTTTATATAGCTGGTATATAAGCTGTTATACATAGCTAGCTAGTAAAAAGCCGGCATAGACTACGGATACTACAACCACCTACAATTAAGAGCCATCACATCGATGGCTCTTTTTGTCATTGAAGAGTATGATTTACAGATTAGCTTTTAAACGTGTCCTCAAATTTAAGCTAAATATAACTTTAATAAAGGAATAAAAATGACAACTTCAGCCCGTGAATTTAAACGTTTGCCAGAAGCAAAAAAGACCTACCCCAAAGTTATCAAGTCTCTACTCCCTATTATTGGTAATAAAGGTAAGAAGTCAAAATCTGGTGCAAAAGCAAAAAAATCAACCTTACCTGATGCTACGTATCGGGTGAGTGAACTTAAGATCGACAAAGCAAATCTACAAGACTATCGTCGAATTTGTGGGTTTGCGGATAATGGACAAGTGCCGCCTACCTACTTTGCCGTATTATCACAATCCTTGCAAATGAACATGATGGTTGATGAGGACTTTCCGTTCGCGATGTTAGGGTTGGTTCATGTTGAAAATTCAGTAACTCAGCATCGCCGTATTGCAGATACTGAAACGTTTGACATGAGTGTTAGCTTTGATAATCTTCGTGATCATGATAAAGGTAAACAGTTTGATTTTGTGACTAAGGTTTACAGTGGTGAAGAGTTAGTATGGGAGGGAACCTCGACCTACCTTTCACGCCAAAAAACGGATAAAGCTACCCAATCAAGCAAGCCTAAAACCGTCAATCAAAAGCCAGAGGCTCAAAAGGACGATTTACACAGTATATTTGCAGTTCCAGAGGATATCGGTCGTCGCTATGCAAGGATATCAGGCGACTTTAACCTCATTCATATCCATCTTCTCACTGCCAAAGCATTCGGCTTTCCTAGAGCCATCGCTCATGGAATGTGGTCTAAAGCCAAGTGCTTAAGTTTGATGGATTTACCTGATGCATACACCGTAGATGTCGCCTTTAAGTTGCCTATATTACTGCCATCAGAAGTTGAATTGATTGGTGAAAATTTAAACCAACTGGATGCCTCTAAGTTAGTTGAGTTTGATTTATATAGTGCAAAAAATGATAAACCGCATTTAGCAGGCACTATCAAAAAACTATAGTCTTAGTGAGCGCTACACGTTCTCGTTTTTATTAATTTAATATTAGTTACTTAAGCCGAGTATTAGTCTCGGCTTAAGTAACTGTATCTTTTAAATATCGCAGTACTCTACGCTATCAAGTTTTTAACTTGGCTATATAAGTCATCAACTGGATATGTTTTGTTAAGCTATTAAGTCTATTAAGGAGCCATAATGGCAGAAAATAATCATAGCAGTACGCTGAATGAAGTTCAGGTGAAGACACCTAATACTACGACTGCAACCGATAATAAAAGCCAAAATATTGAGCATAACAGCAATCAACCCCAGTCTCTTGAGGCGGCATTAGCAACTGCTTTCGAAGGGGCTAGATTTCCAGATGCCAATACAGTGGTTACAGGACGCCTTAACCCAGAAATGGTAGTTAAAGCGGCAGAAGTTGGAATACAACACATTATCAATCTTCAGCCCGAGTCAGAATTAACGTTTGATGAGAAAGCAGCTGTTGAGGCTCAAGGAATTGTCTACACCCATATACCCATCAGTGGTGCTGAGGATTTAAAGCAGATTAATTTATTGGAGTTTGATAAAGCATTACGTGCGTATCATGGGAAAAAGACCTTAATCCATTGTGGCACTGGAAATCGCGTTGGTGCATGTGTGGCCTTACGAGCAGGCTGGCTGCGTGGGCGAAAGCTGGATACTGCTATTCAACGGGGTAAAGACCATGGCTTAGATAGCCTGGAAGAAGAAGTGCGAATGCGTTTACTGGTACCTCGCTAGCATTCAGTGCTAATTGTCTTTTGCAAGTCAAGTAGACCCTAATACAGAATGAGTGACCATATGCACAACCTTCAAACAAAATTAACCCAAATAATGCAAACCTTGCAACTTGACGATGCGCCAGCCGGTGGGTCTTTGGTTGTTTATCATAAAGGCAAGCGCATTGCTGCGGCAAATGTTGGTAATGCCACACCTTATGAAGAATGGGATAAAGACACCTTATCGTTAAACTTCTCAACGGGTAAAGGGGTATTGGTTACCTTAATTCATATTTTGGTTTCAAATAAAATATTAGCCTATGATGACGCTATTGCTAAATATTGGCCTGAGTTTGCTACCTCAGCTAAACAATATATTACCCTAAGAGACGTATTAACGCATCGTTCAGGGCTATTTAATATTCAAGCTATTACAGATAATGCTGATGATATGACGAACTGGGCTTTAATGCTTAATAGAGTAGAGCAGATGCAGCCCCAGCAGCCGTTTAATAAAAAGGTGGAAAGTGCTTATAGTGCGTTGGTGTCTGGATGGGTCCTAGGTGGTCTAATTGAAAGAGCGACGGGTATGACTTTAAACGCGGCTTTAGACACCTACTTAGCTGAGCCTCTTGATATCAAAGGAGATGTATATTTTGGTGTGCCAGAATCCAAACTAAGTCAAGTGGCCACGCTTGCAAAGAATTTTGATCATTTCGATAGTTTAATTGGTTTAAAGGCTAAGGCTAATTCTGAGTCGCCAGAGTCTAATCAAAGAAACCGTAAACCAAAACTTCGTGTAGAGACACCCTCTGTATTAGAGTCATATAAATCTCTACCGAGCTATCAGTGTTGGCAACACATTGTCAAAACAAAGGATAACTCTGATAACTTACTTAAAACTTTAGATATCGTTAATCTATATTTTGATATGAGAAATATTGATTTGCATGACTTCAAAGATGCGCTTCTACCGCAAGGTCGTTCCTCCTTTAATTATTATACCGCCAAGTCACTCATGTCTAAAATACCGGCTGCAAATAATGTGGCGACAGCAGATGCTTTGGCTAGAATGTACGCTATGCTAGCCAATAAAGGTATGTGGAATCAAAGACAGTTAATCAGCCCAGAAGTATTTGATGAGCTTTCAAAAATATACGTCGAGGGTAGTGATGCTATCATGCCAGCGGCAAATCCAAATAGCATGCTCTGGCGTTTAGGCTATCATCGTATTTTTAGCATATGTCAAGACCTGTCAAATATGAATAATGCCTTTGGTCATATGGGATACAATGGTTCGGTTGCCTGGTGTGATACGGATAGAGATCTCGCTGTGGCGTATGTTCATAATTATGATGTAACCATGAGTACCGATATGCGTCAGTTTGCTATTACTGAAGCCATACTAGAGATGGCTGATAACAAAATCGATTCATAGTTGCTATCAATGTTGCTTTCAATTAGACATTTTTAAAGACAGACATGATCCCATTACTCAGATTTTGTCTGATCAATGAGAAATGGTGCGACTATCCCATGTATAAAAATAGATATCACAATAATAATGCCCGTAATTAACCAGAGATCTGTAGCATCATCTAAGCTAAATACATCCTTATTGAGGGCGTAAGCTAAGTAATAAAATGAACCAATACCTTTAATACCTAAGCTTGAGATAATAAAACGTTCTTTATTAGGTAACTTTAGTCCACTTAATCCTATCCAGCCTGAAAGGGGTCGTACCACAAATAAGAATAATAAACTAACCGCATAAACTTGCCACTTAAGTTCGATACCCGAACTGACCGCCTGTCCTAACACAATCCCAAAAAACACCAATACTAGAGACATCAGTAGCCCTTCAGACTGCTCAGAGAAGTCATGTAATTCGGTATGATACTTGTGTCCAAGCTCACTACGTCTAAAGGCACACGCTGCTATAAATACAGATATAAAACCATAAGCATGAATGAATTCAGCCATTCCATAAGACAGCAACGTTAAAGATATGACGACGTAGCCCTGCGATATGGTAGTATTTTTTATGTTTTCTGCAAAGACTAGCTTAGCCATCAACTTACCAATAATAAAACCAACTGCAAGTGCAGCAACTATTTTCCAAAGGACATAAAAAGAGAACCACTCAAATATAAGACCCCATGTAAAGCCGTTAGCCTTACCAAAGTGTTCGGCAAGAACAATAGCTAAATATACAAAAGGGAAGGCCAATCCGTCGTTTAATCCTGCTTCTGACGTCAGTGCAAAACGAGGTTTATCCTCAGAGCCGGTATTAGGGGGTCCAACTTGAATACTGGACGCTAGGACAGGGTCTGTAGGAGCTAGGGCTGCCCCAAGCAAAATACAAACGGCAAGACTAAAACCAAATACGTAGTACCCAAGTGCGGCCATAACAGCAATGCAAATAGGCATCGTAACGAGTAACAGTCGTAGGGTCGGTCGCCAATACTTGTATTTAAATGGGGTATCAATCTTAATACCAGCCCCTACCAATGAGACCAGAACAACCAGCTCACACAACTTCTCAACAACGGTGCCGTTTTCTATAGGGCTCAAAAACTCAAGAGAGGTCCAAAAATAGCCCATAATCAAACCAAAACTCACCTGTAACATCGGTAATGACACAGGTACTCGCTTAAGTATAAATGGCGCAAACGCTCCAAGAGCAAATGCGATGCCACTGACTAATAAAAGTTGGTTGTAGTTTTCAATCATAGGCTAGGGTGTTTCTTCAATGAAGTGGCAGTTATCCCATTTTTAAAATAACTTATCCGATAGTTGGGTTTATCTTCTACGTTATATTAATTGTCAGAAATAGTATTGTTTGTCTTTCAGAATATAGTAATTTTAGAATAGGTATGAATAATTAAGACTGCACATAGCACAAGTTAAAGAGTATGAACACTTAGTTAAATGCAAAAATTAAGACATCAACGAATCGTTTAGCTATTACAAATTGGATATTACAAAACAGAGATAATGCCGTAGTTTTAAAAAATTTAAAATAAAATTTAGGTAAGTAAGATTTATTAAACGTTATAATTTAGTAAATTTTGATTTACTTTCAAATGCTTACTCAGTTTGTCTATTTAAAATCTAAAAAGTCAAAAAAGTCAAAAAAGTCAAAAAAGTCAAAAAAGTCAAAAAAGTCAAAAAAGTCAAAAAAGTCAAAAAAGTCAAAAAAGTCAAAAAAGTCAAAAAAGTCAAAAAAGTCTAAAATGTTTATAAGACAACCGAGTGCAAGTACTACTAGTGTAGGCTTAACGAGGTTAACACTGTAACCGTTTAGTAGTTGGCTGACTATATAATAAAGCCTCAGCTTTGGACGATAATTCGTACGCGAAAAGTTAATAGCTAGGAAAGCAGTAAAATAGAATTTTTTAATATACAAGGAAACTGCAATACAAGGAAACTGAATTGAATATTATTAAATAGAACGACATTAAAAAGCCAGCCGAAGCTAGCTTTTTAACATTGAATGTTCAAATAGAACACATAGTCTATTGATTTGAATTCATTTAATAAATTCAATGCGAACGTTAACTAATTAGCGCTCAACTTGACTAACATCTCGAACAGCGCCAGTATCTGCACTGGTGGTCATTGCAGCATAAGCACGTAAGGCCGCACTAACATGGCGATCTCGGCTTACCGGTTTCCATGCTTTACTGCCACGCTTCTCCATTTCGGCACGTCGGATGTAAAGCTCTTCATCAGATATATCAAGGTTGATACTACGATTTGGGATATCAATGTGAATGGTATCGCCCTCTTCAACTAACCCAATGGCGCCTCCTTCAGCTGCTTCTGGGCTAGCATGACCAATCGATAACCCAGAAGTACCCCCTGAGAATCGACCATCCGTCAGTAGTGCACATTCTTTTCCTAAGCCTTTAGACTTCAAGTAAGAAGTCGGGTAGAGCATCTCTTGCATTCCTGGCCCGCCTTTTGGCCCTTCATAACGAATAATAACAATGTCACCAGCTACTATTTGATCCGCTAAGATACTTTCAACCGCGGCATCCTGAGATTCAAAAACACGGGCACGTCCTGTAAAGGTTAGGATACTATCATCGACGCCAGCAGTCTTAACAACACAGCCCCGCTCAGCGATATTGCCAAACAATACTGCAAGGCCTCCATCCGTCGAGTAGGCATGTTCTACAGATCGAATACAGCCTGACTCACGGTTAAGATCAAGATTCGACCACTCTTTATCTTGAGAAAAGGCTTGAGTGGTTCTCACCCCTCCTGGCGCCGCGATATATAGATCACGAGTTGCCTGATGATTTGGATGGTCCGTATTCATAACATCCCACATCTCTAATGCTTCTTGCAGGGATTTTGCATGTACAGTAGGAATCTCGGTCGTCAATAGTCCAGCACGGTTTAGCTCGGCGAGAATGGCAAACACACCGCCAGCGCGATGCACATCTTCCATATGGTATTTTTGAGTCGCAGGTGCTACTTTTGAGAGGCAAGGCACACGGCGACTTAGCTGATCGATATCTGCCATTTTGAAGTCCACCTCGGCCTCATGCGCTGCGGCTAATAAATGCAAAATAGTATTGGTAGAGCCGCCCATAGCAATATCGAGACTCATGGCATTTTCAAATGCGGCTTTGGTTGCAATGGAGCGTGGCAATACTGACTCGTCATCTTGCTCATAGCGACGTTTGGCCAAATCGACAATTCGGCGTCCGGCTTCAAGGAACAGTGCTTCACGCTTAGCATGTGTAGCGAGCAAAGAGCCGTTACCTGGTAACGATAGACCCAAAGCTTCGGTTAAGCAGTTCATTGAATTAGCAGTGAACATCCCTGAACAAGAGCCGCAGGTCGGACAGGCTGAGCGTTCGATTTCTAAGACATCGGCATCACTGACATTGTCATCAGCAGCGTCAATCATGGCGTCCACTAAATCAAGTTTACGAATCTCCTTGCCGTCGGCATTAACGGGTGCATCTAGGTTATGACTGGGTGCAAGGTCTGATGCCAGCACTTTACCGGCCTCCATCGGACCACCTGAGACAAAAATAACGGGAATATTAAGGCGCATAGCAGCCATTAACATACCTGGTGTGATTTTGTCACAGTTTGAGATACAGACTAATGCATCGGCACAGTGGGCATTGACCATATATTCTACTGAGTCTGCAATCAGGTCACGACTGGGTAGTGAATACAACATACCACTGTGACCCATCGCAATCCCATCATCGACTGCAATGGTATTGAACTCTTTAGCAACACCGCCAACTTTTTCAATTTCACGAGCAACCAATTGCCCCATGTCTTTTAGATGGACGTGACCAGGCACAAACTGGGTAAATGAGTTAGCAATAGCAATGATGGGTTTATCAAAATCCCCATCTGTCATGCCAGTTGCCCGCCAAAGCGCGCGAGCACCAGCCATATTACGTCCAGAAGTAGAGGTTTTAGAGCGGTATTGCATACATCGTCCTTTTATTAACTTAGCGGATAGGTAACTTTAGCTATTGTAACGTATAAATACGCTTATGGTTATAGCAATAAATTTTTAACAAAAAGCGTTGAGGCGCAGTCACATGCAGTCACATTATGAGGTTTAAATCAGTCTTAATTTTATAGCCTCATTAAGTTGGGGGAGGGCAGTCTTGGCTTCCTCTAACAATTCAAGTGCTTCGATAGCATACGCCTTAGGAAATACTTGATAGTCATCAAGACGTGGAATATGAATCCACTGTTCACCGAGCGTCATAATGAGAGGATCACGTCTTTTATTGAGTATAAAAACATCCCCATAAAAATGCCAGTTATCCATTGATGCTGCTAAAGCATCTTCTTTAGTTTTGGTATATATTGGATCGAGCGCTTTGGCAGTATTAGTAAATTTCAAACGTAAGGCAATTTGTTGTGGCTCACAAAACATAACAAGGGTACCGGTTACTTTTACTTGCCAAGGCGTTTTGAATAACTTGGGATCAAGGTTTAGTAGCTCTGCTGCGTCTTTACTATACATGGGGGTTTGAAACTGCTTTAAAAGTGCTGGGTTTAAGGGGTGTTGATTCTTTACATCTTCAGGCAGTGCATCGTAATGGTATATAAACGCAAGTTTCTCATCTTGAGTCACTCGTTTGTCAATAATTTTGCAATTGTGAATTTGCCAAGTGGTGTCTTTGTTAGATAGTAAATGATTCAGCGTTAGGAGATTGGGGTGAGCGATAAGTTCGTTAGCAACTCGCTCAGCTTCAATATTGATACTATTGGTGTCAACGACAGACCTTTTATCGATGTCCAAAATGACACTACTAGGGTCTATCATCGTATCCTTTAAAATAGCGCTAACGTTAGCAATGTTAGTATCTTCTGAGATGTTTGTGTGTTCTGAAATCATGAATGTCGTCTCGATATTCTTATGCAATAAATACAAGGGAATAAATCAAATGTCATAAATCATATATTAAAAATTTGATATTCCTCAGCCCTTTCCACAGACTCTATTGACGTAGTTTAATCATTCCTGCTTGTCGCTGCATAATGTTTATTAGCAGTTGCTGAGTAACATCTAGCTGTGTAATCGAGTCTTGAACAATATCAAGCCCGTCGATGTTAGCCGGTTTAGCATAAGAGTTATTAACGTGAGTAAGTTGGGGATTTGGTTCTGTACTATTCAAATCAGCAGAATTTAGATCAGAGCTATTTAAACCAGCACAAAGCTGCTCTTCAGTTATTGTACTCAGTTTAAGGGTAGTTAAGTTAACAAAATCAGCCAGTTTCAGCATCTGCATACCTGCATAACCACAAGGATTTATGGCATTAAAAGCACTTAAATCACAGGTTAAATTAACCGCAATGCCGTGGTAGCTAAACCCCTGTTTGATTTTAAAGCCTAGGGAGGCGATTTTACCTAGCATTAGCCCATCCTGATTATAAATATAGACACCAGGAGCATCTTGACGAGCTTTGGCATAATAACCTAAGGTGGTTTGCTTGCTAATATCTTTCGTTTGCTGTTGAGCGTTATCATTACCATGCTGAACAGTGTTAACCTGTTGGTTGTCATTAATGCGCCTATTTAGCGAATGATTGATAACATCTTCAATACTTTGTTCGGCATGGGACACTAAATCTCGAACACCCCAGCCCACATTATTCAAATCAATGAGCCAATAAACGACGAGCTGGCCTTTACCGTGCCAAGTCACTTGACCACCACGATCAGTATGAATAATAGGCGTATTACCACGCTGTAATATGTGCTCTTCTTTTCCAGCTTGCCCTAAAGTGTAGACATCGTTGTGTTCAACAACCCATAACTCATCAGGAGTGACAATACCTTGCTTTTTTTTGTCAATACGTGCCAAGGTATGCTGTAGCATTTGCGCATGCGTTTTTTCATAGTCTGCATTGATGAGGGTATGGACAACTAAGTTGCTGTTTTTAAAGTCTAATAATGGGGTGGCGGTATTAGAACTATTTGTGGTGGAATTCATAATCTACTGTTGTTATCTAGGTTAGATATAGCATATCATGTGGATAGAGTGCTCGCTATAGATTGTTGATAGGTTGTGTGTATAAGTTCGTAGTCCGTATATTGTGTCTATTAATAGCTATAAACATTGAATCAAAAGATGTGCAAATCTAAATAAAATGCCTAAATAAATTGATTTTACAAATAAATTGTTTAAATAATTAAACATCAAACTAAGCGATCAGTAATCATGAAGAGTTAAATGTAGGTTGTTATCTGCTTTGGCATGCCCAATTTATAGGTAAGATGGTATTGTTTACTCACTGGTTAAATTTATTAGCAAAAGCTTTACCATAAAGTTTTAAGCAAATGCTAATATAGCCAGTTATGATAAAATTTTGTATAAAAACCATTTATCTTAAGTTTAAACACTTAGGGTCAACGTTAAAGAGCTTACAGTTTAAAAGCTTAAAGTTAGAAAGCTTGGAATTTTTAAAGCTAGAATCTATTATCCATATCATTATAAGGAAATTTGAATGAGTCAAAGTATTATAACTACGGCCGATCAACTTAAGTCTCAATTTGACCATATGCATGCGTTGTCAAGAAAAAAACCGCTTAACTCTTGGATAGATAGAGAAGCGTTGCTTGATAGTCTTGAGGCGATGCTGTCCGAAAACAAACAAACATTTGCGGATGCAATCAATCAAGACTTTGGTAATCGTAGTCAGGATGAGACTAATTTTGCAGAGTTATTTCCAATATTTCAAGCCATTGCTCATGCGAAAAAGCATGGTAAGTCTTGGATGAAAACACGTCGAATGGGCATATCTGCTATTTACCGCCCAGCCCATAATGAAGTTCAGCCACAGCCATTAGGTGTTGTTGGTATTATGGTGCCGTGGAATTACCCCTTGTTTTTAGCGGTTAGTCCAATGATAGATGCGATCACTGCCGGTAACCGCCTTATGGTAAAGATGAGTGAATCAGCACCGTTATTCGCTGAAGCGTTTGCCCAAGCAGTAGCAAAACATTTTTCGCCCGATATGATATCTGTTGTGGTAGGTGAGGTGGATATTGCGATTAAATTTAGTGGTCTACCTTTTGATCATTTGCTATACACAGGATCAACCCAAGTTGGCAGGCAGGTCATGGCAGCTGCTGCCCCAAATTTAACACCCGTTACGCTTGAGCTTGGTGGTAAATCTCCGGTTATCGTCCTGGATGATGCCGATTTAGAAAATGCGGTCAATCGTGTGATGATGGGTAAAACACTTAATGCAGGTCAAACCTGTATCGCGCCTGACTATGTATTGATAGACTCAGCGCACCACAGTAAGTTTGTCAAACTGGCTAAAGAGTGGGTACTTAAGCATTATCCAAATATTGAAAGCAATAAAGATTATACCCGTATCATTGACGATAAACATTTTAAGCGTCTACAAGGCTATTTAGATCAACTTCCTAAAGAGCAAGTGGTGCCTCTGACGCCCGTGTCCGCTAACCCAGAGACGCGATTGTTGCCGCCGGTGATTGTGGTTAATCCAGATACGGACAGCGATGTCATGCAAAATGAGTTGTTTGCACCAATCTTACCTTTAGTGCATGTCAATGGTTTGCGAGATGCCGTCGAATTTGTCAACAGTCGTCCACGTCCACTGGCCTTATATATATTTGGTGATGATGCAGAAGATATTAGTTATGTACGTGAATACACAGTATCAGGTGGTGTAGCTGTCAATGAAGTGATATTGCACGTTGCGCAACAAGATTTACCCTTTGGTGGTGTCGGTGACTCAGGTATTGGTGCCTATCATGGCAAATGGGGCTTTGAGCGTATGAGTCATATGAAGGCGGTATTTGTGCAGTCTAAGTTTAATGGCATGGGTCTGATGTTACCTCCTTATAGTAAGCTCTTTAAAAAGGGATTAAACTTTTTAATGAAGTAGGCTGTTTAACTCAATACACTGCTTTTAATGTCGTGAGTAGGTTAAAGCTCTTTATTTTCACTAAGTTTAAAATACCTTAATATAATAAACTCATTAAATATCAGGCTAAAAAATCAAACCCCTTTAAATAAATTAAAGGGGTTTTTTATTGGTAAATGTATACATATAACGCTAGAATAAATTATAGTCAAAACTTCTCAAGTTTGAAAAGATAATTCCCTAACTAAATAATGATAATAAACAGGCTATCAAGTGCACTTACTACTAAAGCTTAGACAATGGTTATTACTTAGCCTCATTTTTGTGTCCTCACAAGTATTTGCAGCCTGTGGTGACGGTCAAAATAACCCGATTAAATTTGGGTCTTTGACGTGGGAGAGTGGTCAGTTTATCTCTGCTGTCCTTCAAACGATAGCTGAAAAAGGGTACGGTTGTGAGACGTCCTTAGTGCCCGGTGCAGGCCCAGCCTTAGAGACTGCGTTGTCGCAAGATGATATACAAGTCATTGGAGAGCAGTGGGTCGGACGCTCGCCAATTATGCAAGATGCCATTAATGCTAATAAAGCTGCGGTGATTGGCAGTACCCTTGAAGGTGGTGCGACTCAAGGCTGGTATGTGCCTCAATATGTAATAGATGATAATCCAGATCTTAATAGCGTCAAAGATTTACCCAAATTTGCCTCTTTATTTACGGATCCTGAAAACCCAAGTAACGCCCGCTTTCTAAACTGCCCAACAGGCTGGACCTGTGAGGTATTTAACACTCATCTTCTTAAAAATTTGGGTTTTAGCAGTCCTAATGCTCAAGGGGTTGCATTCAATAATGTACACCCTGGTACTGGTGCTGCTTTAGATGCAGAAATTTCTTCTGCTTTTGAGCAACATAAGCCGTTGCTTTTTTATTACTGGCAACCCACCGGACTAATGGCAAAGTATGATTTCGCGCCAATACCCTTCCCAGAGCATAACAGTGAGTGTTGGGATAAACTGCTAGATGCCAATAGCCAAACTGATTGTGTCTCAGGTTTCCCAGTATCAGAGCTTGGCATAGCCGTTTCGACACCCTTTATGGACAGTCATCCTGAGTTGGCGGATGCGTTTAAGAAAGTACAGTTTACGCCCGATGCACTGAACGGTGCAATACTTGAAATGACTGAAAACAAGCGCAGTGGCGAGGTGCAAGCTGAGCTATTTTTAAAACAGCACCCTGACATTTGGCAAGCATGGTTAACCCCTGATGCGTCAGATAATCTAGCCAGAGCCTTAAATATTAACTTAGATGAAACATTGAACTCTGAAAATAAGAGCGATCTAGAGAGCAGTCAGAATCAAAATAATAGTACAGCCTCTACTGAAAGTAATGCGATAAAAGGAATGGCTTGGTTCCCCGAATGGTCCTTCGAAAAGCAATTAAATAACTCCCTTAGCTATGTCGTTCAACACTATGGTACGATTTTTAGATCTATCAGCCATATCACGTTAACCTATTTATTATTACCAATTGAACGTGTGTTGAGCATAGCGCCGCCGTGGTTACTAATAGCCCTCGTTGGACTATTAGGCTGGCTTGCAACCCGCCGTATTTGGTTTGCGTTAGCTTGCGGGTTAGGGCTATTTTTAATTGGTTCCTTTGGTTTATGGCCTGCATTGGTTCAGACCACAGCATTACTGATCGTATCTGTATTGGTGACTATGGTAATCGGCATCCCTGTGGGTATCTTGATGTCAGCGAGTAATCGGCTACGACGAGTAGTAACTCCCATACTGGATGTGATGCAAACCATGCCAAGCTTCGTATACTTGATCCCTGTATTGATGTTATTCGGTATTGGCAAGGTACCCGCTTTATTTGCTACGGTTATTTATGCGCTACCGCCTCTGATCCGATTGACGATGTTGGGTATCAATCAAGTTCCACACGAAATGGTAGAAGCGGGACGCTCATTTGGTAGTAATCATAAACAGCTGTTGTTATGGATTAAGTTGCCTCAGGCTTTGCCCAGTATCATGGCTGGCGTTAATCAGGCAGTCATGATGTCTTTATCCATGGTGGTATTGGCGTCAATGATCGGCGCGCCAGGTCTCGGTGAAGACGTATTACAATCTATTCAAACCTTAAACATCGGTCAAGGATTACAAGCAGGTACGGCTATTGTTATCATGGCTATTATTATTGACCGTATTACTCAGGCATTTGGTAAAGGTCGTAGGGCTCGCAATAAGCTATTAAATAAAACCCAACATATCAGAGCCAATGATAAATAAGTCTATCAATACATTAGACCATTAATAAATAGCCTAAGCAAATAAAGACAACTTAATTCAATTACTTAAAGATATCTTGCTATGACTCATATACGTTTAGAAAAGGTTAGTAAAATATTTGATGTGTCTCCTAGTGAAGCGAGTAAGGCAATTCAGCTTCTTGAACAAGGGTTGAGCAGTAGTGAAGTGCGTGAACAAACGGGTTATTCAGTGGGCTTATATGATGTAAATCTGAGTATTGAAACCGGTGAACTCCATTGTATTATGGGTCTATCGGGTTCCGGTAAGTCTACTTTAGTGCGACACATTAATAGGCTTATTGACCCAACGTATGGGAAAATTTGGATAGATTGTCACAATAACCTTTATGATAAAAGTACTCATGAGAATAGCGCTAATATGATGAATAACGCGCATCTTCCGGATGATGTCGTTCATGCCAATAATGTAGAGCATTTATCAGGTCAACAAAATGTGATAAACGTCCTTACTTTAAATGACAAGCAGCTACAACAGTTCCGTCAAAATAATGTGAGTATGGTATTTCAACACTTTGGCTTAGTGCCACATATGACGGTTATTCAAAATGTAGCGTACGGGCTTCGAGTTCGGAAAATGTCAAAATCTGAGCGTCATGAGATAGCTCGGCACTGGCTGAATGAAGTAGGGCTAGAGGGTATTGAGTCCAGTTATCCTGACGAACTTTCTGGAGGCATGCAGCAGCGTGTCGGTTTAGCCCGTGCGCTAGCGGTTGATACGCCGATTATACTTATGGATGAAGCATTTTCAGCGTTAGACCCTTTAATACGTAGCCAGCTTCAAGACCAGTTGCTAATTTTACAAGAAAAGCTCAATAAAACGATTGTCTTTATCACTCATGATATTGATGAGGCTTTTAAGCTTGGCAGTCGCATTAGTATTTTGAATGGGGGGCGGTTGGTACAGACCGGCACTCCAGATGAGCTTCGTGATAATCCTGCTGATGATTATGTAAGACGATTTATCGTGTCAAACTCCTAAGTTGTTTAGTTCAATTATCATTTCGAGATATGTCACTATTAATATAGAGAAGACTTTAGACAATGTAGATTCAGGTAGTAAAAATTCAGGCAGTATGAATAAGTTACATTATATGAGCATAATCTTTAATGTTACCTAGCTCTAAAATAATTACATTAATGTAGAATTAATGATTATTTACGTTATGATATAATATTGCATTTCTTATAATTCCAGTTCGTAAAGCTTTTGCAACTGACTTTTATAATTGTGCATTATAAGATATGAATAACACGGTCTAAGATTAGGCTGTTAGTACGACAATTTTTATTATCGAGATCTATATGTTCAACAAAATCAACACCACATTTAACCTTACGTCTGCATATTCTAGTACGCACACACAAGGCGCTCAAGACAAGTCCATTCAAGATATCAAAAATGAGTCAATATTAGACAGCAAGTCACCACGTCAAGTCATATACCGTACAGGTGTCTTGAGCATAGCGACCTTACTGCTCATAGCGTGCGGTCAAGTGAGTAATGCCGATAGCGGTAATGAGGTTAACGATAGTGGGCATACATTAAGTCAATCAGACAGTCAAAATACAGGCATTACCAACAGCCGTGATATGTTACCCACTGATTTGCTCAATCAACTTAACGCACTACCTCAGATTAATACTCGTTTAGGCAATAATGGCAGTACTGTCCTAGACAGTAATAAACCCACTTTAGTTAAGCTTTGGGCGAGTTGGTGCCCTTTATGTCTAGGGACACTCGAGGAGACGGAAAGCTGGCGTACTGATAAAGCATTTGCTGGTTTGAATGTGATTACCGTTGCCAGTCCAGGTCACTTAAATGAAAAAGAAACGGCTGATTTTAAACAGTGGTATGCGGGTGTTCAAGATGACTATCCACAGCTTCCGGTACTGATTGATGAGTCAGGAAGTTTGATTAATCAATTAGGGGTGCAGGTGTACCCAAGTTGGGCGATATTGGATAAAAAAGGCAATTTGGTCCGCTTGATTAAAGGCAATTTAACGCCAGAGCAAGCTTATGCGTTAGCTGAAAATGCCGATAATGACTTTGCAGACTTAAAAAATAGTAAAGCTAAGCCGAGCACTGAGAATACTGCAACAGCGACTGCAAAACCATCTGGATCTAAAAGCAAAGACGGTGTTTACTATAACTCAGATGGTGCGCAAATAAACACCAAGACTATCTATCTTGCAGGCGGTTGTTTCTGGGGTCTTGAGGCCTATATGGAAAGGGTTGATGGGGTAGTGGATGCCATCTCAGGCTATGCCAATGGCAACCCTAATATATCAGATCCAAGTTATCAGCAAGTGATTGCCGGCTCTGGACATGCCGAGACCGTCAAAGTGGTCTATGATGCGGATAAGACAGACTTAGAGACCTTGCTTAAGTACTACTTGAGGGTGATAGATCCTACCAGTCTTAATAAGCAAGGTAATGATAGAGGCGTGCAATATCGTACTGGCGTTTACTACACGGATGCCAGTGATAAGGCAATCATTGATGAGGCGCTCCAAGGGGTTGGATCGAAGTATACCAAGCCTATTGTGGTTGAAAATAAACCCTTATCAAACTTTTCGTTAGCGGAAGAGTACCATCAAGATTATCTAGCGAAAAATCCCAATGGCTATTGTCATATTGACCTAAGCTTAGCCGATGACAAACCCAAGTCAGTGGTACGCAGTAGCAGCAAACTTGCTCCTGCAAATACTATTAAAGAAGCGTTAGATCCAAAGCGCTATGCGAACTATGATAAAAATGCTCTGAAAAACACGCTGACCAAGTCGCAGTATGAAATTACTCAAAAAGCAGGCACTGAGCGTGCATTTAGTCATGAATACGATCATCTTTTTGCACCCGGTATTTATGTCGATGTGGTTAGTGGTGAGCCTTTATTCTTATCGACCCATAAATATGACTCAGGATGTGGTTGGCCAAGCTTTTGGCAACCTATTGCACCAGAGGTGATTACTGAGCATACGGATAACGCCTTTAATATGGTACGGACTGAAGTACGCTCACGGGTGGCCGACTCGCACTTAGGTCATGTCTTTAATGATGGACCAAAAGACAAAACAGGTCTTCGCTATTGTATCAACGGCGGGGCGTTACAATTTATTCCAGTGGATAAAATGAAGCAATCAGGTTATGGTGTGTTCGTTGATATGGTCAAATAATTAAAGGTTGTTAATATTGGTTCTAATGCTCCAACAACCCCTTTATGACTATGAGCAATACTACAACTTAAATAGGGTCTGTGGAACATTCAAAAATTAGGACTGCTGATAGCTAAAACTGTTCCAGACTAGGAGTAAACCGACGATAATGTCTAGACCTTAGCTAGGTTTATAACACTGTCTGGGACAGTTTTAGCATCAGCCTAACTTGAGCATAGCTCTCGCCTTGCGAACAGGCAAAGCATTGCTTTGCTTAATCCGTTCTCAAGGGCGGGACTATTTTTTGCCAATATATTGCAAAATTATCTAACTTAGAATGACTAAGCGTCTAAAATTTCACTGCATATTGCCTAAAAAATGATCTCCGCCAGTACCATGTTTGAATATTTCACAGACCCTGAGAAGCTCATGTATGAAATTGTCATTTAAACGTTTGCAAACGGACTCGCTTTTAGTGCTGTCCGTTTTTATTGTTGCCTCTTGCGGCCTTGCCTATGAGCTCATTGCCGGTGCACTAGCCAGCTATGTACTAGGCGACTCGGTGCTACAGTTCTCAACTATCATTGGTACTTATTTATTTGCAATGGGTATCGGCTCTCATTTGTCGAAGTATGTGCCTGAAGATAAAGTACTACAGCGCTTTGTTGAAATTGAGATATTAGTCGGCTTGATTGGCGGTTTGTCTGCCATAGGACTGTTTTTGGCCTTTGCATGGTTGCCGACTTTTAAGACCATTTTGTATGCCGTGGTGATTTGTATCGGTACCCTAGTGGGTATGGAGATACCGCTAGTGATGCGAATCTTTAACTCACAAAAACAAGCCTTTCATGAGTTAGTGAGTCGGGTGCTAACGTTTGATTACTTGGGCGCATTAGTTGTGTCGTTATTGTTTCCGCTCGTATTATCACCGCTGTTAGGATTAGCTCGCTCTGCGGTGCTATTTGGTATATTAAATGTACTGGTAGCGGGCTGGACGGCGTGGCATTTTTATCCTAAAGTGGCGCTGATAACCGACACCACATTGAGCGGTAAACAAGAAAAAGTATTGCGTGGTAAACACCGCGTCATACGTAACCGCTTGATTGTGCGAATATTGACGGCATTGGTTCTATTATTGATGGGTTGGCTATTTGCTGATCGATTGGTCGGGCTGTCAGAACAAAAGCTATTTAAAGCCCCGGTTATTTTTGCCACTAACTCCCCATATCAGCGATTGATAGTCACTGAGAAAAATGGGTATCTACAATTATTTTTAAATGGTAATTTACAGTTTTCCACACGTGATGAATACCGTTACCATGAGGCTTTAGTACATCCGATAATGCAAAAGCTGACCGATAGCACTCGTGCCACTAAGCCTGATTTAAATGTGCTGATTTTAGGCGGCGGCGATGGTATGGCAGCGCGAGAGGTCTTAAAATATAAAACGGTTAAACAGATTACTTTGGTTGACTTAGATCCGAAAATGACCGAGTTTTTTGCGAATACCCCAAGGTTTAAAAAACTCAATGACAACTCACTTAATAACCCAAGAGTAAGCGTAATTAATTCAGATGCTTATAAGTGGCTTGAAAATGATCATGATGCCTTTGATGCGATTATTATTGATTTACCTGATCCGTCACATTATAGCTTAGCAAAACTATATTCTGAGCCAATGTATCATCTGGTGCGTGATCACTTAACCACCGAAGGTCTAGTAGTGGTACAATCAACATCGCCTTATTACGCACCAAAATCCTTTTGGTCAATCAATAAAACCATGCAGATATCAGGGTTTCAAACCACTCCGTATCATGCTTATGTACCGTCATTCGGCGAATGGGGCTTTATCGTGGGTAGTCCGACACAGGGGCAACATAAAGGCACGCCATTTGTTCCCCCCACACAGTATGATCTACCTATGAAGTTTTTGACCCCATCGGTTAGTCGCGAAATGTTTACGTTTCCGCCTGACATGACACCGATCGATGTCAAACCAAATACCTTAGATCAGCAAATACTGGTTCATTATTATTTAGAAGATTGGTCTGATGAATAAATCTATCCTATACATCACATCCTGTCCCTTTATTCAGTAAATAAGTGATTGAATGATACACAGCACGAATGGTAAAAATAGCACGTATAACTATAATCAATTGAAAGGTGGTTCAACAGTTAAGGTGACCTCTACGATGGCAGGTAAGCATATTTTGGCTGAATTCTGGGAGTGTGAGTGCGACTCAGAGCTTTTAACCAGCACAGACCCCCTTTTAAGCTTATTAACTGATGCTGTACATACTTCAGGTCTTACTATTGTAGGGCAAGCCGCTCATGAATTTAATGAATTAGAGGGTGCAGATGGCGCGGAGCAGCAGATTAGCGGTGTTACTTTAACGTTACTTCTGGCCGAGTCGCATCTTTGTTTGCATACTTGGGGCGAATATAAAACGGTAACCTTGGATGTGTATGTGTGTAATGTAACTCATGACAATAGCATGAAAGCAGAGGCGATATTTGAGTCTTGTTTGCAAATATTCAAACCAAAACAGCATCATATGAATAGTGTGTCTCGTCAGCATCAATTACCAAGCGTTGCCTCTAAGCAAGACCATAGCATCAAATAACAAGTAATATTTTTTCTATAATAAAACGTATCTATAATAAAACGTAAATTTATCAAAGCTGCTTAGCTCAAATGGGGTAGTACTTTGACGACATTGGGTTTGTTTACACTCACAGGTTGATTTTTAGACACGGTATACATTTAGTTTGCTTGACAAATGGCATCACAAAAAACTGTAAAACTATCGCTAAACTCATTTGCTAAAAATGAAACGACGATGTTAAGCTGTTTATATTAACGGTTTTAACAGACCCTCAACCTAACTCTACTTTAAAGACCCTTTAACTCAGGATAAGATTAATGCAAAATCTAGACAGTTTGCAGTCAGAATTACTTTACTATGCCTTCTATTTCGGTGGGGGTGTGGTAATGTTGATATTATTTTCGATTCTTTATATGGCAATCACCCCTTACAATGAAATTGCTCTCATTCGAAAAGGTTCAGGCGCAGCGGCTCTAAGCTTTGGCGGTACCGTCATTGGTTTTTCATTAACTTTAGCGGCCAGTGCCATTTATAACACAGGATTTATGGCGTTTTTGATATGGAGCGCCGTGGCAATGATTGTCCAAATCGTTGGATATTTCATCATGGTTAAAATTATAGGCAATGTACCTGAGCATATCAGACTCAATAATATGGCGGTAGGTGGACTAATCGGTGTTAGCGGCTTGGTACTTGGTATTATCAATGCAGGTATCTTGTCTTAGTACTCTTAACCATACAGTGCTCTTAAAGTGATGGTACTCATAAATATACATCGAAAGATTTAACCGTGTAAAGGTTTAAATCAGGAATGTTTATTAATAATTGACCATCAATTATTGTACGAATACTACCAGCATACCCTTTATTAACGTAAACATAACTAACATAAATAGGAACAATTATGGGACTTAAAAGTTTTATAAAAAAGCAATTTATTGATGCTATTGAATGGGATTGGCAAGATGATGATGTGCTAATGTGGAAATTTCCTATGGCGGATAATGAAATCCAAAATGGGGCCACATTAACCGTTCGTGACGGGCAAGTGGCAGTGTTTATTAACGAAGGTCAAATTGCTGACGTATTCACCGCGGGTCGTTATACTTTGAACACCGAAACACTCCCAGTAATGACCAATTTAAGAAATTGGCGAATGGGCTTTGACTCACCATTTAAATCTGACGTGCTATTTTTCAGTACGCGTTTGCAACAAGGCCGTAAATGGGGCACTGCTCAGCCAGTAACCGTACGTGACGCCGAGTTTGGTATGGTACGTATCCGTGCCTTTGGTATGTATTCATACAAAATTAATGATGTGACTGAGTTTTATCAGACCATCACTGGTATGAATGACAGTTACCGTGCTGAGCAGATTGAGCCGCAGTTACGTAATTTAATCATCTCAGATCTGGCTTCAGGTCTTGGTGGCAGCGAGATTCCATTTATTGATTTAGCTGCTAATCAAGGCATTATGGCTGATGAAATCAAAAAAGAATTACAACCTGACTTTGCCAAGTACGGATTATCAGTTGAGTCGTTTGTTGTTGAAAACGTCTCCTTGCCAGATGAGCTACAAAAAACGTTGGATAAACGTATTTCAATGGGCATGATCGGTGATATGGATGCTTATACCCGCTATCAAACGGCTGAAGCAATCCAGCATGCTGCCAAAAATGAAGGCGGTATGGCAGGCATTGGCGCAGGTCTAGGCGTTGGCATGAATATGGGTACTGTGATGAGTGAGGCGATGCAGCCTAAAAACAATCTAAATCAGCAAGCGCCGCAAAACCAGCAATCACAGCCTCAGTCTTCAAATCAAGTAACGGATGCTCAGAATGCAGGTGCGACTGACTTTACGGCAAAACTGACTCAGCTTAAGGGCTTATTAGATCAAGGTCTTATTAGCCAAGCTGATTATGATGACGCTAAAACCAAGATCCTAACCCAGTTGACTCAATGATAGAAAACACCCATACGTCTCAAAACAAGGGCTCAAAACAGCCAGCGCCAAAATTACCAAGTAACTTTGATGTCTTGACGTTTACAGCAGCTTGCCCCTCTTGTGGTGCTCTAGTAGAGTTCGCGTCACCGGGTTCGGTGATGGCGGTATGTGAATACTGCCAAACCACAGTACTTCGTGAAGGTGACGCGCTTAAAGCACAGGGTAAGCAGTCTTTAACGATTGAGGACTACTCACCCTTACAGATAGGTAGTATTGGCCGCTTTGCAGGTGATGACTTTGCGGTAATTGGTCGCATTCAGTTGCAGTATGGTCAAGGCGTCTGGAACGAGTGGTATTTACAATTTTCAAATGGTAAAAACGGATGGCTTTCTGAAGCACTGGGTCAGTATAGTATTAGCTTGGGAGAAAGCGAAGAAACCAATCTTCCTGAGTATGATAACTTAGCGATTAATGATGCTGTAGACTACCAAGGCGTCATCTATCAGGTTAATGACCGCCGTGAGGCCTATGCTATCGCAGGTGAGGGTGAGTTGCCCTTCATCATGGGGGATGGATGGCAGACTTGGGTAATAGATGCGCAATATAAACGTGAGTTTATTACTTTAGACTATGCCGAAAACGGCCCCGATAGTTCACCAAAGGTATTTATAGGTGAGTCTGTACCTCTAGATGCTCTGCAAATGCAACTGCTTAAAAATGATCAGCAAGTTAGCGAACAGGTCAGCAGTCCATCTAGTCTGGCAGACTCGGATAACTTTGTTCACATTAGTAAGATTGAATGTCCGAACTGTGGTAGCCCTATACCCTATGTTGAAGGTGCTACCGACTACTTAATGTGTCCAGCGTGTCATAGTGAAAGTAAGCTGACAGGTAGTAAAGCTGAGCTGATTAAAATGCACTCAGCGATGCAGCATTTCGACAGTACGCTACCTTTGGGTGCGAAAGCTCGTATTTTAGCCTCCGATATCGTAGAGGTGAGTGAGTTTGCCTTAGATGAGGACGAGAAAGCTGCTATAGCCGTAGGAGATACCCATCATGATTATGTGGTGATTGGTATTATGCGGCTAAATGAAGTGGGTGAGTTTTCGACGTGGACTGAATACTTGCTTTATAGTTTAACAGATGGATTCTTATGGTTATCTGAGGAGTCCTCAGGTTGGTTCGTGGCGCGGGTCCTTAGTGAGATGCCAACTTCTGAAAGGGGGTATCTGATATATGATAACCGGCAATGGCAACAGGTTGACTCGGGGTACCGTAACCGTGTAATGTTTGCTATTGGGGCATTTAATTGGCAAGTTAAGACAGATGACAGTGATTTGCTGATTGACTATTTCAATGGCGACGAGCTTATAACTTCTGAGCAAACAGAGCGTGAGATTACTTATACTCATGCCAAGCCGATACCCTTCGCTAAGCTCCAAGAGTGGTTTGGCCCTTATCTTGAAGCTAGTAGTGTCGCAGTAGGTTATGGCTTCTCAGAACAAGGCAGCTTAAAGAAAATGCTAGGGTGGCATGTCATCCTACAAATTGTCGCGTGGTTATTCAGTGGCGGCTCAATTGTGGTCGGTATTATTGGTGCGATACTTATATTTATTACCTATTTCAAAGCCAGTGAATCTGCAAAAGCCCATGTTTCGGATGAGGTGCCTGTTGGCCCATTTAATTATCACTCAACGGGCGTACAAGGCTTTTCAATTATCATTATTATTATATCGCTAATCGTAAGTATGATGATGGGTGCGGTGTCTGCGCCATCACCTACTGGTCCAGCGTCTCAAGAAGAGGCAACTCGAGGTGGCGGTGGTATTATTATCATACCAGGTGGTTTTGGTGGAGGTAGTAACAATAGCAATAGCGGTAGTAGCGGACGCACGGGTTATAGTTCCGGGGGCTCGCATAAGTAGGCGAGCTTTTTTTAACAATCATTCAAGTCACTAGCGGATAGATGGCTGCTTAGCTTTCTATCCGCCCACCTATCTATCCATCTATATAACCACTATCCGCCATCCACAAACAATTACTAGCAAGCTAGCTTACTTATTCTCATTAACACACGAAACTACTATAGTTATAGGCAAATAAATGAGGTACTAGGCCAACCGAGCGGAAGTACTATACTAGTAGCCTTTGAGGTTAACGTTGTAGCTCTTTAGTTTGCCCACGACTATTACAGTACAACTAATAGCCTACGACTGCAGAATCTACTTGTCTAGGATCAGTCGAACCATACTTACCACTTGGAGTCACCATAATAGATTGGGTTGATCCCATGGTCGCTTTAGGTGTCACTGTGTGTCCCATAGACTCAAGCTTACGAATCGTGTCAATATTCAACGCTTTTTCAATACGAATTTCATCTGGCATCCATTGATCATGAATGCGAGGGGCATGTGTGGCTTCTGCAATATTCATATCATGGTCAATAACGTTTGAAATTATTTGAGTCACTGTCGTAATAATTCGACTACCTCCTGGACTGCCTGTGACAATATAAGGTTTGCTGTCTTTAAACACAATGGTCGGACTCATCGATGATAAGGGACGTTTCCTTGAAGCAATTGCATTGGCTTCATTACCAAGTAGACCATAAGCATTAGCAACGCCAGGTTTGGCAGAGAAGTCATCCATTTCATTGTTTAGTAAGATGCCTGTGGCTTCAGCAACAAGACCAGTGCCGTATGAGAAATTTAAGGTATAGGTATTGGCAACGGCGTTACCATATTTATCCACGATAGAAAAATGTGTCGTCTCATCACTCTCATAAGGTAGAGTGAAAGGTAGAGGATTGTTGGGTTTGATTTGGCTTGCTGGAGTGGCCCGATTAGGGTTAATCTTGGATCGAAGTTGCAGTGCATAATCCTTTGACGTGAGCCCAGATAGTGGCACATCTACGAAGTCCGAATCTCCTAAGTACTCCGATCGATCAGCGTAAGCTAATTGCATGGCCTCTGACATTAAATGAATGGTTTGTGCGCTATTATGTCCATACTCTTTTAGCGGATAACCCTCTAAGATGTTTAGAATCTGTACGATATGAGCCCCTCCAGAAGAAGGCGGTGGCATAGAAGCGATATCGTACCCTCGATAATTACCCCAAACGGGCTCTCGCTCAACTGCCTCATAGCCTTCAAAGTCTTGCATGCTCATAATACCGCCCGCTTTATTGACCGCTTTGACGATTTGTTCTGCCGTTTTTCCCTTATAAAAACCATCAGCACCTTGTTCAGCAATAAGGCGTAAGGATGCGGCTAACTCTGGCTGCCTTAATCGCTCACCAACCTCATAAGCACGACCGTCAGGCTTGAAAAATATCTTAGCGCTACTTGGCCATCTCTTCAGTCTCTTTTCAAGGGATTTCAACGATTCTGATAATCCAGGTGTGACTTCAATACCGTCCTCGGCAAGCCTAATAGCCGGAGCCATAACCTCAGCTAACGGCATGGTTCCGTAGTTTTCAAGAGCAAGGACTAGTCCTGCTACCGTTCCTGGCACACCCACGGCAAGACCATGAAAGCGTGACAGCTCGCTATTTGCATTACCCTCATTATCCAGATACATATCCTTATAGGCATTAATAGGGGCTTTTTCACGATAGTCTAGCGCTACTGTCTTTTGGGTGTCGGCATCATAAATGAGCATAAATCCACCACCGCCGATATTTCCTGCTCGGGGTAGAGTGACCGCCAATGCAAAACCAACCGCTACCGCTGCATCAACGGCATTGCCGCCATCTTTTAAGATCTGAAGACCGATATCTGAGGCAAGAGCTTCTTGCGTGGCAACCATCCCTTTTTCAGCCCATAAGGGGTGGTGGATGGCATCTGCCGAAAAAATAGCTGCATCATTACTGTCAGCTGCGTTATTATTTGTTGTTGTCGAATCTGAAGGTGTAGATTGAGTTATCAGATTAGGATCAGAAATCCTTGACTCAGAAATTTCAAATGTTGGCAAAACTTCGGTAGGTTGCTGAATCGTGGTTGTCTCAGCAAATGTCAGACTACTTATGCTAAGACCTAATAAAACAGATAGAGGTAGCACACACAATCGTTTCAAACCAATGCTACTTGGAATTGAATATTGTTTTTGCGCTGAGTATTTATTGCGCGTATTTGATATTTGACCGTATATAATATTCAAAGTTGTTGAGTTCATTGGATTATTATGAGAGTGATTTGCTGATTTTGAGTGTTGCGTGCGTTTTATCATAAGAGTTCTCACTTCCTTGTGGTAGACAGTTTGTTGTCGTGGTCAATAGTTTATTGACATATTGAGTAGGATTATTTAAATCTAGATATTAACATTTTGCCCTATTTTCACTACATAAGCCAACCAAAAGCCAGTTTGTGCACTAGTTTGTGCACTATAGTTAGCGAACTACTAAACAGGGACGGCGTTAACCTCGTTAAGCCTACTCACTTATTACTATTTACTTGCATTCGTTTGCCTAGTATCCATTTTAGACTTTTTTGACTATATCTAGCTAAACTTGGCACAAAACGATTAATAGATTTACGCCGTCTGACATTATGCTGACTTATAGGTTTTACTAAATACTATTGGTTATTTGCAGTGGTTTCGCTTTTAGTTGCTAATTGCTCGTTGTCATCTGTTAGATCTTTTGCCACTTCTTCGTCAAAAGCGGCGTCTAAAGCCTGTTGCACGGCTTCAATACGTGCTTGGCATACCTTATAAGCAGCGATAGACTGCTCAACCGTATTCATCAAGTTATCGATGTCTGGCTCATTAGAATTTTGCAATGTTTCTGCATTGGTTTTTAAAATCTGATAGGCGGCTTTGAATGATTTCGGAGCAGATTTTTTGCGGGTTGCCATATAAAATATCCTCTATAGAACTAAAAATGAAAATTAAAAAAAAGACTTAGAAAATAATAATTAAATTACAAATAAGATTAAAATTTAAAGTTAGAGTTTAATCCAATAATGGTGATAAGGTAGCGTCATTATTAGTTTTAGTATCATCTTTGGGCTTAACTTTTGTGACGACTGCACTGAGCTCCCCATCACTAAGCTCAACATTCACCATATCTCCTTTTTCGATGGTTTTCATCGAATTAAGATAACGACCTACTTCATTCTTAACAAACGCATAGCCTTGATCTAGCAAACGTGCAGGATTTTGAATTAACACAATTTGTTGGTAGTGGCGTATCTCTTTAGACATGTCATTGAGTTGCTTATAGCTATTGTCTTGAATAGAGAGGTATTTGTGTTCGATATCAGAGGACAAACGGCCTAAGTTGTTATAACTCAGCTTGCGAATACTAAGCATATTGCTTTCTGTCGTCAATGAGACTTCGCGTAATTTAAACCTAGTGTATTGTTTTACGGTATTAAAATGATTGTCGCTAAGGTGCTGCCAGCGCTGCAAATTATAAGTGCTAGAACTTTGAATAGCAGTAAATTGCCGATCCGTTGCCAGTGACGCTTGCGAAAGCTGTTGCTTGCTGGCTTGTTTGATATGATCAGCATAACCTTGAGTACGCTGCATTAAGCTTGCTAGATGATTGGTAATTCCGGCAATTACCTTTGAGGGAGTATCAAAGCTGGTATGCGCCACTTCATCTAAAATGACATTATCACGCTCATGTCCGATACCGACCCAAACCGGTATCGGCTGCTCGGCAACTAAGGCGGCAAGCTCATAATCATTAAGGTAAGCCAAATCTCCGACAGCACCCCCGCCGCGAATAATCACCATCACATCGGGTAGACGATCAAATGTCTTTTTAAAGGTCAACATACCTTTGATAATAGCATGACGAATCTCTTTTGGAGCATGATTGCCTTGGAAAGTGGCATGATGGTAATGAAAATTGCAAGCACCGGTACGTTGAAGCCTATCGGCATCGGCACGAAAATCCCCCAGTCCCGCTGCTTTTTCAGGAGCGATGACTAATACATGCTCAATATCAAATGGAGTAGGCAGTTGTTTGTTAAGCTCAAGAAGACCTTCTCCGCTTAAACGCTCAAGCATGGCAGCATACTGACGGGCCAAATCCCCTAGAGTATAGCTTGGGTCAATGTCGTTAATTGCTAATGAAAAGCCGTATAGCGGATGAAACGTGGCATTGACGTTCAGCAAAACCGTCACATCTCTCTCAAGCTTCATGCCGGTGGCACGCTCAAACTTAGTGAGTACACGAGTCGCCTTAAAACGCCACAAGTTACCACGGCAACTGGCTATGACTTTTCCATTGTCATCTTTTTCTGCCAATTCAAAATAATAATGACCGCCTTTGCTAGAAAGATTGCGAATTTCCGCTTTTACCCACACGCTATGGCGAAAGGTTTCTTTTACCACAAGCTCAATGGCATTAAGATAATCACTGAGTCTGAGTACTGTATTTTCAAGCTCATCATCAATGGGGTCAATCAGTTCCTCGTCTTCATAATCAGTTGCATCAAAGGCTGAACTTGAGGATAAAGTCGAGTCAAGACGAGATAAATCTGGCTTAGGCATAAATAGTCTTCTTAAAATCTAAAATTAGGGTCTACATAACCACGGTACTTAAACGACAAAACAAGTGTTCAAAAACGGCAAATTTAATCCCACTAAATGGTTAAATATTAAGGGTTCAATTTTAGTCACTAATTGCTTTACTTACATCGAACAGTTCACTATCCTTAGCTATAAAGGAATTATATATAGAGTGCACTTGGACCTAATAAAAGCATGGTTTTGGGTTGTACGTTAAGTAAGCTGTTAACCAGCTTGTTAAAACCCTCTTTTAAGTTTCGAGTAAAAAGTCTGAGTAATGTACAAAATATCAGACCTCGTAAGAACTCTGCTTGAATGTTCCGCGTTGAAGCGTTCATCAGATACAACTTAATCAATGACATAATGGACTATATCATGAATAATCAATACCCCGCTGCGTCACAAGCTTACGACTATCCTCTAACTATCAAACATTTGTTGAACCGCTGTAGGGCCACCTCCCAAGAGCAAGAGATTGTCTTTGCTGATAAACAGCGAATGACCTACAAGGAACTATTTAGTCGGATTGCTAAGTTAGCCAATGTGCTGAAGTCTTTAAATCTTGAAAAAGGCGATGTCGTCGCAGTGATGGACTGGGATACGCCAAGATTTCTAGAGTCTTATTTCGCCGTTCCCATGTCACAATATATCTTGCAAACGGTTAATATTAGACTCTCACCTGAAAAAGTATTGTATACCATTAATCATGCAAAACCCAAAGTGTTGCTGTTAAACTCCGAATTTGCACCTATGGTCAAAGACTACCAGTTTGAAAACTCCTCAATTGAGCATGTGATATGGCTAGATGATAATGGTACCAGTAGTGATGGCGTATTGGGCATTAGTCAATCACGCCTAGTGGGTGAATATGAGCAGCTGTTAGATAGCGTCAGTGATGATTTTGAGTTTGAAGATTTCGATGAAAATAGTACGGCAGTTACCTTTTATACCTCAGGCACCACAGGAAATCCTAAAGGGGTATTTTTTAGTCATCGTCAGTTAGTACTTCATACTCTAGCTGAGACAGCGACTTTAGGCGCGTTGCCACAGAAGCAAGGTGTGGTTCATGGCGATGTTTATATGCCGCTGACGCCAATGTTTCATGCGATGGCATGGGGTTTTCCTTATGTCGCTACCATGTTAGGTCTGAAACAAGTCTATCCTGGACGCTATATCCCTGAAAAATTGTTGCATTTAATTGAGTCTGAAAAGGTCACAATCACACATTGCGTGCCAACCATTTTGCAAATGGTGCTTGAACAAGCCCGTATAGACGGCAAAAAATTCAATGGTTTAAAAATGATCACAGGTGGCTCTCATCTTACCGAAGGTCTTGCGACAAGAGCATTATCAGCTGGTATAGAAATCTATACGGGATATGGTATGTCAGAAACGGCGCCTTTAATTAGTATTACTGAATTCAGCGCCATCGATCCACAGATGAGTCTCGAAGAGGATGTGAAGCGTCGCTGTCTATCAGGGAAACCGGTTATGATGGTGGAGATGAAGCTTTGGGATGATGAGGGAAATGAAGTTGCTGCTGATGGTAAAAACTCAGGGGAGCTTGTATTACGGGCGCCGTGGCTCACTCAAAGTTATGCGAAAAATCCTGATGCAGGTGAAGCGTTATGGAAGGGTGGCTATATGCACACCCAAGATATTGCTTATCTGAGTACAGAGGGAATGTTAAAAATCTCTGATCGCCTAAAAGATGTGATCAAGACCGGCGGTGAATGGATATCGTCACTTGAGATTGAAACCATATTATCTCTTCATCCATCTGTCGCTGATGTCTCCGTCATTGGTATTCAAGACGAAAAGTGGGGTGAGCGTCCTTTAGCAGCTATTGTGCTTAAGGCGGGTTTTGAAGAGACCAATCCTGAAGACATTATAGCCTTGACAGTCCAAGCGGCGGAAAAAGGAATTATTCCAAAATACGGTATCCCTGAAAACTATAAAATTGTTGACGAGCTGCCTAAGACATCGGTGGGTAAGCATGATAAAAAACGCATGCGCGAGATGTTTGGGAATTAAGCTAAAATATAGGCGTCATATAGGCTTAATGATTATTAAACTAAATGGTCAGTCAATGAATAATTTAATATTTAAACTCCGCGCTTAACTTTTTAAAATCCACTATTCATGGATGGTGTTTTACTCAGTAAATCAAGACCTTCAATCATAATGCTGGGCTAAAGCCAAAGCCTACGTTAAGAGTTGAGAATGAGGTATTTTAAACAACCTGATATTCGAACATGATATCAGGTTGTTTGTTAAATGTTGCTTTTATAAGGTATGGCTTTACAGACACCACTGATTTAAATATGATTATTTGACGGCTTAATAGAGTCAGTAAGTCTAAATTGATTTAACTGTGAGCTATTAAACGTGAACCGTGAGAGCGGTTTAGCCCTGACAAAAGCGGTATCCTACTGGTCTGGGCGGACTGCGAGGTCTTGTCAAGATGAGGTATCGAGAAAACAGTAACTCATCTTGACTTAGTCCTCGCTCCGCCAAGACTGGTAGATACAAGCGGATGGCAGGATTAGCTACCATAGAATAACGTAGTTATAATTAGTTGGGTTTTTAAAATATTGACTTAAACTCTAAAGTGAAAACTCTAAACTAACTTGCTTTTAAAGTAACTGGCTTTATCAACGATCTGAAATTCTTCTTGCAGATATTAAAAACCAGCTCTAAAACCATAATTAAATGGTATAAATACCATCTAAATCAAATAACAGGATGATAAGTGGGAGCATAAATATGCCTCATTTTGAACCACACTAATCAAACGAATAAATGGACTATCACATGACCAATCACTATACTGCCGCGCCACAAGCGTACACCTTCCCATTAACTATCAAGCAACTGCTTAATCGCTCTAAAGTAACCTCACAAAATGAGGAAATCGTCTATGCTGATAAAAAGCATATGACGTATACTGAGCTGTTTTCACGCATTGCAAAGCTTGCCAATGTCTTCGATAAGTTGAACTTGGATAAGGGTGATGTGATCGCTGTGATGGATTGGGACAGTCACCGTTTTTTAGAGTCCTATTTTGCTGTGCCTATGTCGCAATATGTACTACAAACTGTCAATATTCGACTGTCCCCAGAAAAAGTCCTATATACCATTAATCATGCTAAGCCCAAAGTATTGCTATTAAATTCTGAGTTTGCGCCGATGGTGAAAGACTATCAATTTGAAAACTCGTCAATCGAGCATATTATTTGGCTAGATGATAATGGTATGAGCAGTGATGGCGTGTTTGGTGACAACCAGTCTCGAGTGTTAGGCGAATATGAAACCTTGATAGAGGAGGCCAGTGATGAGTTTGAGTTTGAAGACTTCGATGAAAATACGATTGCCTCAACCTTCTATACATCAGGGACTACGGGTGATCCAAAAGGAGTCTTCTTTAGTCATCGTCAATTGGTGCTTCATGCGTTAGCGGAAGCGGCAACGTTAGGGGTATTGCCACAGAAGCAGGGTCTGGTATTGGGTGATGTGTATATGCCGATGACGCCGATGTTCCATGTATTGGCTTGGGGCTTTCCTTATACCGCCACGATGCTTGGCATGAAACAGGTGTATCCAGGTCGCTACTCCCCTGATGTGCTACTGAAGCTTATCGAAGACGAGAAAGTGACCATCACCCATTGTGTGCCTACGATATTGCAGATGCTTTTAAAACAAGCCGATGCTGAGGGTAAAACGTTTGATGGGCTTAAGATGATTATCGGCGGGTCGCGCTTGACAGAAGGGCTGGCAAAAACGGCATTATCGGCTGGTATCGAGGTCTATACGGGTTATGGTATGTCAGAAACAGCACCGCTTATTAGTCTCACTGAGTTTAGGGCTGATGATCCTGAGATGAGTCTTGAAGAGGACGCCAAACGTCGTAGCTTGACTGGTAAGCCTGTGATTATGGTAGAGGCGAAAATTTGGGATGACGAGGGTAAAGCCTTGCCTCAAGATGGCGAGCAAACGGGTGAACTAGTACTTCGTGCGCCATGGTTAACCCAAAGCTATTTTAAAAATACCGATGCCGGCGTAGAGCTTTGGGAAGGTGGCTATATGCACACTGAAGACATCGCCTTTATGACTGATAATGGTACCTTAAAAATTACTGATCGCCTAAAAGATGTGATTAAGTCTGGCGGCGAATGGATATCGTCACTTGAGATTGAAACCATACTGTCATTGCATCCTGCTGTGGCTGACGTTGCAGTGATAGGTGTGCGTGATGAAAAATGGGGAGAGCGTCCGTTAGCCGCTATTGTGCTGAAGCCAAACTGTCAAGATACCAAGCCTGAAGATATTAAAGCCTTGGTTGAGCAAGCGGCAGAGAAGGGTATGATTCCAAAATATGGAGTCCCTGAATACTTCAAAATCGTTGATGATCTGCCCAAAACATCCGTTGGTAAGCATGATAAAAAACGAATGCGTCAGATGTTTACCGGTCAGACGACCCTATAGGTTAGTTGCTTCAATTTTAATGACAAATGAAGCTGCCGCATACGTTATGTGGCAGCTTTGTTATTATAGTCATAGCCAGATTAAATCTTTATCAAAACCTTAATCAAACTTAATCTATTTAACCCTTATAGCTTTAGCATTCTAGACGGATAATCAGTGATAATATAGTCCACGCCTAGCTTTATTAAACGGATCGCCTCTTCATTACTATTCACTGTCCAAGCAGTGGTTGAAAGATTATAACGACGACACAGTTGTATCATAGCCTTAGAGTAAAGGGGATAGTACAGCCCAACGCTACGACACCCTAAACGCAAGGCTATTTGAGGAGTTTGAGAAAGTGGCATTCTGGTACTGACGATATTGTCCTGAGTTGCTAGAGGTTCAATTAAAAGTCCGCGATCAAATTGTGCTAAAAAACGATGTCTTTGTAGATGTTGATGCAGCATGATATCAAAGCTGGTTAGCGTTATGGGTAAGTCTTTAAAAGACTTTGAGTTGAGTTTATCAGCTAAAGCTTCTGTCAATTTATTATAGTTGGTTCTATTATGCGTTTTTATTTCAAGCTCAATATGCTGATAGCCTGCTAGCATTGAGGGCATATCGTCAAGTAGTAGTATTGGATGACGTCCTATCGCTAGTGATTGATTGGTTTTATTGAATAACTCTTGGCTATTGGACTGATCGATACGCGACTGGCTGCCGTATATTCTTTGCAAAGTATCATCATGAAAGACGGCAAGTTTACCATCTAATGTCAGTTGAACATCGAACTCGACACCCACTAATTTGTTTTGGGATCGACAGCATAGCTGTTGAAGGTGCTCAAACCCAGCACGGCTATTTTCCAATGCTTCTCCGCGCGCTCCTCTATGCCCCATCATTCGAGTGGAAGTACGATCTAGAAGAGCCGGTATTGATGGTTGAGGGTGATTGATCATAATAGAGTGCCTATTGAGTTGATATAAAAGTTATTTGATAAAGCGTATTCTGGTCTAGTTTCTTCAAATAGCTAGGTCTACACCAAAACACTTACGTCCGTATAGTATTATATGAGGGAGTAAGTAAAGCATTCACTAAAAGGCTAAATACAATTTTAAATTTGCAAATTAAAGATACTATTTAGTATATTGAGAAGGTTTGACGTATAATAGACTGCACAATGGCTATTAGAGCGGATAATTCCTTTTCTATTACATAACTTATTCTATTAAATAACTTATCCTTTTTAAACTCGGGCAGACTCATTGCACCTACTATTTGTAGGGTTTGCATTCGTCTTCCTTGATATGTTAATTTCTAGATGTAGTATTAAATCCTTATTTAATCTAATGATGCATTATTTTTATTAAAATTTGTCACTATTCGACCTACTTAATTATAAATTTTGAGTTGATGATTTATAGATAAGTATAGGTATTCCAAGAGGTTAAAATGAAGTTAAGTTTAGATCTAGTTTCCCAAAATAAAGGCTTAGTTAGTGTCGCTTTAATCTGCGCTTTAACGGCGGTAAGTTGTGGCAAAAAAGAAGATACTACTGATAAAAATGCTGATGAAACACCGGTTGAAGTCACTACCAATACAGCGCCACAAACGGTACAGTGTGATGATCCCGTGGCACTAACTCAATTGTCGCAGTCTATCAAGTCTAATCTTAACTCACAAACACAAAGTATGTTTAATGCTTACGCTGAAAGTGCAGGTGAGTCATTAAGCCTATCTAATCTTAATAATGCGGTTGGTTCTATATTAATAGACGTTGCTAATCCAACGGTACTGCAAGAAGCGAATGCTCAAGGTATGGTCACGTGTAGTGCTAGTTTAAGCTTAACATTACCCAATCAAGATATTACTCGAGCTACTAGAGTCTATGACTCCCTAGAAAATCGTAATTTAAAAGATTTATTACTGGCAGATAATATTACTTTAAATAATAATATGCTGGTCAGTAACAATTTCAATTATGTGGTAGGGATGCAAGGCGGACGAACCACTTCACGAATAGTGGGACAGCCTGTTATCTTAGCAGCAGTGTCTGATATTATTGCTAAGTCCCAGTTTCAAGCCACTCTTGATGTAGAGCGTGAGGCTCCTAGAGTCGTACAGCCTAGACCTGCTCCAGCATTACCAGCCGAACCTTCAACAAGATCTGAGCCACGCGTGCGCCCCGAGCCTGAGCCACGACCTGCAACGCCGCCAAGCCAGAATACGAATAATCCAAGTACTAATAATTCTACACCCAATACATCGTCAGCCGATAATAGCAGTGCCTCTAAACCGACTGCTAATGCACCTACCAATGCATCGTCATCCAATAACAGTAGTAAACCCTCTGAGCCAAAAGTAGATCATAAAGTTCCTCAAAACGATGATATTGAAATGGTGATCATTGAAGAAGAGGGTACGTACTAACTTCTTTAGTCGGTATATTTTTATACTGTTTTATGATAACTCCTCTTCAAGCAAAATAGTCCTCATTTAGTGGACTATTTTGTTTTATAGATTTTTATAATAAGCACCTATAGTCATAGTTAACTAAATGAGATACAAGGCAACAAAGCGCAAGTACTACTCTAGTAGGCTAAGTGAGGTTAACGCTGTAGCTTTTTAGTTGCCTACGACTATATTGGTAACGTGTAGGTATGCCTTTCAAAATAGGGTAATATCAACAATTGGTATTAGGGCAACAAGTATTGGAATCGCTCTCTATATATCAATATTCTATCTACTGAACTTATCTAAAATTGTTTTATCCCATAATACTTCTTGAGAGTGTTCAAGTTTTGCGCAATATCTTGCCAATACAAAGAGCCAATCTGAGAGTCGATTCAATAATGTCACAGAGTTTTTTGACAATGAATCTGACTTAATATTGTTTAAAAGAACAGCTTGACGCTCACTGCGACGACAAACGGTTCGGGCAATATGAATCTGGCTAACCAACAGCGAGCCTGCCGGCAGAATAAAGTCTTTTAAAGGCGGAAGGTGTTTGTTCATCACGTCAATTTCTGATTCTAACCATGCAATATGGGCCTCATCAATACCTTTATACTCTGGCATTGCTAATTCACCACCTATATTAAATAATAGGTGCTGAATGGTACTCATGGTCTCAAGAAGGGACGATAAAGATGGATTATCTACCTGATTACTAGAGGTAGGATTTGACGAGGAGTGACTAATTATGAGTGTATTAGCATATGCTGATATCATGCCTATATGGGCATTTAGCTCATCCACATCACCCATGACGATAAAAATTTGATCTGCTTTACTGACTCTATCTCCGTTTGCTAATCCAGTCGTTCCATCATCTCCGGTGCGAGTATATATCTTGGTAAGTCGGTTTCCCATTGAACGCCTCTTTATTTATTTGAGTGACAACTTCAGTGCTATTACTATGACCTATTGATTCTTAGACCTATTGAATCTATGAGCTATTGAAAGTTACTATCGACACAACCATTACATCACTAATTCAAGAAATAATTAAAACATCTAACTAAGCGAAAAACGAAGCTGATTAAAGTTAAGATGTTTATAAATTAAAACGTTTGTGATGAGACAACGTTTTCAATCGATAGCTGAACTATTGTCATGAAATATAGCATTTTTAGTCAAGCTTAGGTAAGATGGCTCTCATCAAAAAATTAGTTAAACGGTTCAATGTAGCTACCTAATAGCTACCTAAATCCTAGTAACTATATGCTAGTAACTATATGCTAGTAACTATATGCTAGCAAAAGCACCTAGCATTGTATCTATTAGTACGCCTATGTTAACAGTATATATAATTTAAGGTTTTTCATTATGTCATCACACACTAATATAATACGAACGCCTGACTACATCGCAAGTCAATTACAGCAACATCAAGCGTCTTTAAAGATTTATGACTCTATGTCAACCAAAAAACAAAACTTTGAGCCTATTGTTGCAGGTAAGGTTGGGATGTATGTGTGTGGAATGACCGTTTATGATTATTGTCATATAGGTCATGCCAGAGTTATGGTGGCATTTGATGTGATCTCTCGCTGGATGCGTCACTTAGGATACGAGGTGACCTATGTGCGCAATATAACCGATATTGACGATAAAATTATTGCACGCGCTAATGAAAATGGAGAAGAGATAGGGGAGCTCACTCATCGGTTTATTGAGGCGATGCACGACGATGCGGCAGCAATAGGCTGTACGAATCCAGATTTGGAGCCACGTGCTACTGATCATATCAATGATATGCTTGACATGATTGGCAAACTTGAGCAAAAAGAGCATGCCTATGCAGCGTCGAACGGTGATGTCTATTATGCTGTGGAAACCTTTGATGATTATGGAAAATTATCAAAACGCAAACTAGAGGATTTGCAGGCAGGTTCTCGCGTAGAGGTGGATACTGATAAGAAAAATCCTTTTGATTTTGTACTTTGGAAAGCGGCCAAAGAAGGTGAGCCTCAGTGGCAATCACACTGGGGCGGTGGGCGTCCTGGATGGCATATTGAGTGCTCTGCTATGTCGACTAGATGCTTGGGTAATAGTTTTGATATTCATGGTGGTGGTCACGATTTGCAATTCCCACATCATGAAAATGAAATCGCTCAGTCTGAAGCTGCCACAGGGTGTACGTATGCTAACAACTGGATGCATGTTGGTTTTATCAATGTCGATGGTGAAAAGATGTCCAAGTCATTGGGTAACTTCTTCACGATACGCGAGGTGATGGAGAAATTCCATCCCGAAACAATACGATTCTTCATTTTATCCAGTCATTATCGAAGTCAGGTAAATTTCTCGGATGCTGCTTTAAAAGAAGCGCACTCTGGATTGACCCGTATTTATCAAGCTTTGAAGGCAGCGGATGCTGTATTGAGCCAAATTAATGACAATGAACTAATTAGTAATGATATAAATAGCAATAAGACACAGACAGATAGCGATGAAAGCTTACCCGATTCTAGCCATGTCACCGACTTTATTGCGGCAATGAACGATGACTTTAATACGCCACTGGCGATCAGTGTGCTATTTAGCTTAGCAAAAGAAGTCAATAAGCTGGCACGTGAGGCTGATGATTCAGGCGTCAGATCTGCTCTAACTCGTAAGACTGAGCAGTTAAGAGCATTGGCAGGTATGTTAAATATCGGTCAGTTGCCTCCTACTGAGTTTTTGCAAGCGCAAATTGGTGCAAATAGCGAAAATCAAATGAGTGATGATCAAATCCAAGCTCTTATTGACGAGCGATTAGCAGCTAAAGCCAATAAAAACTTTGCACGAGCAGACGAAATTCGAGAATTGCTACAAAATAGCAATATCGAACTTGAAGATGGCAAAGGTGGAACGACGTGGCGCCGTATTTAGTTAATTATTTTCAAGAAAAAGACTATAAACTTCGACTATTTATGACGTCAATGTAAGTAGAAGGTCTTTGGACTAGCCTGCTCATTAGTGGTGCAGGTTTTTTTATAAACACTATTAATGAGACGTAGCCCTTAGCTTGATATCGGTAAAACGTCTTATAAACTTATTGAGTAATAGCTACTATTAATAGCTACTATGAATAGTTACTAGCAAAGGTGGGTATGGACAGTCATTCAAAGCCAATCAGAAGTAGCCAGAAAATACGGGTTAATGATTTGAGACTGTGGATGGTGGCGCTATTCATTAGTATATTGATGGTTACTGTATTTCCTACTGCCCATGCCGAAGGCGGTGTTGCTGAGCGTTCAGATAACAATAATTTGGTATCTTCATCACAGGTGAAAAATGCAAGCGCTGATGAAGTGACTAATGCAAGCGCTGATGAAGTGGCTATTGCTCAACAACCTAAGACACTAACTGGTTATATCAAAGAGCGAATCGACGAAGAAGGGGAAGAAGACAATTACCCAACCCGTAAGCTTCAAGCCAATTCAGAACTGATCGGTGAATATAACCAGGCTTATTATGTAGTTAAGAAACTAAACGCTGGTCTTCCTAAGCCTAGCATCCCGCCTAATCTAGAAACGCCCTTGGCAACACTAGAGTTCTTTAATACAGCCAATCTACAAAACAACTTTGCATTGGCCGCCTACTCACTTAATCTCAACTCTATTGAAGACTCGCAGCAAATTGAGCTTGCCCAAAAGCTTGTCAAAAAGCTTGACTATCTATTATCCGAAAAAGACTTGTACGTTTTCGATGATATGCCCGATCGGGCAGACGGTTTAGTACAGCCATCGATAGGCGGTAATAATCCCATTCATGGGGTGCCAAGACGCTCAATCAAGCTTGGATCTATTGATTACAAAAACCGCAGTGTACCAATTTATTTAGAGCGCATAAAAGTAGATGGTCAGGCACCGATTTGGGTGTTTTCATCGCAAACTGTCATGAATATTGATGCTTTGTATGATATCCATAAGCCGGCTCAATTCGAAGGTAATTTCCCAGATTGGTTATCGATAGAGGTTTTTGGTCTAAGAATCTGGGAGATATTAGCCATACTGATCTTGATGGTACTGACAATGGGGCTCGGTCTGTTAATGAGTAAGGGCGCCGCCAAACTGACTGAGGCTTATTCTAATAAACAGTTAAACAAGGACGAGCACAATAAGATGTCTTTACAGGGTAAAGGCATTACCGACTTATTTAACAAAATAACAGGACCTTTAACCGTCTTTATAAGTTTCTCAATGATGTTTGCCTTGGTATCTGGAAGCCTCCCTAAAGTGGATGCTATTGCCACCTCTCTACGCCCTATAATTTGGATAGGGTTGATAATAAGTGCATTGTGGCTCGGCATTAGAAGTATTAACTTCTTTGCTAACCGATATCAAGATTACCAGATTGACGCGCTTGATGAAGAGCAATTTAATATTCAGCGCGTGCGCATGACCTATGTATCGATATTTAGACGCATTTTCATATTTGTTATCGTATTAGGTGGACTCTGGTTTAGCTTAACAGAGTTTACAAACTTAGAAGGGCTTGGCAAGACATTATTGACTTCTGCAGGCATTGCAGGTGCGGTGATAGGTATTGCCGCCCAACCGACTCTCGGAAATATTATAGCAGGGTTTCAGGTAGCCCTAACTCAGCCTGTACGTATTGGGGATACAGTGATGCTGAGTGGTATTTGGTCTGAGGTAGAAGACTTAAGATATACCTACGCAGTCTTGAAAACATGGGATAATAGACGCTTAATTGTACCTATGAAACACTTTGTGACAGAGGTGATTGAAAACTGGTCACACACTACCACCACTCAGGTGCATCCGGTTTACCTGTTTGTTGATTACGGCGCAGATATTGAGGCAATTAAACAAAAATTCATCGAGCTTACCAAAGCCCATGAACTTTGGGATAATGAGACTGAGCCTGATGTGCAAGTAACCGATGTGACTGAGGATACGATTAAACTTCGCGGTAAAGTAAGTGCCGCAGGACCGCTTGAAGTATGGGATTTAAGCTGTGATGTACGCAAACAAATGCTTGATTACTTAAGCGAAGAACATAATTACTGTTTACCAACTGATCGTATTACCTTAACGTCGAGAGAGCGTTGAAATAGTATAGTGAAGCCCCCAAATAAATGTAAATTAAAAAATAACGAATAAATGATATTACCATCCAGTTTAATTAGTTAACTTTAGTTAGTTACCTTTCAACAACTTAGTATTGATAGTAGAGTGAATTCATTACCTCACCTGATAAATTATTTTGTTATAATACAGTGCTTATTTTTCTAGCCAAGGGGTTTGTATGTTGCGAATCGTAGATGATGCCTTAACTTTTGATGATGTTTTACTCCTGCCAGCATATTCTGATGTGCTACCTAAATCAGCCTCATTAACGACGCGATTAACCGAGGATATCTCTTTAAATCTTCCGATAATCTCTGCGGCAATGGATACGGTGACGGAGTCAGAGATGGCTATCACTATGGCACAACTTGGGGGTATGGGTATCGTCCATAAAAATATGGATATTGATCGCCAAGCTATGCAAGTACGCCGTGTCAAAAAGTTTGAGGCCGGTACTGTGGTTGATCCTATTACTGTATCTCCAGATATAAGTGTCGGTGAGCTTCTTCGTATTACCAAAGAAAATAACATCTCCGGTGTTCCAGTCGTTGAGCCTGGCAGTGGACAAGTTGTGGGTATCGTGACTCACCGTGATGTCCGTTTTGAAACCAATCACAATCAACCTGTTAAAAATGTCATGACCCCTCAAGATAAGCTTGTGACAGTTAAAGAAGGGGAGAGCAATGAAAATATTAAGAAATTGCTACATGAACACCGCATCGAAAAAGTATTGGTTGTTGATGATAATTTTGCCTTAAAAGGTTTGATCACGGTCAATGACTTTAACAAAGCAGAAAACAATCCAAATGCCTGTAAAGACTCGCATGGTCGATTACGGGTTGGCGCAGCAGTCGGTACTGGACCTGATACGCCAGCACGGGTAGAAGCTTTAGCGGAAGCAGAAGTAGACGTGATCGTTGTGGATACGGCGCATGGACATTCTAAAGGTGTTATTGATAAAGTTGCTTGGGTTAAAAAGAACTTTCCTCACATTCAAGTGATTGGCGGTAATATCGCGACAGGTGATGCCGCCCTTGCGCTACGTGACGCAGGTGCAAACGCTGTCAAAGTAGGTATCGGTCCTGGTTCAATCTGTACCACGCGTATTATTGCCGGTGTTGGTGTCCCCCAAATCTCTGCAATTGATAATGTAGCATCTGCTTTAAAAGACAGTATTCCATTGATAGCCGATGGTGGCATTCGTTACTCTGGTGATATGGCAAAAGCAATTGTTGCTGGTGCCTCATGTATCATGGTGGGTTCTTTATTGGCAGGTACAGAGGAAGCGCCAGGAGAAGTTGAACTCTTCCAAGGGCGTTATTATAAAGCTTACCGCGGTATGGGTAGCTTAGGCGCTATGTCCGGCTCTAATGGATCATCAGATCGTTATTTCCAAGACGCAAAAGATGGTGTTGAGAAGCTGGTACCAGAAGGTATCGAAGGACGTGTTCCCTATAAAGGACCGGTTAATGGTATTATCAACCAGTTAGTTGGTGGTCTACGTTCATCAATGGGCTATACAGGTAGTGCGACTATCGATGAGATGCGCACCAAACCTGAGTTTATTCGCGTGACCTCGGCAGGTATGAAAGAGTCTCATGTTCATGATGTTCAAATTACTAAGGAAGCCCCGAACTATCGAGTGAACTAATTAAAATTTGGACGTTCATTGAGGCATTGAGTCTCTGTTATAAAGACCTTTCTTTAATTTGTATATAATAAGACCAAAAGACATTATCTTTTGGTCTTTTTTTTGTAGTATATTAATAATAGGTAATAGTGTCCTATTTTTTTTAATTTTTCTATTTTAAATTTTTCTTTTTTAAATTTTAAATATTTTGAGGTTTTTATGAGTTATTTTGGTACGGATGGTATTAGGGGGTTATTTGGAAAGTTTCCTATCACACCAGATTTTGTTCTTAAATTGGGCTATATGACGGGTCAAGTATTAGTTGAAAACCATACAAAAAGTAATAAAAAACCGAGTGTACTAATTGGTAAAGATACCCGTCTTTCAGGATATGTACTTGAGGCCGCTCTTCAAGCAGGGTTTAATTCTGCTGGTGTCGACGTTCACATGATAGGTCCATTACCAACACCTGCCATTGCACATTTGACCCGTAGCTTCCATGCAGATGCTGGCGTGGTGATTTCAGCCTCACATAATCCCTTTTATGATAACGGTATTAAGTTCTTTGGCGCCGATGGCACTAAACTCAGTGATGAGATGCAAGAAGCCATCAATAGTAAGCTTAAAGGAGTGGTAGAAGGTCATGCAGATTATAAACAAGATAATCCGTCGCTATTAGGTAAACATTTCCGTATCAATGATGCAAAAGGGCGCTATATTGAATTTTGTAAAGGTAGTTTTCCCTACAACTTTGATTTGACTGACCTAACCATCGTTATCGATTGTGCAAATGGTTCGGGATATAGTGTGGGTCCACGCGTGTTACGTGAGCTCGGCGCTAATGTTATTGCAATCCACAATACGCCTGACGGTATTAATATAAATGATAACTGCGGATCCACCCATCCACAGTCTCTACAACAATCAGTACTTGAGCATAAAGCCGATGTGGGTATTGCCTTAGATGGTGATGGCGACCGTATTATTATGGTCGATGAAAATGGCGAATTGGTTGATGGTGACGGTATCTTATATATATTAGCGACTAAGACGGAAGCCAAAGTTGAAGGCGTCGTAGGTACCCAAATGAGTAATATGGGACTACAATTAGCTCTCGAATCAAATAATATCACTTTTGAAAGAGCTAAAGTGGGCGATCGTTATGTGATGCAAGGTCTTGAGTCACATGGGTGGATATTAGGGGGAGAGCCTTCTGGTCATATCTTATGTTTGGACAAAAGCCGTACTGGGGATGCCATCATTGCAGGACTGCAAGTGTTAGCAGTCATGGTGCAAACGAAGCAGAGCTTGAGTCAGTTAATGACAGGCTTTAGTTTATTACCGCAGCATTTAGTCAATGTGAGGGTGGAGAAAATGGTAGACCCTTATAGTTTTCCAGAGCTGGCACAAGCCTTTGATAATGCCTCTAAAAATATTGAAGGTCGTGGTCGAATATTGATTCGTAAATCTGGCACAGAGCCATTAATCCGAGTTATGGTTGAGCTTGACGATCAAGCGGAGTGTGAAAATCTGACCAATGAGCTTGCGGATAAAGTGAAGCAAGTCATGGCGGGTTAAGGTCAATATAAACCATTTAATAACGACCCATATAACGATAACTAGTTTAATATAACTTTGTGAGAGTAGAGTATGGATTTTTCCGATCAAAGAGTCTCTTATGAAAAAGGGGCTCTGTATGAAGAGATGCTACCTGATAACCCTTTTGAATTGCTAAAACGTTGGATTAATGAGGCAATAGAGTCTAAGGTACCTGAGCCTTACGCCATAAGCTTGGCAACTTGTGGTGCTGATAAGCAGCCCTCTGTTCGGACGGTATTGGTTCGTGAGGTGAATGATTTTGGTATCGTATTTTATACCAATTACCTTAGTCATAAAGGTGAAGATATCGCTGAAAATCCTCAGGCGGAAAGTTTATTTTTTTGGCACGATATGCAGCGACAAGTGAGAGTTCGAGGTACTATTGCAAAGATAGATCGTGCTAAAACAGATGATTATTTTCAAAAGCGTCCCTATGAGAGTCAGATTGGTGCTTGGGTCAGCCAACCTCAAAGTGGCGAAGTAGCAAGCCGTGAAGTCCTAGATAAACGCTTTGCTGAATTAAAGCAACAGTACCCAGAAGGTAAAAAGGTCCCAACGCCAGACTTCTGGGGAGGTTATCAAATAAAAGCCTCTGAAATAGAGTTTTGGCAGGGGCGTCCCAATAGATTACACGATCGACTGCTTTATAAACAAAAAAATATGAACTCATTCGTTGGTGAAGGCTGGCAAGTAGTACGATTGCTCCCTTAATGAACGATATGACGTGCAAATTAACGATATAAACTGCTAATTAACGAAATAAAGTAGAATATTAAGTACAAGTATTAGCAGGATAAATTCATTTTAAAGATTTAGGATATGTAGGTTTATGACCCGTTTTGTCAGTTTTAATATTAATGGAATTAGAGCCCGTCAACATCAGCTAGAAGCGGTGAAGGATATTATAGATCCAGATGTTATGGGTCTACAGGAGACCAAAGTTCATGATGAACAGTTTCCTTTAGCGAATATCGAATCGCTGGGTTACCATGTTGAATACTTTGGTCAAAAAGCGCATTATGGTGTCGCCTTATTATCAAAAGTCGCGCCTATTTTTGTCCAAAAAGGCTTTCCTGATGACGTTGAAGAGTCTCAAAAGAGATTTATTCATGCACGATATGAGTTTGGAGGGCAAGAAGTTGATGTGTTAAATGGTTATTTTCCGCAAGGAGAAAACCGTAATCATGCTATTAAGTTCCCAATGAAGCGCGACTATTATGCATCTTTGAATAAATATATTGACTCATTGAAGACAGAAGGAAGGACGCTTATTATAATGGGTGATATGAATATTGCGCCAGAAGATATCGACATTGGTATTGGTGAGAAAAATGCTCAGCGCTGGTTGAAAACTGGAAAAACATCCTTTTTACCTGAAGAGCGTGAATGGTATAGTGCTGTAATGAGTCGTCAGTTATTTGACACGTATCGAATTCACTACCCTGATTCTAATGAGAAGTTTAGTTGGTTTGATTATCGCAGCCGTGGCTTCGATGATGATCCAAAACGGGGGTTAAGGATTGATCATATTTTATGCACTGAAGATATCAAAGATAACTGTATAGATGCTGGTATCAGTTATGAGTTGCGGGCGATGGAAAAGCCGTCTGATCATGCGCCGATTTGGGCTTCATTTGAGTTTTAAAGTTAATTATTTTGTTAGGGGTGAGTGAAGTACTATTACCGTTTTCACTTTATACTCAATCTACAAAATAACCAATCGCGGAAGGCAAATGCTAATACTACTAGAATGCTAGTGCTATTAATAGTAGGTTCATTGAGCCTAACCGAGCGTTAAACCGATAAGTTGTTTTATAGAAAAGGTATGACTAATAACTATACTTACAAAGGATTTATATGCCTGTTGGAAATATTGCACCGCCAGATATTATTTATGACATTCAAGGTATCGATATAGGGATCACTGCGGCTGGTGTTCGTTATAAAAACCGAGATGATTTAGTTGTGTTTCGTCTAAGTGAGACTGCAACCGTAAGCTGTGTGACGACGACTAATAAATGTTGTGCAGCACCTGTATTATTGGTTCGTGAGCATCTAAATCAGCTCAATGATCAAAGCAAGTCTCCTCGTTTTCTATTAATTAATACGGGAAATGCCAATGCGGCAACCGGTACAGAAGGGTACAGCCGTGCATTGGAAACCTGTACTGCATTGGCTGATAAAACGGGGGTAGATACCAATCAGGTACTGCCTTTTTCAACCGGCGTCATTGGGGAAGCTATCAATAGTGACGCAATCATTAAAGGGCTAGAATCCTGTTTAAGTCAATTAAAGCCCGATAACTGGTTGCCAGCTGCCAATGCCATTCGTACGACTGATACTATACCTAAGGTAGCCAGTACGAAGGTTAAAGTTGATGCTCAGACGAGCTATTCTATTACTGGTATTTCAAAAGGTGCCGGTATGATTCGGCCTAATATGGCTACCATGTTAGGCTTTGTGGCTACTGATGCTCATGTATCACAATCCTTGTTACAACAAATATTGGGCGAGTTAACAGATCGATCCTTTAATCGCATTACCGTAGATGGTGATACGTCAACCAATGATTGCTGTGTTTTAGTAGCAACAGGAACCTCAAACTCAGAGTTGATAGACTCTAAAGACCATCCTCACTTTGAAAAGCTTTATGAAGCGCTTGAAGACGTCTTTTTGCGTTTAGCAACGTTAATTGTGCGTGATGGGGAAGGGGCGACTAAATTTATTACGGTGAAAGTTACTGGGGGTAAAACGACTCAGGATTGTTGCGATGTGGCCTACGCTGTTGCTCATTCACCACTCGTTAAAACAGCATTCTTTGCCAGCGATCCAAACTGGGGTCGTATTGTGGCAGCGGTGGGTTACTCAGGTGCTGAAAATCTTGATGCTAACCAAGTCAGTGTGAAACTTGATGATGTTGCCATTTGTACCCGAGGACAATTAGACCCAAGTTATACCGAAGCGCAAGGGCAAGAGGTGATGAGTCGGCCTGAAATCACCATTGAGATTGATTTGGGCCTGGGTGAAGCGAGTGATACGGTCTACACGTGTGACTTATCTCATGACTATGTCAGCATCAATGCCGATTATCGAAGTTAAAGTTGACTGTAGTTTGCACTAATTTGGTTAATTATAGTTAGGTCATAAAAAAATGGCGTTTTGTTATGTTTGTACACCTAATTAACAAATAGTGTTTATTAACTGATTTCTGTAACTGAAGATTACAAATTGAATATAGATAGCAATGTAAAGTTGTCTTTATAATTAACTTTGATATAACAAGTTGTGATTTATAATATTTGTCATTCATTTAATTTTAAGCTATTAGTAATAAGTTAGTTTCTAGCTATAAATCTTTTTTATCGAAATAGATTTATATTGGTGTGTTGTTTTTATTTTTATAATTCACAATTATTTTCAATTTCTAGTTGTTCTATTTTCAATTATCTAAGGGGTTATTTATGAAATATTTATTATCATCTGTTTTACTTGCAACGGTTGCTTTAGCTGGTTGTACGACCACTCAATATGACGACGAGCGTGCTATGGTGGTCGATGGTGAAGCCAAAGTGGTTAAGGTTATTGATATCCCTAGCATCAAAATCGAAGTTGATCCTAATAAAGCAGTGTGTAACTTAACTGCTACTGATGGTTCTGTGGTTCAAAGTGAATGTTTACAGTATCGTCAGCCATTCCAGAAAAACTTCAATACACTTTCTGGTGACATCCAAGGTTTTACCTTTGAGCCAGGATACCGTTACTTATTAGATATCCGCCAAGAAGCGGTTAAAGATGAAACGGATGGTGTGGTTAGACCTGTATGGATTTTAAACGACGTTATCTCTAAAACTTCTGAAAAACTTTAATTTAATCTAAAATTTACTAAGTTTATGATGTGGTAATTTATTATTTATCCACTTAACGATATCAAAATATTTTTTGAAAAGGCACTCTAAATATTAGAGTGCTTTTTTTATAACTCATGGTTTTGAACTTATGCCTCTCTATAAAATACTCTATCCTAGTTAGACTTAGTTTGAATCACTGATCCAACTATTTTGGCGTTTTATTTGTATTACTTTGACGGTTCTTAATTTGCTATAAGAGACTTTTTAGGCACTAATTGTCGCTTTCATTTTTAAAGTGATCTGCAAACAAGTCTGCAAGGTAGCGAGCCAACGCATAAGGAATATCATGTCCTAGACCGGGTATTAATTTAAAGTCAGCATGGGGGATGGTTTTTGAAAGACTGTTTCCGTGAGCAGGGGGCAATAATCTATCATTTTCACCGTGCACTATTAAGGTGGGTTGTTTGATAAGCTTGTCTATATCTACTAATGATCCGGTCGCTAAAACAGCCAATAATTGACGTGACACCCCTTTAGGATAAAAACGGCGCTTATACAATAGTTTTGCCTTCTTTAAAGCGAGGCGCTCATCAAACAAGTCTGGCGAACCAATGACTCTCTGCATGTCAACATTATCATATATAATCTTTTTAGGATCTTTGTCGTCTGGGAGCGGCTTAGTCAACGCTCTGATAGCATCCAGCTTAGGTGGTGGAAGAAAAGGTTTATTATTGCTAGTAGCAAGTAGCCCTAACTTGGTAATTCTATGTGGGTATTGCGAGGCTAAAATTTGCGCAATCATACCGCCCATTGACATTCCTAAGACATGACAATGTTCAATTTCAAGCGCATTGAGAAGCTGATTCACATCCTCGCTCATGTCAAACAGCGTATAGGGGATGCTCTTATCATCTATGCTCAAAGGAAGACCCAACTTAAACTTTGATAATAGTTTTAATTTCTTAGCAGCACTTTGATATTCTTTAGTCAGTTTATTTTTATGCTTAAGCTTACTAGATTTGCCGATGTCTCTATTATCAAATCGAATCACTTGAAAGCCAGATTCAATCAAGCGTTTGCAAAAAACATTTGACCATACTAAAGATTGAGCACCTAGTCCCATAATAAGTAAGATTATCGGATCCCCTTCGTTACCACCCCGCTCTAGATAAAACTTATATTTTGGCGTCCTAATCTTATGCACTTGCATAAATTCTGCATATTTTGATGGTTTGGTTTTAATGTCATAAATTGAATTGGTTTTAGGCATAAAACAAAGACCTAGAGCTTAGTCATTAACTAAAGACAGAATAAAAGATAAGGATTAATTTATTACAGATAACGATTTAAATAGGAGTATTATGCATTTATAGTCAGTGAACTACTGAATGGTTACAGTGTTAACCTCGTTAAGCCTGCTCTCGTATTACTTGCTACTTGTACTCGGTTGCCTTGTAACCATTTTAGACTTCTTTGACTATAAATTATTCTATGACTAAAGGATAGGATATATCAAAGTGATGACGATTGTATGAAGTGCTATGCGTTTATCAAAAATGATCACACTCAGCTTACAATTATGAAGCATTAACGCTGCAAAGATCTAATAAGGAGATGATGTAAGTTCAATCTAACATGCCTTATTGTAATTTAGATAACAAGCATATGTTTTTTTAACTGAGCTACGATGTAAGGCTGAAAATATTCTGGAATATCATGCGCCATACCTTTCACAAGTTTAAAGTGGGCATTAGGGATATCTTTAGCGACATTTTTACCATGTGAGGGCGGCAAGAGACCATCTTCACTGCCGTGCATCACTAAGGTTGGGGCTTTGACATGTTTGCTGTAGTCTTGAACAGAGCCTGTCATCAGTATAGCGGTCAGTTGTTGCAATGATCCGCGTGGGTAAAAGCAGCGGTGATATCTTAATCGTGCTAGATTCGTCACCAATTCCTCATCAATATGCCCTTGAGATCCTACTGTTTTGATAAACCACTTACCATGATCAACCATGTCTTCCTCTTCACCACTTTGAGGACGTTTGATAAGGGTATAAAGCTGTTTTGGACGAGGCGGGGTTAAAAAGGGCTTATTATTGGTTGAGAAAATGAGGGCTAAGCGATTGACTAGATGGGGATGCTTTGCCGCTAATATTTGAGCAATGATACCGCCCATTGACGCTCCCAAGACATGTACTTGACGTAGGCCTAAAGCACGAATCAAGTAAACGGCATCATCGGCCATATCAGTTAGTCGATAGGGCACGGGAGTTTTAGAATTATCCAAACCGAACTGGAGCTTGAACATGGCTGACAACGTGTTTACTGGTGGTAAGTCGTCACGTTTAATCTTTGTTGAAAGACCAATATCACGATTGTCATATCTAATAACATAGAAGCCTGAGTCAATAAGACGTTTTAAAAAAGATTCAGGCCAAAATATCAGTTGCGAACCAAGTCCCATTATTAACAATAAAGGCGGATTATTTGGATTTCCACCTACTTCAACGCACAACTCAATTTCCTCAGATACCTTTATAATTGCCTGTTTCATTAAATCTGAAAGAGGAGAAGGATACCATTGTGGTTCTAAAGTAGGCTTTGGCATAATCGTCATCAATCCTTTTGAATATAGTCATTATGCAAACCCAGTAGCGACTGTATTAACCTCACTAAGCCTACTAAAGTAGGACTTGCACTAAGTTGCCTTATCTCACATTTAGTTTTCTGTGACTAATATTATTTAATTGTATAAAAATTTGACGTAGAGTCTTATCATGTAGCCATAAGGGTCTAAGAAAAGCTTTAAATAAAGTAATAGGGTCAGCATATGCGCCCTAGTGAAATAAAAGCAGTGTTAAATTTCAAGCATTTCAAAGTCTAACTTACCCACACCGCATTCAGGACAAGTCCAATCATCTGGGATATCTTCCCATTTGGTACCTGGAGCGATACCTTCTTCAGGACAGCCCAACGCCTCATCATATACCCATCCACAAATGATGCATTCCCATTTCTTCATCGTATTATCTCTAATATAAATAAGTTATAAGTTATTATTAGCTCATTAAATTTTAAAAACTAGAAAGCTAAAATTTCAAAAAATAGAAAGCTCTTTATAATTAAGACTTTCGATTATAGCAAACAAGGCTTTTAACAGGTACTAAATTGTCATATTCTATTATTACTGATTCGTAGTGAGAACTTATAGATCATAAACTTGCAAAAAAAGAAGGTTCAAGTAGGTAGTATAACCATAGACAGGTAGAGGGTCAGGTCAACCGAATATAAAAACGACTAGTGTAGGCTTACCGAGGTAAATACGGTTACTTAATAATTGACGCATACCTATAAATGCAGCTCAGTTGATAATCAGACTGTGTTAGAATTAACACGGTCCAAAACACTCATTTGTAGCGGAAAACGTCATGACTGAACCTTCAGAAAAACTTTCAAATAATCAAGCCAATACACAAGCAAATAATCAATCGAATAATCAATCGAATAATCAATCGAATAATCAATCGAATAATCAATCGAATAATCAAACCAATATTCCTAAAGATACGACAGGCTTTGGAAATCAAAACTCCGCTCAACAACAGCTTATGAAAGCCAAACTTTGGGATGCCATTCGAACAGTCCCTAACTTTCCAAAACCTGGTATAGATTTTTATGATATCACCCCTTTACTGCTCAATCATATCAATGATGTGATTGATGCTATGTTAGGGGCATTGCCAACAGGGATGTTAGATGATGTAGATTGCCTAGTGGCTATCGAGGCACGTGGGTTTATATTTGCCAGCTTATTAGCAGGTCGTCTTGGCAAAGGGATGATGTTATTACGTAAGCCCGGCAAATTACCGCCGCCGGTGGCTAATAAATCTTATGCTTTAGAGTACGGCAGTGATACGCTTGAAATTCAAGATGGCATGTCTTCCAAAAAAGTATTATTAGTCGATGATATCTTAGCAACTGGAGGTACCTTAAAGACCGCTTACCATTTGTGTCGTGAAGCTGGTCATGACGTTTTTGGGGTTCTGGTGTTACTAGATCTAGTTGAGTTACATGATGCTTTCCCCGTTCCCGTCTATAGCGTACTTGAGGGTTAAGCCTTTATATACTAAAGCTAAGAAATAATTTATCTTAAATGATAATACTCTAAGAAGGTATTAAACGGTATCAGCGCAATAAAAACTCTACGTTTTCACGTAGAGTTTTTTAATAAAGTCTGGTTGTAATAGATAGGTTGTTTATGGGGCTATATAAAAATTGACTAACCCTATCATTTATTTTCTATTTGCTCAGTTTCTGAAGCGCTTTCGCCAGCTCATCACGGGCGCTAATAAATCCATCAATTCCTTTTGGTAAAAGGTGCTGAGTGATGCTGTCTTGCTCATAAGCGCTATTGAACTCATCGGCTGTTAGACTGACTTTTGGCATGGTGTCACTTATCATATCAGGGGATAAGACACGCGTCACAGAGGCATCTAAAGTGGCTAAATCATCTAATAATTCTGGGGATATGGTCAATAGGTCACAGCCTGCTAGTGCTAATATTTGATCAACGCTTCTAAAGCTTGCGCCCATAACCTGTGTATCATAACCATGTTGCTTGTAGTATTGGTAGGTGCGTTTTACAGATTGTACGCCCATATCATCACTCACGGGTATGATTTGACGATTTTGTTCACGCTTTTGCCAATCTAAAATACGGCCGACAAAGGGAGAGATTAGGGTCACACCAGCATCAGCACATGCTACCGCTTGATGCTGACCAAATATCAAAGTTAAATTACAGTGAATTCCTTCTTTCTCTAACTGTTCTGCCGCTTTGATGCCTTGCCAAGTGGCGGCAATCTTGATTAATATACGGTCTTTATTAACGCCAGCTCGCTCGTAAGCTTCCATAAACTCGTGGGCTTTAGCAATAGTTGCATCGGTATCATAAGATAGTCGAGCATCAACCTCAGTGGACACTCGACCTTCAATAAGCTGTAAAATATCACAACCTACCTGAATAGTAAGCGCATCGATGACTTTATCAATCATAGTGTCGCCCTGATCCGAAAAGCGATTTAGGGTGTCAGAGAGCATCGCTTGTTTATCTGGATGGGTAAGTGCTTTGGTAATAAGGCTAGGATTGGTTGTGGCATCTACTGGCTTTAGGCGAGCAATAGCACTTAAATCACCAGTATCAGCAACAATGGTCGTCATGGTTTGTAATTGTGATAAGGCACTCATCATATATTCCTAAATAATATCAATGGGATTAAAACGTCAAGAACATTGGTTAATTTTAGTTGGATTAGTTTACAATATAATCATTCATAAAACGGATTATAAAATGTTTTAAAAATTTAACGCCGCTATCTTAACAGGGCTTAAGTTTGATATAGTTTTTTTATTATGAACTAAAGAGTAGAAAAAAATGAAACTTGAAAATGGCTAGTAAAATTTAAAGTGGCTAGTAAAATTTAAAGTGGCTAGTAAAGTTTAAGGGGTTACTAACATTTAAAGCAGTTAGCAAAATAAGCAAGGCTTGTGCTGAAGAATATTAGTCATCGCTGTATCTAAAGACAAATAACGACTATAATCAAGCTTGAAATATTTATAGTTACAAAGCAGTCAAATTTATGACCTTAAATGGTTTAAATAATCATAACATGACCTATAGGCTTTTTTATGACTTCGTCGACAAACAACGATAAAAAAACAACTGAAAACCCCGCAGTACCAGAAGACATGCTTAATGAATTGCGTCAAAAAATAGATCAGGTAGACGGTGAGATACTGCAGTTGATCAGTAACCGTGCCAAGATTGCTCAACAAGTAGGATCTATTAAAAAAGAACACTCTCAAGAAGTTGAGTCTAACCCTATTTTTTATCGTCCAGAGCGGGAAGCTCAGGTGTTAAAAAATATTATGAAACGCAATCAAGCGTCAGACAGTCCCATTAGTGACGAAAAAATGGCACGGTTGTTTCGCGAAATTATGTCGGTATGTCTAGACTTAGAAGCACCGCAAAAGATTGCTTTTTTAGGCCCGGTGGGCACATTTACCCATGCAGCAGCGCTTAAACACTTTGGTAAAGCGTCTACCACAGTGCCATTGACTACCATTACCGATGTCTTTCGAGAAGTAGAGTCAGGCTCTGCCATGTATGGTGTGGTACCTGTTGAAAACTCTTCTGAAGGCGTGGTCAATCATACCTTAGATGGGTTCTTATCATCGACCTTAAAAATTATTGGCGAAGTTGAGTTACCAATTCATCAAAACTTCTTAGTGGCAGAACATACTAAAATTGACAGTTTAAGCCGAATATACTCACATCAGCAATCCCTGGCACAATGCCGTCATTGGTTAGATGTTAATTATCCTAATGTAGAGCGCGTTCAAGTTTCAAGTAACGGAGAGGCGGCGCGTCGTCTTAAAAACGAATGGCATTCTGCTGCCATAGCAGGTGATGTAGCGGTTGCTGAATATGGTCTACATAAGTTGCATGAAAATATCGAAGACAATCCTGGTAATACCACTCGCTTTTTGATCATTGGTCATGAAGATATCGCCCCGTCAGGTCATGATAAAACCTCCATATTGGTCTCTGCTCATAATAAAGCGGGCGCGCTTATAGAAATTCTTAAGCCACTATCAAAACATGGTGTCTCGATGACCAGTATCGAAACTCGTCCAGAGCGTCCGAATAAGTGGGCGTATGTGTTCTTTATCGATATGGAAGGCCATATTAATGACGACAATGTTCGCGCCGCTATTGATGAAATTAGACCGATGGTTCGTGACGTTCGTATCTTAGGTTCTTACCCGCAAGCAGTCATCTAAATCCATAATCATCCCCTGAATTTGTCATGCTAAGAGACTAGGTCAACTGACCGTTAATTATAAGGTAATCTTATGAGTCAAAAAACATTTTTAACCCCTGCCTATGACAGTATTTTATGTCTGCAAGCTTACAAAGTTGGTAAATCAGTTGAGGAACTCAAGCGTGAGTATGAGGTTAATGATGTTTTGAAGCTTGCCAGCAATGAAAACCCGCTTGGTTGCTCGCCTTATGTCACCTTAGCGATTACACAACAGCTAACGCAGCTAGCACGCTATCCTGATGGATATGGATATGAGCTTAAGCAAGCCATTGCCGGGTTTACCGATACAAATATCAATCAGATTACCTTAGGTAATGGATCTAATGATTTATTAGATATCATAGCCCGTACTTTTGTGAATAGTGAAGATGCTATTGTGTATAGTGAATACGCATTTATCGTCTATTCTATGTTGGCAAAAATCTTGGGTGCATCGGGTGTAGAAGTGCCTGCAAAGCGCTATGGTCATGATTTAGATGCTATGTTGACTGCGGTGCAAAATACCCCAAATACGCGCTTGGTATTTATTGCCAATCCAAATAATCCAACAGGGACTTTGTTGACGCGCGAAGAGATACGACACTTCATTGAGCAAGTTCCTGATGATGTACTGGTGGTACTAGATGAAGCCTATGTGGAATATAGCCCTGAAAGTAATAATCGCGACTTAATTGATCACTTCAATAATGTCATAATTGTTCGAACTTTTTCAAAAGCTTATGGTTTAGCAGGGCTACGGGTGGGCTATGCTCTAAGCCATCCAGACGTGGCGGACATGCTAAATAGAGTGAGACAACCCTTTAATGTGAGCTTATTGGCCCAGTCTGCTGCCATTGCTGCTCTTGATGATCAAGACTTCATCGCAAAAGTGCATAAGCTAAATGAAGGTCAGATGCGTTGGCTATGCAAACAATTTGATGCATTGGGATTAGGCTTTGTTAAGTCACATGCTAACTTTGTGATGGTCAATGTGGGCGATGCCAAGGGTGTCAATAAGGCCCTTCTTAAGCAAGGCATTATCGTGCGTCCTTTAGCGGGTTATGGACTAGATGAGTGGCTGCGTATAACGGTGGGAACGCCAGAGGACAATACTCGACTTATTGATACCTTACGTGATACCCTTGAGTCACTTTAATACTAAAGCTGGATAATTAGATATTATTCTTGAATTAGTGTTCTTTATTCCAAGGTTCTCAAAGAGTATAAAAGGCTATCAAGGTTTATAGACTTTTGAAGACTCAAGATTGAATTTCTCAACTATAATTGTATTCACATTTTTTATATTCATATATTTTTTATACTCATATAAAGTAAGATAGGTTAATTGACTATGTTGTTTGATCAGGTTTGTATTATTGGTCTCGGCCTAATTGGCGCAAGCCTAGCTCAAGCAATAAAAGATAGACAAATATCAAAGAAACTGGTGGCTGTCGATAAACACGAACCTAGTTTGAAAGCAGCTATAGAAGCGAATGTCATCGATGCGGGCGATACTAAGCTTGAGTCTGTGGTAGCGGGCAGTGACTGTATCATTATTGCGATACCCGTTAAGGCTGTAGAAGTGGCCTTAGCAGATATAGAACAATCTATGCAGCGGGGTTTAATAAGCACTGACTGTATCATCAGTGACGTTTGTAGTACCAAACAAAATGTAGTAGATGCCGCTGCATCAGTCTTTATTGATCTACCTACTGGATTGGTGCCTGCTCATCCGATCGCTGGTGCCGAAAACTCAGGATTTCATGCAAGGCGTAGTGATTTATTTGTTAATCACAGTGTGATTATATGTGACTTGAAGTCTACTTCACCCTCTGCCATCTCTAAAATAAGCGAATTATGGCAAGGAGTGGGTGCGACTATTATGAAAATGGATGTCGCCCATCACGATGCCGTGTTGGCTTACACCAGTCACCTTCCGCACTTATTAGCATTCAATCTAGTGGATCAATTAGCCAGTCATGATGACAATATGGATATCTTTCGCTATGCAGCTGGCGGGTTTAGAGACTTTACCCGTATCGCTGCTAGTGACCCAGTAATGTGGCATGATATCTTTATCGCTAACAAACCTGCTTTAATACATGCGTTGGATGAATATAGTGAGTACTTAGCGAATTTAAGACGGTTAATTGACAATGATGATTCAACCCAACTTCTCGGGCTGCTAGGTAGAGCCCAATCAGCTAGGAAGCATTTTGGTCATATGCTGACCAGTACCCCTTATACTAAAAAATTAACAGACTCCTCTAATTCGGATAATGATATGGCGACATCAACCCACGGCTCTAGTACCTTTATTATTACCCCAAGTAGCACTATTAATGGCAGCATAACCGTGCCGGGTGATAAGTCTATCTCACATCGAAGTATTATGTTTGGTAGCTTGGCTCAAGGGGTGACGAGAGTCAGTGGCTTTTTAGAAGGTGAGGATGCTTTAGCGACCCTGCAAGCATTTAGAGACATGGGCGTAACCATTGAAGGCCCTGAAAATGGTGAAGTGACGATTCATGGAGTCGGTATCAATGGTTTAAAAGCGAGTCGTACACCTTTGTATATGGGTAACTCTGGAACTACCATGCGCCTATTATCAGGCATACTAGCCGCACAAAAGTTTGATAGTGTACTGACCGGCGATGCCAGCTTATCCAAACGTCCGATGGAGCGTGTCGCAAATCCTTTAAGACAGATGGGGGCGATGATACAAACCACGGGTGAGCGCGGAACGGCTCCCATTAGTATTACCGGTAGTGACAAGCGAGGAAGTAAGCTTAAAGGTATCTCTTATGAGATGCCAATCGCATCAGCACAAGTTAAGTCATGTTTGTTACTTGCAGGGCTTTGGGCTGAGGGTACAACCACCGTTATTCAGCCGGAAATTAGCCGAGATCATACTGAGCGTATGCTTACCGCATTTGGGTATCCTGTTATCGTGGACGGTAACAAAATAAGCGTGGAAGGCGGAGGCCAATTAAGCGCTTGCGATATTGCAGTCCCAGCGGATATATCGTCTGCTGCCTTCTTTATGGTGGCAGGCTCTATTGCTAGAGACAGCGAGATTACTATTACCAAAGTAGGTATGAACCCGACGCGCACTGGTGTTATTGATATTCTAAAGTTGATGAATGCTGATATATCGATAAGTAATGAGACATTTGTCGGTGGTGAGCCTGTCGCCGATATTACAATAAGATCTGCACAACTTAAAGGCATAACTATCCCAGAAGCATTAGTACCCTTAGCAATAGATGAGTTTCCAGTATTATTTGTAGCCGCAAGCTGTGCGAGTGGTCAGACGGTGCTGACGGGAGCAAAAGAGCTGCGGGTTAAGGAGTCAGACCGTATTGCCGTCATGGCTGAAGGGCTGACTCAACTCGGTATTGACTGTACGGTAACGGAAGATGGTATTATCATTGAAGGCAAAGGGTCTGATACGGATCATGAGGTATTTGGCGGAGGTGAGATATCTTCTCACCATGATCACCGTATTGCCATGAGCTTTGCTATTGCAAGTTTAAGGGCAAGTGATACCATTACTATTCATGGTGTGGAAACGGTCAGCACCAGCTTTCCAGGCTTTGCAGAATTAGCGAATAAGATAGGAATGAATATCGCAACCAGAAATGTTTAATACAGATTTAATCTTTCATCAGTAGACAACCAAATAGACAACCAGTTTGAGTTTTTTAAATGGTTTCCTAACAAGCAAGGAATGTTCAACAGACCCTAATTAAATAACGATTTTAAAGTAATAAAGGCCATCCAGTATTAGGGTGGCTTTCCTTTTTTATTTGGAACTCTAGCTATATTTAAGCCATCAGTTGTTTTTAGGATACGTAAAGGGTTATGCTGTTACTGAGCATGAACATACTACTATTTTCTTAAGATCCAGTCGTCTCTCAAGCATATCAAGCTTTATAGAGGACACGCTCTCGTTATTGGATGTTTAATATGTCACTCGCTACACCGACTAATAGCACGCCAGATAAACCTAAATCTACTGTCATTCAGACTACCAGCCAAGGTATCATTACGGCGTTAGCTGCATTTTTGATATGGGGCAACTTCCCATTTTATTTTAAGCAATTAGGTCACTATAATGCGGTTGAAATTATAGGTCATCGTATCATTTGGACCTTTGTTTGTCTTATAGTGGTTTTGACCATCAAGAAACAATGGCAGTGGATTGAGACTCTAAAGTCGAACCCTAAAATAATAGGTATCACCCTTGTGTCGGGTCTTATTATTGCCTTAAACTGGCTAACCTATGTATGGGCAGTCAATGCCAATCAAATCTTAGAGGCGAGTCTCGGTTATTTTATTAGTCCCCTTATTGGTATTTTGCTATCGTTAGTATTGCTGCAAGAAAGATTGCGTCCTTTGCAGTGGATTGCTGTCGGTTTTGCCATATCTTCGGTGATTATTCAGGTTATTATGTTAGGTAAACTACCTTGGGTATCGCTAGTGCTTGCAGGATCTTTTAGTGTGTATGGGGTCATGCAAAGACGAACACCCTTAAAAGCGTTAGATGCTTTGTTTTTAGAAACAGCCTTATTAGTTCCCCTATGTATTTGGTGGTTTATGACGTCAGATGTTGCAAGCTCTTCCCTATCTTTTTGGTTTAGTAGTGACATATGGTTTTTAATGTTAGCAGGACCAGTGACATTAGTACCTTTACTACTGTTTAATAAGTCGACGAAGATGGTTGCTTTTAGCATCTTAAGCTTTATGAACTACCTGACGCCTACCATCATCTTTTTGTTAGCAGTGTTTTATTACCATGAACCTTTTGATACTAAACGATTAATGATATTTGGGTTAATTTGGATTGGTTTGGTGATATTTAGTATAGATCTATGGCGCAATCGTCCTAGCAAATTACTTAAAAATCTTGAATCCGAACAAAGATAATGATATTGGATTAAATAGTATCCCTTAAAGGCTGTCAAAAAAATATTAAATAAATGAACGAATGAAGTAGGAACCTATGAAACAAGCTGATGAAGTAAAAATAAGGGGTCTTAAGGTTGACGCGGTAATAGGGGTGTTTGACTGGGAGCGAGCGATTGAACAGCCTTTAGTGATTGATGTCACAATGAAAACAGATATTAGTGCTGCCGCTGCGAGTGATAATATTGAAGATGCTATCAATTACAAAGAAGTGTGTGATGATATAACCTTATGGTGCAAAGATACCAAGGCATTACTGATTGAGAAACTGGCAGAAATTATTGCACAGGGGTTACTAAGTAAATATAACACCCATGAGGTTGAGGTATGTGTGGCTAAACCGACGGCTATTAAAGAAGCAGATGCTGTCGCTGTACAAATCGTACGTAGCACTAAATAATCCATAAAACCAAGTTATCATCCACGGGAAGTCCTATTGATGGATAGTATCAGCCAAGACGCGATGAGTGAGCAAAAGAGAAAGAGAAATAATGTTAATAAAAATAGCCTAAGCGAAGGTAAGCAGAGTATATTTAACCAACTAAAAAATAATGCACAACAAATATCTCTTAGCTCACCTTATCAAACAATGTCAAACGCACCTTGTGAGTCAATTTTTAACGCTATTAAGCCGCTCAATCAACTTGAAAGTAGCAACGCGATCGGCGTTTTAATAGCGCTTGGCAGCAATTTGAATGCTCCGCAGGCTCTAGCCTTAACGAGAGAGCTTCTCCAATCTGAGTATGGAAATATTCGGTGGTCTACCGAATTCATTAACCCAGATTATACCGCAACAGTGTCAAACCCTAAACCTGACTATACCAATCAATGTGGTTACTTCACCCTTGTTAGTAACAATAAAGTAGCTGACTTATATTTAGATGAAGTCGTAATGCTCACCAAACAAATAGAGTCGCGGGTGCAGCAATATTTTAGTAAAGAGTTAAAAAGTGTTAAACAGCACACGCAAAATCGACAAGTTATTATTGATATCGATGTGCTGGCTATCAAAGCTGAGGAGGGGATGGTCGCTATTAGAGAGCGCTACCCATTCAAAGCACATGAATGGGTAGGGATAAATGAACTAATCAATCAAGGTTGTTTCGACTAATCTATTTATTGATCATATCAAATTCATCCGCATTGATAATATGACAGTCCTTTGGCTTAAAACTAGGATCAAGCTTGATTATGGCATCTTGAAGCTCACTAATTCGTGTTTCAGATTGCTGAATATGATTGAGTATTTTAGCAAAAGCTTCTGCGACAGGATCTTCAGAGTCTGGATTTAATCCATACGCACTAAAGTCTAGTCTTTCCGTAATCCTTCTTTGTTCTTTACTTAGAGTTGCATTAATAGACTGAGTGTCAATGTTAGTAAGAGATGAGTCGATAGAAGTTTTATCCGAACCTTGATCAAGGCTTTGGTTCTTATTAGCTTGCGCTTCATCTAAAGACTTATCAGACTTTTGGTTAGCAGGTTGCGTACTTTGTGAAATCATTCTTGCTGCACTACCTACCATAGTAGCTTCAGCTGGGACTTCCTTGACGACCACCGCATTTGATCCAATTTTAGCATTTTTACCGACGGTAAAGGGGCCTAAGACTTTAGCTCCTGCCCCGACAATCACACCATCCTCTAGGGTAGGGTGACGTTTGCCATTGCCCAAAGAGACGCCACCAAGAGTCACGCCATGATATAACGTTACATCATCCCCAATCTTAGCCGTTTCACCAATGACAACGCCCATACCATGATCTATAAAAAATCGTCGGCCTATTTGAGCAGCAGGGTGGATTTCAATGCCTGTAATCATACGAGAGCCGTAAGAGATAGCACGTGCACTAAATTTAAAGTCTTTATTCCATAAATAATGTGCACCACGATGTAATAGTAATGCGTGAATACCCGGATAAGTTAATAAAACCTCAACACTATTTCGGGCGGCAGGGTCCCGATTAAAGACTGCGGCAATGTCTTCTTGTAATGAGGCTTTGGCGTGGCGTAGGGCTTTAAGTAATCTCATAATGTTATCTTGTAATTAATAATAGTTGTACTCAATAGGGCTATTTCTGCCCCAAATAATAGGATTAGAAATATCATATTATTGACAATCAAAAAATTATTTAACCTAATTGTACTCTAAATTCTAACATTCTAAATTCTACGGTTTACTTTAGCAATAATTGAATTTAATAGCTCAAACTCTTTTGTATCTAGTTGCAATCTAGATAGTAGCCTTGAAAGGCGATTTGGTAACGATTTTAAGGTGGTAGTATCAGTACTTTCAATTAACTCAAGTTCATACATTAAGTCTAATATTCGGGATTGTAAACTAAGCTTTTGTCCATGAGTAATGGCTGGCGAGTCCCATACTTGACGTAAAATGATATCAACCTTAGAGTCTAGTGGATTGGTTGTCCTATCGTTACTAGTATTATCAGTCATAGATGTGTTAACAGTCGCCTTTTCTATTAGCGGTTGAAACGATGCGTCATTACTACTCATAAGCTGTTGATCATATTCGACAAAATGACTATAAAAGAAAGCGGCTATTACTTGAACGGCTGACGCTACGTTTAACACAGGGTACTCTGGGTTGGCATCAATTTGAATATGATAATCGGCCAGTGCTAATTCATCATTAGTCAATCCGCGATCTTCTCGGCCAAATAAGAGGGCAACCTTCATCGATTGGTTAAGGTCAAAACCTTTAGAATCCACCGTATTATAGGAATCAGTAAAGCGTGTTATAAGCTGCGCTGCTTGTGTCGGCGTGACCACAGGGCGTGGTATGTAACGTTGACGGCTACTGGCAGCAAACACTAACTGACAGTCGCTAATGGCCTCATCTAAATTCTCAACAATATGACAATTTTCCAACACACTCTGTGCGCCTGCGGCATGTGCAACACTCTCATCATCGATGGGATGTTTTGGATCGACCACCACCAAATCTTTTAAACCCATTGTGAGCATGGCACGAGCAGCTGAACCAATATTAGCAGGTAAGGTGGTATTTACCATTACAATACGGATGCTCTCTAACAGTGAAGGTAGACAGAATACGTTATTATGACTTTTAGTAATAAGGTCTTGATCTTGCTTTTCAGTCGTCGGGTGCGTCATTGTATTTCCGATAGTCAGCGAATTATATTGAAGGATTTACTGCCAGAATGATTGAGATCTAAGCTTAACGGTGCTTAATAGGAATATTTTTGTAGATATTAAGGTGTTAAGATGATCAAGTTTAAAGATAAAAACGATTAAAATCTATGCGTTAAATTTTTTAACATCCGAATAACCTATCTTAATAGGTTGTAGAAAGCTAGTTAAAGCTAAAAACACAGCCAATAATATTATATAAGATAAGTCTGAACAGCAAAAAACCGCTAAGCATGACGCTCAACGGTTTCAAAAAAGCATGAAATTAAATTAATTTAAGATATACCTGCTTATACGGCCCAGCAAGAGCATCCGAATGCACCAAAGAAGTCTTTAAGATTTGACACTGGCGCTTTTGATGCCCAAGCCTTCGCATGATTATGTCCATGTAGAGCACAAGCACTCGAGCAACCACATGAAGATGCCATGATGGCTTGATTTTGCATAGGCGCCAACGAGTTTTTACCAGCACCTTCAGGATCAGCCCAAGCTGCGTAGCCACCGTACTGATTGACAGGTGACCAATCTGGCATAGCCGGTGGAAGTGGAGTGTCGAAGTCTTTAAACTCGCCAGCACCATACACCGGCTTACCACCAACCACAGTTAGGTCTGAGGTCAAGTATGGGATTTCTTCATCGGGCACTTTAAAGTAGTCTTTGTTAGGTACGATGAAGTCTGCTAAGTGGCCTTCTTCAATACGTCCACGTTTGCCAACTTCATTGGTAAACCAGGCTACTTTTTCAGTCCACATACGCAGTGCTGTTTCGCGATCAAGCGTGTTATCTTGATCATATAGCTTCATGCCGCCTACGGTTTGACCATTAATCAACCAATTTAATGACACCCAAGGGTTATAGGAGGCAACCCGCGTCGCATCTGTACCGGCTGACACATTGACACCACTGTCCAGCATTTGCTTGATAGGTGGCGTGTTTGACGCCGCAGCAGTACCATAACGCTCAGCAAAATATTCACCTTGATACGCCATACGATGCTGTACCGCAATACCACCGCCTAACGCTGCAATACGATCTATATTGCGTTGAGAAATGGTTTCCGCATGGTCAAAGAACCAATTTAAACCTTCAAAAGGAATGTCCTTGCTGACCTTTTCGTACACATTGAGGGCGCGCTCAATGGTCTCATCATAGGTTGCATGGAGTCGCCAAGGCCATTTATTTTGAGCAAGAATACGGATGACTTCTTCAAGATCCTCTTCCATATTCGCAGGCATTTCTGGACGTGGCTGACGGAAATCTTCAAAGTCAGCGGCAGAGAATACCAACATCTCACCGGCACCATTGTGGCGGAAATAATCATCACCTTGTTTGTAAGTAGTGGTGGCTGTCCAATTTAAGAAATCTTCTTTTTCCTCATTTGGCTTCTGAGTGAACAGATTATATGCCATGCGTACCGTTAATTGATCTTCATCATGAAGCTTCTGCACTACTTCATAATCATCTGGGAAGTTTTGAGAACCACCCCCAGCGTCAATAATACCGGTCACACCCAAACGATTAAGCTCACGCATGAAATGACGGGTTGAGTTTAGTTGATAGTCAAAGGGTAATTTTGGTCCTTTGGCAAGCGTCGCATAAAGAATAGATGCATTGGGTTTAGCGAGCAGCAAACCAGTGGGGTTGCCGTTCACATCGCGCTGAATTTCACCCCCAGGAGGCTCAGGCGTATCTTTGGTATATCCGACTGCGCGCAGAGCTGCTGCATTTAATAAAGCACGATCATAAAGGTGTAAAATAAAGACAGGAGTATCTGGTGCAACTTTATTAATTTCATCAATGGTCGGTAAACGTTTTTCAGCAAATTGATGCTCAGTGAATCCGCCTACGACACGTACCCATTGTGGCGCTGGCGTATTGTCTACTTGCTGCTTGAGCATAGCCATCGCATCTGCTAAAGAACGAACCCCATCCCAGCGCAGTTCCATATTGTAGTTTAGACCGCCACGGATAACATGAGTGTGGTTGTCGAATAATCCAGGAATGACACTGCGGCCTTTTAAGTTTATTGATTTCGTATTATCGCCGGCTAAGTCTAGTACTTCAGAATCATTGCCAACCTTGATAAAACGTCCCTCTTTGATAGCCACAGCCGTTGCTGTGGGGTTATTCGTATCGAGTGTAGTTATATTTCCGTTGTAATAAATAATATCTGGGTTTTTCATATTATTATCCTATTGTTGTTATAGGTAGAATGTCATCACTACTTTTAAAATTAAGCTTAGTTATCAGATGATGTATCAGTACTAGCTGGTGGATTGACTTGTTGAACTTCGGCCGAGGTATTAAAAAAATGTTGTTTGGCAAAAGGTATGGCTTGCTCTCCAATGAGCATACCGAGTAATCCAACCAACGCCCAGGTAGGTGGAGCAGGGGATCGTACATTGACAAAGTGATAAATCACTCCGACCAAAATACCCACAATTAAAGACGCAATATAAATTCTCATCATTTATACTCTAATGGTTTAAACAAAAAAAGGGATTAATCAAGCAGAGAATATTAATAAATAATATAAATATCTCATTTTGATTAACCCCTCATTTAAGCAGCTAATGATTTAGTAGTTAACGAGATATAACCCGTTAATCTTTCATTAAACTGTTGGTTAAATTGCTACCAATAACATAATTAACCATTATTTAGCAGCTGGATTTGGACCCACGCTACCGGCAGCAGCAAAGCGAGCCGGTGCTTTATGTACCATAGTATAAGCATAATCGACACCCATACCATAAGCACCTGAATGCTCACGAACGATATCCATTACGGCATCATAAGTGGCTTTGTTAGCCCAATCGCGTTGCCATTCCAGCATAACCTGTTGCCATGTTACAGGGATAACACCGACTTGTATCATACGCTCCATAGCCCATTGATGTGCTTCGGCAGTCGTACCGCCAGAAGCATCCGCTACCATATAAATTTCGTAATCAGTATCTTGCAGGCATGATAATGCGAAAGATAAGTTACAAACTTCAGTCCATAGACCAGATACGACGACCTTCTTACGACCATTTTTAGCATTTTCAGCTAACGCATCACGAACGTTTTGATCATCCCAAGAGTTCATTGAAGAACGTTCAAGAAGATTGTTTTCAGGATGTACTGCTAATAATTCAGGTAAAGTATGACCAGAGAAGCTGGCAGTTTCAACGGTAGTAATAGTGGTTGGAATATTAAAAGCTTTAGCCGCTTTAGCTAACCCAATGACATTATTTTTAAGCACTTGACGGTCAATAGACTGAACGCCAAACGCCATTTGAGGTTGTTGATCAATAAAAATCAGTTGACTGTTTTCTGGAGTTAGTAGTTCTAATTTAGTAGACATTTTTAAATTTCCTTTGTAATTATAAGTTATTCACTTATATTAATTTATTTTTTTGAAAAGCCAATTAACCCAACAATAATGATAAGCGAATTATATTAATAAAGGGGGTAACTAGCATAAGCTATCTGAATATCAATAACGTGAAGGATAGCTTAACTTATCTGGACACTTCATTTTATCCCTAACGTTAAGATTAAGGATGAAGTAAAGCGCCGATGCGAATTATTATAGTCGTATTAAATTATTCAAACAAGTGTCTATTTACAGTCGTAGTACAATGTAAATCCCTATTTTATAAGGGTTTAGAGAAGATATTAAACGAATGAAAAGATGGTATATTAGGTGAAAATATTGTCGTATAATTATAAATAACCTCAAGATTTTACGTCGTTTGAATTGCCAATCACTAAAATATTTGCAATAAATTATTTAGAAATGCTTATAAGTATAAACTTAGATTATCTTTAAACATAAGGTGTTAAGAATACCAATAATAAATTATTTAACGAGTTTAATTAGTTTTTAAAACATCAAAATAAATAGCTATATCAAAACTTAATTATTTAATATAAATTAAATTATATTTAAATATTATTTAAAAATTTATCGTTAATTCTCATCTAATTTCGCTTTTAATTTTGCTTTTAATTTAGAGTCATCTATTATATTGTTAGATTATTTTAGAAGTTAAAATGATAGTATCGCACCGAAATAAGATAAAACATCAATAAAAAAGGCCTAAACACCGTAAAGTGTTTACGCCTTATTTATTATTTAAGGTATTAAAGTAGTCATATGATAATGAGTTATACGTATAGAGATTTGTATCGGTGATTATACGGTCATATTAAGTGCCCTTTGTGATGAATGCCATTTTTAATATAAAAGATAAGTCCTTACGAATAATGAAAATAAAGATTATCAGTATCAATCATACTACTCAGCTTCATTAAATTATCATCAGTCGGGTACAGTCGCCAGTCATCATTAAGACTGACGCTGGCAATAGCAAACGGCGTATATACATTTAACGCTATGGGTATACAGCCATCATTGTCTAAAGCAGTTACTGGATTGGAAGCCATGTCATATTCATTGCTATTATAGTACGCGTCCATACCACCCTCCATACCACTACTATCGTCGTTACTGTCTTCTATTACGGGGGCGCTAATAGTAGGTATATTATCTAACTGAGCTGGTTTTAATAAAGGAAGTAGAGCATCTAATAGTTGAGTATCTTCAGATTGGATTTTGATACTAATTTTCTTGATCCAGCGCTGACGACACTCAAGAAGGGTATAGGCATTGTCGAGTCTGGCAAACATACGACCATCTCGGTCGCGTATGCCTCCTTTTATGACAATGACCTCATCTACTTTTAGTTTATCTTTGATACGGTTGAAGCGTTCAGCATAGCAGCTAACCTCAAGACGTGCGGTACCATCATCCAACATAATAACGCAGCGATTGCCAAAGTTTGCAATGTCAATGATTAGCCCTGCAAATAAAGTACTACCATTATAACCTGTATCAGACAGATCATCTAAACGCGCATTCGCTGTATAAACCGCCACTTCTTTACGATATTGGTCAATCGGATGCCCAGTGAGGTAAAGACCTAACGTGTCCTTTTCAGCTTTAAGTCGATGCTTATCACCCCAAATGAGATCATGGTCTGTTGGCAAGGGAGGTGCAGTGGTTGCATTATCAACTTCGCTAAACAGATCCATCATACCGAGCTCATTGTTTTGACGCTCCTGTTCTGCTGCCTGCACTGCGCTCGGTAATTGAGCCATCAATGCACCTCGGATTTGATGACGCTGATCGGCCTCTAGATCAGGGCGCAGTGTCATGGCAAAGTCATCAAAACAGCCTGATTTTATTAAAGCCTCTAAGGTGCGTTTATTGACCTTTTTGATATCTACCCGTCGACAAAAATCATAAAGATCTGAGAATTTGCCTCCTGATTGACGGGCTTGAACAATCGATTCTACCGCGCCTTCACCGACCCCTTTTATAGCCCCTAGTCCGTAAATGATGTTGGTAGGAGTATCGGCCACAAAATGCCATTCACTACGGTTAACTGAAGGATTGTCGACGGTTAAATTAAAATTCTCTCGGCAGTCATTAATAAAGAACACCACGTTGTCAGTGTTGTTCATATCTGAAGTGAGTACCGCTGCCATAAACTCAGCGGGATAGTAGTGCTTTAAGTACGCAGTTTGATAAGCAAGAACCCCATAAGCGGCTGAATGCGACTTATTAAAGCCATAACCCGCAAACTTCTCCATCAGATCAAACACGCCACCTGATACCACAGGGTCGATACCTTGATCCGTGGCGCCAGAGACAAAAATGTTACGCTGTTTGGCCATCTCTTCTGGTTTTTTCTTACCCATCGCACGGCGTAGCATATCGGCACCACCAAGACTATAGCCTGCCATGACCTGCGAGATCTGCATGACTTGCTCTTGGTAGACAATAACGCCGTTAGTGTTCTCCAAGATAGGCTCAAGATTAGGATGGTCGTAAACAACCTCTTCCCGTCCATGCTTACGGTCAATGTACATCTCGACCATGCCAGCATCTAATGGACCAGGTCGGTATAACGCACACATTGCAATAACGTCTTCAATGTTAGTCGGCTTAAGCTTAGTCAGATATTTCTTCATGCCTGAGCTTTCTAATTGGAAAACGGCGGTCGTCTTAGCCTCTTGCAATAGCGTATAGGCATTAGGGTCATCAAGAGGCAGATCTTCAAGCTCTATTGGTGGTTTTGACTCACGAGCACGGCGCTCATTGATATTCTTTACAGCAGCATTAATAACCGTTAAGTTGCGTAGCCCCAAAAAGTCAAATTTCACTAAACCCACAGACTCAACGTCATCTTTATCAAACTGGCTGACCCTATGACCTTCATCATCACAGTATATAGCACAGAAGTCAGTAATTTTATTTGGAGCAATTAAAACACCACCCGCATGCTTACCCACATTTCGAGTAATGCCTTCAAGCTTAATCGCCATCTCCCATATTTCATTGGCATCTTCATAGTCCATATTATCAGGATTGGACAGTAAGTCTTTTAATTGAGGCTCTTCAAGCAGGGCATCTTGTAATGAAATACCAGGTGTTTTTGGAATAAGTTTGGATATTTTATCGGCAAGTCCATACGACTTACTTTGTACCCGTGCCACATCACGAACCACAGCTTTGGCGGCCATCGTACCAAACGTAATAATCTGCGAAACCGCTTCACGTCCATATTGACTTGCCACATACTCGATGACTCGGTCTCGACCTTCGATACAAAAGTCAATATCAAAATCGGGCATGGAAACCCGCTCAGGATTCAAAAAGCGTTCAAATAGTAAGTCGTAGTGCAAGGGATCAAGATCAGTAATATTAAGCGCATAAGCGACAAGAGACCCTGCTCCAGAGCCACGACCGGGCCCCACTGGCACTCCATTGGCCTTGGCCCAGCGGATAAAGTCCATCACGATTAAGAAGTAACCTGGGAATCCCATCTCAAGAATAATACTAAGCTCATGTTCTAGGCGCTCATCATAAGGCTTTCTTATATCAGGCCAGCTGTCATCACGCTGGTCGACCGGATATAGTTTATTAAGCCTTGCATCAAGTCCACGTTGGGATTCTGCACGGAAGAACGACTCAATGGTTTCTCCCTCAGGAATCGGAAACTCGGGTAAGACGTTGATGCCTAGTGTCAAAGTGACATTACAGCGCTGCGCCAAAATAACAGAATTATCGATGACTTGGGGGATATCAGAGAATAACTGCGTCATTTGCTCTTGAGTCTTTAGGTATTGCTCACTAGAGTAATCATGAGGTCGATTGGGGTCTGCCAATACATGAGAAGAGGCAATACACACACGTGCTTCATGGGCATCAAAATCTTCTTCATTTAGAAAGCGCACATCATTGTGGGCAACAATAGGGATGCCATGACGACTACCTGCATTAATTGCCTGTTCAATATACGTATCTTCATTGATGCGTTGTGTACGTTTTATCGCAAAGTACAGTCTATCGGCAAACACCGATTGATAATCGCTGATCAGCTGATGTCCACGCTCTGGGTTTGAACCCAAAAGGGCCTGTCCAACATCTGATCTTTCGGTAAATAAAATAATGACACCTTCAGGATTAGCAAATAGGTGTTCTTTATTAATGATCGGCACGCCTCTATTTTCAGGATTCATCCGCCCTTCAGTAAACCCTAGGGACACAATGCGGGTAATACTTTGATAGCCTTCATTATTCATTGCCAATAAAGTCAAGTGCGTCGATTCGTCATCCAGAATAATCTCAGTACCAATGATTGGCTTGATACCCGCATCTAAACAAGCACGATAAAACTTTACCGTCGCATACAAATTTGATGAGTCTGTGAGTGCCAACGCTGTCTGACCATCAGCAGCAGCCGCTTTGACCAAAGGTTTAATGCGAATAATTGAGTCAGTGATTGAAAACTCACTGTGAATTCCAAGATGTACAAACGCCATATGCGACCTGATTGTCTTAATAATTGTTTAAAGGTTTGTCTATATTTATTGTTTAAATGACATTGAGAACGAAGATAGCTTTGCCTATGCTTTAGCAAATAGAGCTAATTGTTGTTAAGTCATATCATTTGCAATTCTATGCATTGAAAAGATGAAAATAGTTGAATAGGTGTCCAGATTGTAGAATATTTGCCAAGAAGTGGTCATAAACAAGTAGGAATCGAACTATAGCATTTTTATCAATTTTCAGCCATAGATTGTTAGTGATGGGAAGAGTAGGCTTTAGACAAATAAGTGCCATTTAGGGGGTTTTATAAAGTACTCGTTAAGAAGATGGGAAAGGTTTGTATAATGAAAATGGTGTGCCTACAGGGACTCGAACCCCGATCGATCGCTTAGGAGGCGACTGCTCTGTCCTGTTGAGCTATAGGCACTAAATAAATCATCTTATACAATGTTATCATTCTAATAGTTAAAGGTTAAACCTTGGGTTAAGCTTTTCTCTTCTACATCATAAAGTGAGCATTTGGCTATACTAATATAGCAATTCAAATAACGGTAACAAGCTCACGATTTTATCATAAATGAGTGACTAATTTCACCATGGTTATAACACATACAGTTATAACGTTAATGTGACACTTAAGATGCTATTCGATTACACGCCCATGACACGTACATTTTAATCCATAGACTTTAAAGACCTTTTATTGAAATCACATAGAGTGAAACTACTTAATTCACATTATTTAATTTTACATCACTTTATCCACTAAATATCGATATAAACGACAGATTATGTCGTCTTAAGTGTTATATACCTTTTTTTATCTTCTTAATCGGTTATGATTATGTCATAAAACCAATTCTTAGGATGTGCCTAAATTTTGTGCAGATAAACAGTCGAATTTATTAGAAGATAAACCCTCTATGTTCAAAATCATCCAATCTCATCGTACCGAAAATCTTGTTGAAGAGTTGCTCATTGACTATCAATCAGAGCAACAAGCTATTTTCGATCCATTTGTGGTCATCGTGCCATCAATGGTATTAGGTGATTGGCTGGATAAAGTTATTGCAAGTCGGGCAGGCATAAGCACACTGGTAATGACTAAGTTTTGGGGACAGTATCAGTGGACTTTAATGCAGGATGTATTAAGTCATCACAATCAGTATTTATTACAAAATGATCCTAATGCTAAGACCTTAAACGTTCCTGAAGTTGCTGTTTTATCCCCTACGGTGATGCAGTGGCGTATTTTTGGCTATCTTACTTATTATCAAGACATCATACTTAAAGATGACAACCACCCTTTATATCCACTACTGTCCTCTTTAATAAGTGCGCCGTCTGAAGATGATGATTCTGATAACAAACATCAGGATGCGGCACAACGAGATGCCAGACTTTGGCAGTTTGCGAACGATTTGGCGCGTGTGTTTAATCGATATCTTACGCACCGTGAGGACTGGTTAACGCTATGGTCGAAAAATAAACCACTTAATGTTGAGCAATTAATTATAGAGAAAGACAGGCTATCTGAGCGGTTTGACAAGTATTCTCGTGGCACTCCAGATTGGTTGATGGATCACTATATAGAGCTTGAGGCAGCTCAACGTTATTTGTGGGTACATTTATTTGCAGATGTTCATTTATACCGTGTGGACCTAGAGGCTGAGTTTTGGAAAGCGTTAGCGGATAATAAGGCTGGCGAGATCAATAAGCTACCTAAGGTCCTACGAATATTTACTATTCAGCAGTTGCCACAAACTGAGCTCGATTTCCTAAAGCGCTTGTCTCAGTATATGGACATAACTTTATTACACTATAACCCCTCAAAGCTTTTTTGGGCGGATATTGTCGATAAGTCCTGGTTACAGCGTCAACAAATCATTAATCCTGAAAGTGTTTTTTTACGTGATTATGGTCATAGCTTGCTATCAAGGCTGGGTAAGCAGTCTCGTGATACCTTTGCCATGTTAGCGAACTTATCTGGAAACGATGACTATCATAAGGCGCGAGTGGTGTGGCAGGACAACTTTAGAGATAACCTTAAGGATGACTTTGACGATTACGATTCTTATGAGGTCAAACACAACTCATCACAGGCGAATACCTCACACTCTCAGCAATCTAAACAATCTAAACTTTCTAACGAGCGGCCAAGCTTGCTTCGAAAGCTTCAAAACGATGTCCTAATGCTTGATGAAACGGCAACTCAACAGGCTACAGCAGCTCAAGTTTCTAAAGAAATCAGTGAACAGATTGAGCTTAGCCTTGAGCCTAAAGTGGATTATTACGCCGATGAGGTACTTGAAAATAAGCGTTATGACAAAGTGCGACATTGGGAAATATCTTCACGGGATAATAGCCTAAGCATTCATTCTTGTCATAGTTTACAGCGTCAACTCGAAGTATTACGCATTATGATTGGACGCTGGCTGAATGAACCCGTGAGCGATGGCGAAAAGAAACGTCATATTTCGGACATTGTGGTGTTATTGCCAGATGTTGAGCGTCATCATGCTTTAATTAGCTCTATATTTGTCAATGGTAGAGGGCAAGACGGCTTGATCTTGCCTGCGAAAGTAACCGGTGTTGTTGATTCAGAAATTCGTCAATTATGGGAAGCAATCACAGGCTTCTATAAGCTTTTGGGTAGTGATAGTGCTCGCTTTGAGGCGTCAGAGCTTTTAGATTGGTTGATGTTACCACCTTTGTATGAAAGCTTTGGGTTGACCCATGAACAAATGAGTCGTGGCTGTGACTTGTTATTAGAGGCAGGATTTATACGTGGGTTTGATGAGGCGCATTTGCAGCAAACGTTAGATAGCAATGACTATGATTATCGGTTTAGCTTTGCTCAAGCATTGGATAAATTGGCTTTAGGTTTGGTGATGCCAGAGGCCGAATTAAGTGCTTGTCTATATCCTTTAGAGAAGGATGAATGGCCAAAAAGCGCATTACCAGAAATGAGCTTGCCATTGGCAAAGGTAAGCTTAAATGATGCGCCGATTATCGAGGTACTATGCCGTATCTATACTGGATTGCTTGAACATCGCAATGACTATAAACATCCTAAAAAGGCAGAAGATTGGTTAAGTGAAATTGAGGAAAATGTGATACATCGCTATTTTAGCGACGTGGATCAAAGTCGCAGTATGCGTGCCATTTATAACGCGATGAATGGCTTTAAATCAAGCTTACGTGCCAATCGTCACTATAAACAATATTCTAATGCCGTAAGCTCAAATCTTGAGGTTGAGCAGACGCTGGCAGGTGTGGAGAAGCTGCCACTTAAGCTAAGCTTTATGCTGGATAGTATAGAAGATGAACTTGAAAGCCAACAGGTCAGTGCTGAACCAACTGGCGTAATCACCTTTGGCCGCTTTGGGGCTTTAAGAAATGTGCCATTTGATCTGGTGGTCATGTTAAATATGAATCTGTCAGAGTTTCCAGATCGAGATCGTGATAATCGTTATGATTTGATGAAAGCTACCTTGTCACGAAGGGGCGATAGGGTGAGTGAAGATGATGACAATGGTGCTTTTCTGGATGCATTATTATGCGCGCGTAGTGCCTGTTGGATATTTTATAACGGTCAAAGTCTAACTGACACCCATGAGCATCTACCGGCCAACCCCGTTAGTGAGCTATTGCAATTCTTGCAAGGTGAGGTTCAGTGGCAAGTTAATTCACTAGATACGCTGCCGAATGATATTGACCCTGAAACTGAAAATTTACAACGTTACTTACCAAAATTAATTAAGCAGTGGTTAGTGACAGAACATCCTGCTTTGCCATTTCATAAGAGCCTGTTTGAAGTAGAGACCACGAGCGATCAAAATAAAGTAATTCTGCAATCTCAATCTAATTCCAATACAGCGGACGTGACTATATACGACGAAGCTTATAATTCAGCAGATGAATTAGACGAGATGTTAAATGACGCGATGAGCAAAACTAAGTTAGCTCAGCAGCGTCAGTTTCCACCTGCACCTTTGTGGCAAGCTGTATTTGATACTTTGTCAGAGCGTGGATCGCGCCAGCAAACGTTAAGAGTAACGCTACCGACTAAAAAGCATTACCAATCTATAGCAACACTACTTGGCGAGGGGTTAGGGAAGCTTGGTAGTATCGATAATCAAGTAATTAATTCACTAACCGAATTACTTCAAGGGGGGAGTCCAGCTATTGATACAGTAGCTGATGCTAAACTATCAAACCCAGATTATTTGAATAAGAGCTTTTTAAAAGAAAGCGTTTTATATGACAGTCTTCTAAAGGAAATCTTTGATATTCAGGAGATAGATATCGAAGGATCTTTAGTGTACCAAGTTCGCCATCCCGCAAGAGCATTTTTGCGGACACAAGAGGTTCATATTATTCAGGGTCAAGAGGCAATCTCGCAACAGGAGCCTCTATTTTTGGACAGTTTATCGGCTTATCAGATTAATGAGTACTTAATTAATAACTTAGCATTGACATCAAATAAACAGCTCAGTGAACATTGCAATAGCGATCAAGTTATAAGCGAACAAAGTACCAATGATAAAAGCCTTGACAAAATCCTTAATGAGCCAGATCTGTTTCAGCACGCGCTTATATACGATAACATCATGCCAGCGGGTGTGTCTCGTCAGACCACTTTGAACAATCAACAGCAGATCTTAAGTCAAAAGTGTGATGAATTTAAAGAGCAGTTATCTCATAACGGTATTGAGTTAGAGGGGTTAGGTAACCTATCAGGCAAAACGAATCATCAGTTTTTGTTGACCCCCACCAAAGAGATACCTATGCAGCTTGATATAAGAAAGCTGTTTGAGACTCAGGATATGCCCGACTTAATCCATCTTTTACCCCGCATTATTAAGATTAAGGGTAAGGTTCCTATTAAACCACTTGACGATATTAATAACTCTAATAGTGTTGAGCAAGATAGTTTTGATCAGGATGCAAATAAGTCTGACTTAGAGCTATCACCTAAATACTGGCTCAATATATTGCCAAACTCTGCCAGTCCCAAGCATTTACTCAAATTTTGGTTATCACATTTGTATTGGCAGGTCGCTCGGCACACCACTTCAGAGCAAGTCGCCTTAAATGACGGAGTAAGTATTTGGCGTTTTAATAAGTCAAGCACCCAGGTGGATTATTATAAAAACGTGACTGCGTTTCAATTACCGCCAATATTATATGAAACCGCAGCAATTGAGCTCATAAAATGGACTATATTTGCCAAGCTGGCAGGGCTGGTTCCGATGACATTGCTACCTGACTACGCGCTAACATACTTGGCTAAAGTTGAAAAGGAACGTGAATCAGACAACAACTATTGGCCGAGACGTTCCGACTTCTCAGCGTGGTTAGCGCCTGGATATCACTCATATACTATCTATGATACTTGTGTACAACATGCCGTTTGGCAATATGTATTGCGTGATCAAGAGCCTTTTGACGCTTTAATAGATTCTTTAACCACATTGTCTCATCCCCTTTATCAACCCCTTTTTGACTCATTAAACCGTTTAAATAGCTAAACCTAATACATAAGTGATGTTCCCTATGCCAATAAGTGAAAAGGTTAACAGCTTGAAGGAAGATCTAATAAAAAAAGAGGTTATTCCAGCTGTAGAAGTTGCGTTAACCGGACAACACCTAATTGAGGCGTCAGCGGGTACCGGTAAAACGTGGACGCTAACCGGTATTGTACTGCGTTTACTAATAGAAGCCCGTCGTTCTCCAGAACAAATAATCGCCACTACTTTTACGCGCGCAGCAGCAGCGGAAATGCGTCAACGAATACACGATAGATTGGTAGAGTTCTATCAACTATTACAATGGATTCAAAACTTAAGCGCCAATCCTAGCAATAAAGAGCATTTGTATCCTAAAGTCTTGCAGGTGACGCCTGACAACAGTGATAAAAGAAGTTCTAAAAACAGCAATAATACGAATAAAGACACAAATAAAAATAAACGTTCAAAAAGTGACCTTGGTAGTAGTAACATTAGTACTAGTGACATGGGCGCTAATGAGCTAAACCAAGACTTAGCATATGACAAACAACAAGAAGCTGAAGAGAAAGCCAAAGTCAATAAAGCCCGTGCTGAGTGGTTAGTAGAGGAGGCGAAATTTGCTCGTATAGAGGGTCTCATGCAGGACCCAGTTAACGTGCATTTAGTGAGTTATTTACTTGATCATGTCCATAGTTATCCCATTACGGAGGCCATTAGACGTACAGCATTAGTATTAACGACCCTTGATAAGTTGTTTGTGGGTACGCTCGATAGTTTGGCGCAAAAATGGCTCAATGAATACAGTAGTGAGACAGGTCATCAGCAAGGCATGGCCATTATTGAAGAGCATAGTATTGAGCAAGTGACTGACAGTATTATTCATGATGAGCTGCGTCAGTTTCAAAGCCGCTTGTATCATGAACAGCCTAAGCTTTATAAGATTATGGAACAGCAAGGTAAGCTGACAGATATAGGCGATCATAAACAATATGTGAACCGTTCGCTAAACTTTATTTCTGCACCTATTGATGAGGTTAACTGTGAAATAGGGTTTGATTTTGCAGAATATGAACAACTACTGACTCAATTTGCACAACGAGATATTGTCGATATTCAGCCTTATCTTAATCCAGATTATAGGAAGTCTCAGGGGTTTAATGGCAATTCTAATTTATTTAAACAGTTTGAAGCCTTGGTTGATGTGCATCAAAAAATAGCCAAGCACCAGCTCATGTTTTTTAATCATCTAAATGATAATGAGCATAAGATTATTACTGCACTGCAAGACGCGAGATACCCTAATGAAGAGGGCAAGATAAAGGGGTTTAATAAAAATAAAGAAAAGCAACACCAAGCTTTTTATGAGCTCAACACAATCAGTCAGTTAATGGTCATTGTGGATAAGGTTGAGAGCTTAAATCAGCATATTTTAATGGTACAGGCAAATCTAAATCGACAAATAGTTTTAAAAGTACGGGCAAGGTTGCCCGTTATTTTGGAAGAGCGCGGTCAGACGACCTTTAGTTTGCAAATGGTACGTTTAAACCAAGCGCTGTCTGGCAAGCAGGGTGAAAAGCTGGCACGCTATATACGGCATCATTATCCGATTGCTCTGATTGATGAGTCGCAAGACATTAATGGTGAGCAAGCGATGATGATCCAAAATATTTATTTACCCAAAAATGCGAAAAACTCGTCTAACTCAGATCAGCCTTCCAAATCCACGCGCTCTACTAATGAATTTTTATTATTAGTGGGTGATCCAAAACAGGCGATATATGGTTTTCGGGGAGGTGATGTTGCTAATTACAACGTTATGAAACGTCAGTTTGATAATAAGCATTTATGGACACTAAATACCAATCGTCGCTCGAATAAAGGTTTAATAAACGGCCTTAATCATTGGTTTAGCGTACCAAGCGATGTTGCTGAAAAAAGAAATAAGCTGGCTGAGTTAGGGACGGACATCTACTATCAGTTTATTGAAACCGCTAACCCAAATGCCAAGCTGTCATGGCTCGATAGGGATGCTAAATTAGCTACTCAATTAGTGGAACAAATGCGACCTAACGGTCAGTCTAATGTACATGACATTTCTAAAAACAACTCTGATCTAAATCCTGACCTTGAAGAAACAGCTCAAGTCGAACGCACAACTTTATACGATGATATTCTACCAAATCGCCCTGTCAGCGTTATTCATATCGCAAATGATAAAGATGCTACCCTTAGTGAGTTTGAAGTTGTTAGCTCCCATATCGCCACACTCTTAAATAGTGGAGAACGTCTTAATGGAAAGCCGATTAAGCCAAGTGATATCGGAGTGCTAGCAAGAGCCAAGAAAGATCTGAAGCAGGTTGAAGATGAATTGGTCAAACTAAATGTACCTACCCTTACCACCAGTGATGTCAGTATTTTTGAAACTGTCATTGCTGAAGATGTGGCCGCATTACTCAGTGCGATGCTGCATCCCTATAAGCATGATATGGTCAATCGGGTGCTGACCAGTCATCTATATGGGTTAAGCATTAAAGAAGTAAAATCGATGATGCTGGATGATGAAACGGGTATCGCTGAGGGTAATGAGGCGACTATAAGCCTGAGTTCAAATAGTGACTCTCAAAGATTATGCCAAAGCTTATCACAAGGCATAAGTAATAAAAGCTATCAAGACTTTATTGCCTATTTAAAAGAGGGCGCTGAACGTTGGCAACGATATGGCATCTTATCGGCTTTACATTACTTGTTTGATAGTAATTTAGTTCAGCGACAGGGGGTTTGGCAAGCTTTGGCAGAGCTTCCAGAGGGTGACCGTCATATTATGGATTTGCGTCATATTATGGATATTTTGGCGGAGTATGGTCTGGGTATGGGAGAGTATGAGTTATTATCGTGGTTTAGACAGAACTTAGAAGACGCACCTAGCAGTGAATGGGCAAAACAGCTACCGCTACCCACCGATTCAGGGGTGCAACTGATGACCATTCATAAGTCAAAGGGTCTAGAGTTTCCTATCGTCTATGTATTGGGTATGGATTCTGCCAGTAGAAAGTCAGGTAAAGGCGAGGAGTATGGACTATATTTATACAATAATGAGCAATTAAACAAGACTAAATCTTTGCCTGAACCGTTAAACAATCAGAGAAGGTTTTCTGTTGTTCAAGGCACGCAAACGAATGCCACCTTTTTTACCGACTTAGAGACTTTAGAGGAGTTTGATGAACGCAAAAGACTGGGCTATGTGGCTTTTACCCGAGCCAGTGAGCAGTTATATATTGTCTTAAAAGATCCCAGTGATACTAGAGATATGAGTCGTAAACCTGTGTTCTTTTGGTTTGATACCAATGAGCCTAGTTATGAGCTGCCAGAACGTCTTAAAGATGTCATAGGGTTTATTCGGGCGAATACTATATCTGACTTCTATACCAACTATATTGCTAATCATTCAGATCGCTTTGTGGAAGATGACGCTAATCATAATACAATTGAGCGAATTGAATATGATGACTTTAATGACGTCATGAAGACAACCAGATTTCAAGGCTGGGCAAAAACCAGTTTTACCGCCTTATCAAGGCAATTAGATGAGTCTACACAAGCGGTTGCTGTCGTTGATGAGCGTATTGATGATGCGATGAATATAGACTTGAGAAAGACAGATAGCAGCGTGACAGAATCAGTATCTGATGGTGCTCTTGTAGTAGACACAACTGGGAATTCAACAGGACACTCAACGCTATATAAACCTTTACTAGCTTCAAAAGCAGAAGACGATATCCGCTTTACCTTTGTTAAAGGGGCCAATGCAGGAACTTTCTTGCATGAAGTATTTGAGAAAATTGACTTTGGCAATCCCACTCATTGGTCAACGGTTATTGATAGGGCGATTAAGAGCTATCAGTTGCCGATAATCTATAGCAGTACCCATAGTGACAACAACAGTTCGACCAACACTCAGAATCAAGACGCTTTAACCAATCAACATGATGGTTTATTAACTTGGATTAAAGAGGTTTTAAATACTCCGTTATTAGCCTCGGGTCAACCACTTATTGATATTAAAAAAAATCAGCGTATTGCAGAGATGGGTTTTAACATGGGGCTATCTGATAGCTTCAAAGCAGAAGATATCAATCATATATTTCAAAAGTATTTGCCTGATGACACAGATAAACATGTGATGTTAACCTCACTAAATAGTAGCTACTTGTATCGTTACTTAAGAGGTGAAATTGACTTAGTGTATCAACATGCTGGCAAGTTCTACGTTGTCGATTATAAAAGTAATTACTTAGGAAATAGCCTAAGCAATTATAGCGAGGACACTTTAAAACAAGCCATGTCAAAAGCAGGATACTGGTTGCAAGCCGCCATTTATCAAGTAGCTTTACATCGTTTTTTATCATTGCGTATTAAAGATTATAAAGGCAATGAAGAAAATTATTTAGGACCTGTTGAGTATGTCTTTTTAAGAGGAACTATAAACAGTAGTGATAGTGATAATGTACGCTATGGACTAGTTACTGAGCACCCTGAGCCATTAATTGAATGTTATGGGCGAGTAACTTGGGATATTCCGATAGAGTTTGTGAAGGCGTTAGATGCTTTATTTGGTAAGCCTAGCTATTGAATTTTTACAAATAAAGTTTCTCTACACATTTCGACACACATGGCAACGTAAAAAGGTTTCTTAACGAGATGACTAAAAATAATACAACCAATCAAATACTTTCAGAGAGCTGGGCGAGTAGTATTAGTGAATATATCCTGCAACGTCGTGAACAAACCTATAGAGCTTATACCGGCATTAACAACCCATTATCAGAACAACAAGGACGTCTTAAATTACAAAATGACACCTTATTTCAAGCTCTTTTTATTGTTTTAGCTAACCAATTGGAGGAAGGGCATACTGTTTTAGTATTACGTCAAAATAATGACGAGCCGCCACTTGAAGGGATTGTCTTACAGCAACCGACAACGCTCTATAGATGGCAATTACAGATAATAGATATATTAGCTGCGCCATTGTTCGAACGAATAGTAGATGACCATACCGAACCTTTAAAAGGGAAGAATAAGGCTCATATTGAGTCCGAGATTTTTAACCTGATAGATGCTTTGTTTACCAGAAAGTCACAACTTTGGTCGCAGTTGGCAATATCAAAGGCCGATAAGGCGCAACTCTCGGACCGACTTGACTTAGTGAAGCGCTTCTTTGATTTAACTCAACACTTAATAGTCCAAACAAACGCGACTCAATCTATATTTGCAAGCTTAGATGATTTAAACAAGTGTCTACAACAGCACCCGCTATTCACCCCGCTATTCAACCAAAGTAATTTAAAAAATAGCCTAAGCAAACCATTTAAATCAAACCAACCAATTATTCATCATTATAACCAAACACAAGATAGCTCAGTCTTAACCATATGGCTACATCGTACATGGCAAGCAGAATACAATCTCGCCCATACTATTAAAAATATTTTAGCACAGCAAATAACCCCGTTAGACATCACCATTCCAGAAAGATTAAATGCACAACAAGTTCAGGCGGTCTCTACCGCCAATGAAAACGCATTTAGCATTATAACGGGAGGACCGGGCACTGGAAAAACGTATACCGTCGCTCAGTTGGTTATTGCGTTACATCAAGCGCAGTTGCGTCATGAGTCTGATAGCGCTGGAGATATAAATGAAGCAGGGGAGAGTAATCTTAGGTCATCACGCATTAGATTTAGTACAGATAGCGCAAGCTTAGCCCTTGCAGCACCAACTGGAAAGGCGGCACAACGTATGCAAGAGTCTTTACAAGCTGCCTTAGATAATTCGCAGGTTGATGTACAGTTGCAAGAGGCTAAGACCATTCATCGTCTCTTGGGCATTGGCCGTGATGGTCAGCCGCGATACCATGCCGATAACCCATTGGGTGAGGATATTATCATTGTCGATGAAGCTTCTATGTTAGGGGTAGAGCTGGCCAATTATCTAGTCAGTGCTATTAAACCGGGAGCACGCCTCATTTTGCTAGGTGATGCCAATCAATTAGCCGCCGTGGATGCCGGTGCAGTCCTTGCTGATCTATGCCGCATCGCTATGTTAAAACCTTTTCATGTTGAGCTTATAGAAAGTAGGCGATTTGGATCAGAGTCAGGTATTGGTCAGCTAGCCCATCAAATTAATCAACGAGAAACTAATCTTGATAAGGTGTGGCAGTTACTTATACATGAGGAAACGTTAGAGTTTATAAGTATTAATCAAATAAGTGAACATGAAAGAGGTGAAAATGAAAATAGGCAGAATACTTTAGTTACCGATGTTGATAATGAGATTAAACCATTATCTATAATAAATAGCCTAAGCAAAAGAAAAATATTGTTCAAGCTTTCAAATCACTATCAAAATTTTATAAATAAAATATCATTTCTACAAAAGAACCCAATAGCTAAATCCGAGCCAACTCGAGTAACTAACACCATCAATGAGTTAATGACTGAATTTAATAAGTTTAGAATACTAACAGCTGGTCATCATGGGGAGTGGGGCGATCATTATCTTAATAACTATCTGACACAATGGCATATGAATACCTTAAAGCTACCCCTTGGAAATGGAAGCTGGTTTCATGGTAGGCCGATAATGGTTCTTCAAAATAATTATGAATTAGGCCTATTTAATGGTGATATCGGTATTTGTTTAATGACACAAACAAAAGGCGAGGGTAGTCGCTTAGAAGTGTTCTTTGAAAATAAAAGCCAAGGTATTGCAATTAATTTGCTTAACGACGATCTGGTTGCGACTGCCTACGCTATGACCATTCATAAGTCGCAGGGATCTGAGTTTGATCATGTGGCAATAACCTTTGATCATGCCCATGCTCGACTACTTAGTAAAGAGTTGATTTATACTGCCGTCACCAGAGCAAAGCAGCAGGTGACTATTGTTAGTACCCCATCTTCGTTTGAGAAAGCAATATTAACCCCGACTCAGCGCCATACAGGATTGGCGCTACAGTTTGACCAATCCAATTCAAACCTTTAACTTCCTAGCAGCTTCTTAAGCTAGAGTAGGTTAAAACCTATTCAAACATGAATTCGGGATAAATCAAACTTAAAAGTTAAGGTTACAGGCACTCCTTTATTGCAAAGCAATACATCTCACTTTTTAAAGAAACGGTCATTCATCTCTTTTTAACTTTGGAAAGGTTAGTTCCTTCCTTTTCCAATGGAAGGGTTGGGGATGGATTTTTTAAATCAAATAAAAGCAATGTCTTACAAAATTTATTATCTCCAATTGAGATTATTCATTAAAAAAAGCAAAGTCATTAATAATAACTTTGCTTTAACTTTTTATACTGATAGTTTAGGATAATTCGGCAATGGCGCCTTAAAGTTTGTCTTCTTTAATCGCATAGATGCCAGGAAGGTGGCGTAAATAACCATGAAAGTCCATACCACAGCCATACACATATCTATCGTCAACATCTAAACCAATAAAGTCAACGTTAAAGCCTTTCACTTTTCTATCGTGATTTTTATTAAGTAATACACAGCAATCGACAGAGGCTGGGTTTTCTTTTTTCAGATCCTCAACGATGGCTTTTAAAGTAATACCTTCATCAAAGATATCATCAATCAATAGAACGTGTTCACCTTCAATGTTCACATCAGGCTTAAACTTCCATGACAACTCATTGGTCCCTTCATTTTCACGATAGCGTGTCGCATGAATATAGTGCATGCGATGATAGAACGTAAGATGCGTTAACAGCTGACCTGCAGGAATTAAACCACCGTTCATCACAACCATGACAATTGGGTTCAGGCCCGCATAATGTAAGTTTAATTGAGCAGCCAAACGCTCATATGCAGCAGCAACTTCAATACTACTGATTAAACATTCTGAATTACGTAAGGTTTTCTCGATCTCTTGATTGCTAATTTGGCTCATAGTATTCGGCACGATGTAATGATAAAGCCAATATTTTAACAGGAATCAAGAAGTTCAGCTATTCCTGTTATATATTTTTAGCGTCGATATTATTCTTTTTCAACAATAAAGTGACTATAAAACAGAACGAGACGATTTAACGAGTCGTTTGGTAACTGAGGAAATAACTTATTGATCGCCATTTCTAATGCTTTATTAATACCTGCTTTTGCCATCGGCACTGATTTACGTTTTATCATACCTAGAGGCAGGGTTTCAGAAAAGCGCGTTATAAAATGGTCAACGACTGCATGATTCATTGCAAACAAAGATTCAATCAACTTCTCTTTATCGACAGACTCAGGGGTAGTGGCATTGAATCCTTCAAGTATGGTGTTAGCAGTCTTGTCATCTAGTTTAAAACCTACCCGCAAGTTGCCTTGATTGTCCTCAAAAACGGTTTCATTTTTAAGATATTCAAAGTTAGGAAGGACGTCTTTATTCTTATCTTTACCTAACAATATATTAAGCATCGTCTCGGTGGCGCTTTCAATCTTTTGTACGATACTTCTCATTTTAGCTTGTCGCTCTTCATCAGGTATTACACTGATTAGATTAATCAATAAATTGTCGATAATTTCACGACCGATTTGCTGAGAAATTTTGTTGCGTAGCGGATAATAAGGCTCATCACTACCAGAACTGATGACTTCTTCTGCATGTGAGATATCATCGATAAGAGGGGTGGATGGCTCAAAGCCAAAATAGTAGGTCATTTTAAATCCTTTTATGAGAGGTAGAATTAAGTTTAATTTAAGAAATAATGTAAAATAATGCCTAAAAACAGTTGTTTGTAACTAAATGTAGTTATTTATTGTGCTAATATAACGTGATAAATTATTAGCAATACTGTTTTTAGTAACGCTAAGGTGTTAACAGCATATAGAATGTTTTGATTTTATTCAACATACTGTATTTGTCAATCATATTTTATAGCAATTCGAGAAGTAACCACTTTTTATTATTATAGTAATGCAAAAAAATATGACGATTGCTTAACCTCAAACCACTTGTTGAAATTAGGATTCACGCAAAATTATGAAATTAAAATTGAAATCTATAAAGCCTACTACTGATTTGGTATTTTCCAAACAAAACGTCTCAGTTTTAGTATTAGTCACTTGCGTGACTACCTTAATGGGGTGCCAAACCATTCATCCTAATCAACCAGATTTGACGGTTTCTCAAGATAATAAAATTGCAGAACCCATCGTCACTAGTCTTGAACATCGTCGCCAATTGACAATGACGAATAAAAGTTTCAAAGATCAGTTCTCGGACAAATCAGGCTTAAAAGTAGATGATCAGGCTCAGCAAGCGCTGCTCACTGCATTTAAAAAGCATCTTACTTCGGACCACGTTTCAGTGACTAAAACGCGTAGTCATGATGCTCCATTTATTGCTGAAAATAGTGTCGATGCCGGGTCAGAAACCGTATTAAAAGCCTTATTGATAGCCTTAGATGAGTATTTCAATAGAAGCCCTTCAGATCTATATGAGTATGATTATGAAATGGACGACATTGGCACCTACGACTCAAATGGCAATATATTTTATGGTCCTGCATATCGTACGGAAGAAGATTATCTAGACACTGATAATAAATCGATCAATGAAAATCATAGTCAGGAGTTGAACTCCTTATATTTCAATTATGGTGATGAAAAAAAGGGGGGCATTCCTTTTGCTGGATATAACATTGATAGACAAACAGGCTTGTCGATTGACTATATTACAGGTACTCAAGAAGTCATCTATTATTCAGATGAAATCTATGAGTGTGTCTTAGATTTTTCATCTTCTTTAGATGATTTGGTAATGGAGGATCCTTTGATTACCAGTCAATCGAATGACGTCAAAGCGCTAAAAACCAGCTATAAGCAGTGTTTAACTCAAAATGATGACGCTAATGCCTCAGTTATTGAGTCTGCTAAAGGTTATCAAATTAAGTATATTGAAAGACAAAAAGGGTGTGCGGGTCGGTTTGACAAACAAATTGATAATATCCTAGATCCAAACCGAAAACCAAAATCTATCGAGTTTAGTAGTTACAATACGATATATGAAAGTTATGACGATTGCGATAGTAGCATTAGATTACTTAATGAGACGGAGCCTTATTATTATTTAGATGAAGGGTGGCCTGAGTATATTATTAAGTATAAACAAGACATCATTGATTGTACGGATGAGATGATTCATGAGCAACAACAAGCGGCGTCAAAAGGCATTACTTATACAAACGATCCTGAAACCTATGTTGATATTTACTATAAAAACGAAGAGTGTACATATGACGCACAAGATGAAAAATATAACGCAGAAGATGAGGCTTATAGCATTAAAGAGTTAACTTCAATGGCTAATGAAGAAGACAGCAATGATTCAGAAAGTGAAAGTGCAGAGGCTGATGAAGATGTTAATGAAGATGACAGTGAGAAAAGTGAATTTCGCAAAACAATTGATATGTTATTCAATATGTACCACCGAACGCCTTCACAAATTGAGGCGACTAATTTTTATCAAAACCAGAATATGACATTTAGTCATATCAGTGAATTTAATAGTAGTGCTAAGCAGTTAAATACCTTATATAGCTATGACTTTGTGACGCCAACGTCGTACTATTCTATTCAATTGCCTGTCTCATTAGATTTTGGGAAAGATACTATCACCTTAGATCCGAGTGCTATATTGCCAATTATGGCAATGTTGAGCCCTGAAAATACCCCGTTACCCGAAGAGCTGGACACCACTATGGTGGCTTTTCACTTGCCAGAAGAGATTAGCTCTAAAATACCTGCCAGTGTAATCTATGACGCTTTTATTGATGCGGTTGGTTATAGTATGAGTGAGCTAGACTCAAGTTATTTTACGGCTTTAGATATCCATAATGATAATTATGCCAAAAGCTTAGGCGCAAGCTCAGCGGTAAAAGTCAATTTTGATAGTAAGCAAACGGGAAAAGTAATTGGTGTTACTGTGAAGCATATGGCACGAGCTTTAGAAGCTTATATAGAGAGTCATCCTGATAAATTTGAAGATGTGAATCTTGTGCAAGTTGCTTTAGAGAAGTGGCAAGAAAATAATGCTAAATTTCAGAGCGAAGATGTAGGTACTTTATTTCAGTTGATAGAGGCTATCATGCCGATATCCTTTAATAAAACCAACTATTTTTATTTAGATAGTAAAGGTCAGTTACTTGGTACTCAAACTCAGACTATTATTGGCGGCGATATATTAGGTGCTAAATCAACTCTTTTAAGCCAAACCAGTTTCAACAAAAATAGTTTTAAAGCAGATCCTCTATACGGCTTATTCCAGCAGTCATTTGGCGCACCGTTTAAAGATGATATGCCAGCCAGCACCGATGGCAATGCATGGATCGACAAAATTAATCAACGAGAAGAAAAGTTAAAGAAAGCCTCGTTTGCGCGCTATGAATATCGAAATCAGAACATGGATGTGTGTGAGGGTGAATCTGAATACGATGACGCATTCGATGATGAATATGATGATGAATATGATGAATCATACTGTGAAGGTAAAGATGACTTTATTGATATCTCTGAAGAGATGTCATCCGATGAAGCAACTGACAGTGATGATTACGAATCTGCTATTGGAATTATAGATTCTGGTAATGTTAATGAGGATATGGATCAAGACATTGAAGATGATCACCAGTTCTAAATTCAAAAGCAATATTCAAAAGTATTTATAACCCAACATATTACGCATAAGAATAGCTTCATAAGGATAGGCAATGAAAATCATTTCAAAAGAGACATTGAATAATCGAGTAGTACGCTCCAGATTTAACACACAAGGTTTGTCTAAACTAACCGCTTTATCAGCTGTGACCATCATGGTATTAAGTGGTTGTCAGTCCACAACCCCTTTCAATCAAAATCAATCTGGATCTTCTGCCCTGTTATTAAGTGCTCAACCTGAACTTGCTAAAAGCACATTGATTAAAGCGCTAGAAAAGCAACGTATGAGCAACTACGATTATCATGTCAATATACTCGCTTCGAATGATGAGCAAAGAGCAGCTCTAGCGAATGCAAGTGCTAAGCAACTGTCAATGAGTGATGATCCAGAGGCTCATTGTGAACATATACACGATGAAGCTTATATTGACTTACTAGATCGGGCTGAAGAGGATGGTTTGGAAATTGATGATCCAAAATATGCAACGACTCGTCAAGCGTTAAAGTCAGCATATCTTGATTGTAAAGAGTATTATGATGAGTGGTTAGGCGAACAGCCCTATAGTGATGCTTGGTTTGAGTCAGCCATTGCCGCTGCAATGGAGGGTGACGAATATGAGAGTGAGTATGATGACGAATATGAGAGTGAGTATGATGACGATGACTTAATAGCAGAAGTTGAGGCAGCGGCCGCTGAAGCGGAAGCGGCAGCAGCCGAAACGGAAACAGTCGAATATTCTGATGACTATGATGATTACGGAGATTATAGCGAATATAATGAAACAGATGCGGCTATTGCAGCGGCTGAAGAAGATTATAACTATTATTATGAAAATGGTGATGATTTAGAGTATTTTAGTGAAGAGGTAGACTCTGGCAAAATCAGTGAGTTTCTACCTGATTATGATGCGTCCCATACTAAGCTTGATGCCCATCGAGCTAACTTGCTCAATGCCTATTTGTTAAAGCCACTTAGCATAACCATCGAGGGAGGATATCGACCCTATACTGGCAAAATAGGCATCATGCCCACGCTACAATATCAGTCGCGTAATGTGACCCTATCAACGACCGACTTTGTGTATATTGATGCCAAACAAGGTGCGGTGTATTTATGGGCGGATTCGTTTGCCTTATTGCTGTCCACGTATCTAGATGAAAAACTAGGTACCAGCATGCACAATAAATGGATAAAAATAGACTTAAATGATGGTAGTCTTCCACAAGAATTTATGACTGATCTCTTAAAAAGTCATCTTGCCGCTCAAGACCAAATGTATGCCACTTCATCGCCAGAACAATATCGCTTTATCTCGAATAAGGATTTGTTGAGTCTTAGTCCAGTACCGGATGAAAAGCATCGCCCTTATCTTACTAACACGCCAAGCATCCTTGAACGCAAAATTAATGACACTGAACTGAAACAAGATATTCAGACCTATTTGGATCTTTTATACAATCAAATGTCCAATAAATATCCTGAATTATTTGAAGAGTTTGAAAAAAGTGCCAAAGAGTATAGCTTTAAATCAAAATTGAATGAATACCGAATGGAAGGTTATGGTGATTATTCAGATGACGACGTATATGAAGACGATGATGTATATGAAGACGATTATGAAGATGAAGAAGAAACCAATGCAGACGAAGCCATGGCAAACGAGTCTAATGCAGACGAAGCCATGGCAGATTTTGATGTAGACGACGAAAGTTCTATAGTGGGCGTTGCAGAGGAAGCTGTTGAAATTGAAAACGATGAAGATGATCAGGTATTAAACAGTCGTTTTATAATGAGCAAACTATTCGAAATCATTAAAGCGGCAAAGGATGCTGAGAGTAAAGAAGAGGCCAATGCTGAGGAAGCCAGTGGTGACAATAGCGAAGTGGCTGTCATTGAAGACGATGAAGAACAGGCTGAAAATGTGATAGAAGTGCGTGAAGTGCCCGCTTCAATAGACTATGCTAAAAAAGAGGACTCTGATAATCCTAATAAGTGGTTGTGGCGTGATGTCTATGGTCTAGACAATCAGCAACGTATCACGTGGCACCTAGCACAGCGTCATATTAGTGAAGATACTCGTGGCTTCTCAAACTTTGATGACCTTAAGAATGGATTGAGACTAGAGACATTAACCCGCTATAATGGAGTATTACCCACCAAGCCAATTTTCAGATTTTTACCTGAAGGAGCTTCAACACCAAATTCTAATAATACTGTCAATCTAAAAGATTATCTTAACGATTTGCACTCACGATATGAAGAAGGTGAAGGTACTGAATATAGTAAAGAGTTCTTTAAATTAATGGAAGGTTTGCAGCTGCAACTGCCTTAATTTTAACACTTGTACGACGGATAACCCGATTGGTCTTAAATGGCTAATTGGGTTTTTTTTACTTAAGTTATTTATGTTTTTAGTAGGGTATCTATTATCCCCATTAATAAATATTTAGGTATAATTAACGGGTGTCATTAACAATTGAGCAAGGACGCTATCATTATAGTTATAGTTATAGTTATTTAGGATTTCGTTCGGCTTTCAATTTATAATTCCTTTAATTTTTTGTATTTTAATAAGCTATAGTTGTAGCGTGTGGTGAAGCGAAGCGTAACCCACGGTATTTAGATGCCTCTTATATTACAGGTTTAACTATAGGCTTGATGAGCATGTTTAGTTTATTTTCAAAACTAGGTTATTTGAAGAAAAGGTTATTTAAAGAAAAGATATAATGTTTTCAAGGAGTGATGAATGAACAGTGCATTCGTATTATTGTTTGGTATTGTGGCTATGCTTGCCGGTTTTTTTAATTATTCAAAATACTTTGCAAAGCATATTTTGGGACTGGATAACTCAGTGCCAACCCCCGCCCATACTATGAAAGATGGTATTGATTACGTCCCTACTAACAAATATGTCCTGTGGGGGCATCATTTCACGTCAGTAGCAGGCGCTGCACCTATCATTGGTCCGGCTATTGCTGTCATTTGGGGCTGGGTACCAGCGGTATTGTGGGTGGTATTGGGTACCATATTCATGGCTGGTATTCACGATATGTCCGCAGTCTGGGCAAGTGTGCGCAATAAAGGTCAATCCATTGGCTCTATTGCCGGCTCAGTGATGGGCAGTCGTGTACGTACCTTAATGATGGTCGTTATCTTCTTACTGCTACTCATGGTCAATGCTGTATTTGGTGTGGTCATAGCCAATATGATGATTAAAACCCCCACCGCAGTCATACCCGTTTGGGGCGCATTAGTGGTCGCCTTTATTATTGGACAATGTATTTACCGCTTTAAGATGAGCCTCGTCTTGGTATCTATTGTGGGAGTGGCTGCGTTATACGGTTTGATATATTTGGGTACATTGATGCCAGTTATATTGCCAGAAACAATGTTTGGTTTGCCTGATAATGCCGTTTGGATCATCTTTTTGTTTGTCTATGCTGCAGTCGCTTCTTTACTACCGGTATGGATGCTACTTCAACCACGCGACTATATCAATGGCTTACAGTTATTTATCGGTTTAATACTCTTATTTGGCGCTATTTTAATTGCAACGCCAGATATTGTTGCACCTGCCTTAAACCATAACTTACCTGTCGATACGCCATCAATTATGCCGCTACTATTTGTCACGGTGGCATGTGGTGCCATATCAGGCTTTCATGGTTTGGTTTCAACTGGTACAACCTCTAAACAGATCGATAAAGAAGAAGACATCCGCTTTGTTGGCTATTTCGGTGCTGTCGGGGAGGGGTTATTGGCTCTGGGTGCTATCCTTGCCGCTACAGCAGGATTTGCAAGCTTAGCGGCGTGGGAAGGGGTCTATCAAAAGTTCGGTGATGGTTCTGTTGGTGCCTTTATCGATGGTGGTGCAACGATCTTAAATGCTGGTATGGGTATTGAAATTGTCTTATCACAAACCATCCTGACCGTGATGGCGGCATTGTTTGCAGGGACTACCATGGATACTGGTGTTCGATTGCAACGTTATATTTTCCAAGAGTTTGGCGAAGTTTATAATCTGCCAATACTCAGAAAAAGTGTGGTTGCAACACTGCTTGCTGTCGGTAGCTGTTTAGTACTTGCGTTTGGTGCAGGTGGCATGGATGGGTCAGGGGGTATGATTATTTGGCCATTATTTGGAACCACTAACCAGCTAATGGCGGCGCTTACCTTGATGATTGTCACCGTTATCTTATTACGCAAAGGTAGAACCGTCTGGTATACGCTAGCGCCCTTAAGTTTCCTGTTGGTGATGGCTATTTTTGCTTTATTACTGCAACTCAAGACTTTCTATACCGATGGCAATTGGCTGCTAATCGTTTTGGATATTATTATTCTTATAGCGACCATATTAGTCACTTTTGAAAGCTTCTCGGTACTACGTCGTGAATGGAGACAACATAAAGTCTAGCTTAATAGGACTTACGCAGAACTAAAATTTATAGCAACTGGGGTTTTTTATTTACGCTGTCTGATTTGCACTGTCTGAAAGGTGGGGTCGGAAGTTTAATAATGCCCCCCCAAATATCGTTAAGTGCTTGAATATAGATATTTGCGTAAGTCCTATAAAGTACGTGAATTTAGAGTTGCTGTACCATAAACTTTTATCTATAAATATTAAAATAAATTTTCAAGTGCAGTAGGATTAGAAATATGAACAAAGAAGATGGTTTATGGAGGCGCTTTAAAGAAGGGTTAAACGAGTTTTACCATGCTCCTTATCGTCAAACCCTTGCCCGGGCAGCGCGTGATGAGGAAGACTTGTTTATGTTATTACTATTTTCAGAAAGCCTTGGTATTGAAAATCCTGCCAGCTTTTATACATTAGAATTGCAGCCCCTATTCTTAGAAAAGTTTCACGAGTGGCATTTGAGAATGGGAATGCCACGCTGTCCTTTACAACATGGTGGCTGTTGTTAATACTCAATGTTGAAAAAGTAAGTAATTAAAGTTATAGATAGTAGAGCTGAACGAATGCCAAACAAATAAGCTACATAAGAAGAATAAAATGCGGTCACTAGATAATTTAGTCAATCAACTCAAAAGTATGCCCATTATATTTGTAGGCGGAAAGGGCGGAGTGGGTAAAACGACGACAGCCGCTGCGCTTGCTTCAAAGTTAGCCAAAAGCCAGCAGAAAACCTTAATTATTTCAACTGATCCTGCGCATAGCTTAGGCGATGTGTTTGATACATCACTGACTCATAAAAAGCACTCACTCAGCACGTACCTTGATGCACTTGAGCTTGATCCAGAAAGCATTATCGATGAGCACTTCCAACGAGTTGAACGAACCATCAGTAGCTATGCCAATCCTGATATGATTCCTAAAATTAGGCAGCATTTGCAGTTGTCAAAGAGCGCCCCTGGCGCACAAGAAGCAGCGATGTTAGAGGCTATTTGTCGATATTTAGTATCGTCAATAGAGGAGGGTGTTTATCAACATATTATTTTTGACACCGCACCAACAGGACACACCTTGCGACTGCTCATGCTACCTGAGATGATGGAGGCGTGGACAGAAGGTTTGCTTACGCAACAGCGCCGTCAAGCTAAATTAAAAAAGGCAGCAGCTGGCTTAAGTCTCAAACCTAAGTCTTCTTTAGCAAATCCTTTTGCAGAATCAGAGCCAGTCGACAAATGGCAGCAAGCGGTGAATGTACTAAACGAGCGTAAGACTTTATTTAAAAAGGCAGGAGCGTTATTGCATAATAAGTCTCAAACAGCCGTTGTATTGGTAATGACGGCTGAAAACTTGCCTATTGAAGAGACACGACGAGCGGCAAGCCAGCTAACAGAGGCTCATCTTGCGCCTGCCGCTATCGTAATTAATCAACTAATAATTGCACAACAGCAAGACGAGTTTTGGCAAAAGAGGGCTATTCGCCAGCAAAAACTACTGGCAGAAATTGAGCATCATTTCAAAGACTATTCATTGTACGAGCTTTATTTGCAACAGTCTGATGTTCGTGGTCTTGATGCGCTACAACAGCTTAATTAAATCATCACATAACTTAGTATCCGTTAAATCAGAAAGTAAAACCGAGCGCTTTAATTACAAATTAAAGTGCTTGATTAAAGTGCTCAAAATTTTACCCCTTATTCTCTAATCTAGAGCGTCGTAGTTTATCGGACAACGACCAAGCAGCCTCAGCACGCAATTCAGCAGATAGCTGGCTTTTACCACTGGATAAGCTACTCCATTGCGGTTTGCCTCTTGCCTTTTTAAGTTCACTAGGTAGCTTGTTTGGGTCCCAAGGTGGGGTAGTGGTTTCTTGTAATTCAGCAATAGGCGTATCTGGGCTGGCCGCATGACCACGGTGGCGAAGTGATGCCAATAGATCTAAGGATCGTGTGGCTAATAATGTCAATGTCGCTGGATCTATATACAGCCGCTTAACCCCGCTAAGCTTATCGACAATACTCGTGGTGTTAGACAATATGCCCCCTGCAATACCACCAATAGCAGCACCGAGTCCTAGGGTCGTACCCAAAGCGGCTGCATCAATACCAAGCCCTAATAAAGCACCAGCAGCAGCACCAGAAGTGGTACGTAATCCATAACTTTTTAGCAATTCAGGATCAAAGGGATCTTGTTGATATTCATTGAGCTCAAGCGGCGTTACTACTGCGGTATTGTCATAGAATTTATATAAATTAAGCAGCTCATTTTGCATGGTGCGCTCACTTTGACGTACCGCTTCTTGCATTTCATTCAATACAGGCATCGGATCGGCATCTTCATCGACCTCACGTACATAAGCGGCGACATCTATAAGAAAATGAGAAATGATAGTGATGGCCTGTTCATACAGCTGTGCCCAGTCCTCTCTACGGCGATTGATAAGCTGACTGAGGGTCTCTGAATGCGTCAACATGGTCGCTAAATTTTGCCATAGTGTCATCTCATCTTCAAACTCAAACGCCACTGAATCAAATCGGGTTGAGATATGTAGATTTCGCCGTGCCAGCATAGTTTGCCACTCAGTAATATTGGCATCTTGACTGTCTGTAAAATTAAACACTGGCATCACTGGAATGGCTGACCAAGACAAAACGGTTAACTCGTCTTTATATTTACCAAGGACCGGTTCTCTGGCATCAATGACATATATTGCCATGTCACTTGCTAGTAATTGGCGTATGACTTTGGCTTCTTGAGAGTAGTCATCCAAATCATTGTTAAGATTAAGTTCACCACCTTGAGCGATGTCGCTTGCTAAAAATTGTTGCAAACGCTCAATTCCATCACGGCGACTGGCTGTATTGTCCTCGAGCCAGTCCATTAACCCAGACGCATCCTCTAAGCCTGGTGTGTCAAATAAAGCTACTAAAGCCGATCCAGTCTGACTATCTGAGATGATAGCGCGCTCAACATGACGCGTGGTTGCCGCTTCATTTTTAACCTCACCAAAATACATATCACGTAATAAGGTACGTAAAAGCGACGTTTTACCGGTATTGGTATGACCGACAACAGCAAGCTTTAAGGGCTCACCTTCTGCCAGCGTTTTTTTGGTAGAGCTATTAACACTGAACTCGGAAATAGATTCTTTTGTAGGTTCAGATTTTAAAGTCGGGTTAACTTCTTCAAGCTCATCTTTAGGCGTATTGTCAGTCGTGGCAGTTTTAAATGCCTTATCACTAAATAAGCCCCCTGATGAAGCATCATCGGATAAATCTTTGGATTGTGGCGTGTTATTTTGATTGTCTTGCGTTGTCATATTTAGCTCACTGCTATATTATATTTTAGCTCAAGAGGAGGGCTGGCTAATATTCTAAATTATGTTTGATATTTTAAGTGCATTTTGATGGCTTCTAGATTCAGACTTATGTCTTCCATGAACTTTTAATAACGTTAATGGAAGTCGCAAATGCAAGTCGAAATAGTGTTAACGACGATTGTTTTAAAAAAGACCTTTTTATAAAGAATAAAGTATAAAGAGTATTTTATAAATAGCTTTGCAGATCTAACTTACCAAACTTGATGCACCAAACTTAATTCACTAGTCCTATATTTCTTTCAGCCAACGCGGTTTGCCACTGTTGTTTGCGAACAGGGTCAGTTTGACTAGTTTGCATTGCGTCATTATTTTCAATAAGTTGCACAATTAAACCATGCTTGGCATGTTGAGCTATCTTATCAAGTTTGCGCATCGTACCGCGATCTGGGAGTGCAGATGACTGGATGCCAATAAGGACTTGAACCTCATTATGCTGAAGATACTCAAGCAGTTTATCCATATCATCACGATCATCAAGTACCCCAAAGTTTTCAATTGATGGTACTTGAAAGGGTTGACCTGCTGCATGATACCAGTTCGGATCACTGTGCTGATATTCTAGGAGTGCGACTAATTTATTCCCTTGAGTAACCTTAGCCTTTGGCGCTACAGGCTGTACCTTTTCGACGAAATCATCTTTATCAACGACCTTTCGCTGCCAAAAGTTAATGATTTTCTGATAGTAAGGTAATGAGAGATCTAGCTTCATTTTATTGCGATTAAACATTAACGCACAAAACGCCCAAGCGATAGCACGAGGGACGATACCGTACATCAGCAAACTGCCTATTAAAAGGCTTGCCCACTGCCGAGCGATGCTTAAAGGCATCGCTTCAGTCGCCAATCGACTTTGAATAATCGCATCGGCATCCGGTACATTAAATCCAACCATACTAGGTAACCAGCCTAGCCAGTGGGTTAAGGTCAGGAGCGACTCGTTAGATAGTATGGTCGACTCCCAGCTAAAACTATATTGACGTACTATTAGCAAAAATATAATGGCAAATAACATACCCGTGAGCGTGGCAAGCCAAAGTTGATGGCTAAACTTGCTAAGATACCAACGCATGCCAGTATGATGAAGTTGCTGGTCGTATAGCTCAACGGCTGCTTGAGTGACATCATCCTTACCACGAATGAGCGCTTTCGGACTGATAAAGCTGGTAATAAAACTGGGTGTTTGGCTTCCTCTATTGACGAGAGTAAATAATAACCATCCCACCAGCATCAACGTATGAAAGCCAAGCAGACAAACAAGGACATAAAAGAAATTAACCACATTGGCTTGCAGGAGCGCAAACAACCCCATAAAACCTGACACACACCACAATATACTCATGGCCAAAATAATGCCTTTGATACGGCCATCAATTTTGTTGAGGATGCCTGCTAAGGATCCATTACTATCGATCCTTTCAGCGCGGCGATGTATTTTTTGTAAAGGCGTGGCCTCCTCATCGGTCAGGCGCTCAGTAATCAACAGAGGATCTGTTGCAAAGACATGATTGCTGGACTCAAGCATACGAACCAGCTCAGTAAGTTGGTCTTGTTTAGTTAGCATGTAATTCCTTATCGAGTAGGGTCTGCCGTTACAAACTATGTCAGAGAATATAAGTCAAACTATACTGTAAAAATTAAATGAGTATTAAATGAGTAGATACAGCAGACCCATAATACCAACCGCTACTATAAATAAAAATAAGTTAATCAGTATGCTTTTAGCACTTAACCCAGATGACATCTTAGGCAGTGCTACAGCTTTACGCTTTGATTGCTTTAACACCATATCGATGTGTTCAAGCCCATCTTCCATATAGGGTAGACCGACCGACTCAAACCCTAAAGACTGATAAAAATCGATTAAATAAGTTTGAGCGGCAATATTAATGTGGCGTTTGCCATATTTACTGCAACAGTGTTTGATAGCACGCGTCATGATCTCGCGCGCCAGTCCGCTACCTCGATGTTCTGGTAACACTAAAACTCGGCCAATACGTGGATTAGGGTTTGATTGGTTAGACCCTACAGAGGCGGTATGATTAATGTTTTCAACCATAACATTAGGGGGAATAATACGACAATACCCCACCAATGATTTATTTTTATGGGCGACCAAGTGCAGACTATCAAAGTCAATCTCATCAATATCCTGATAGGCACAGTGTTGTTCAACGACGAACACTTGCGAGCGAGCTTGCAGAATATAATACAAGTCAACTACGCTTAGCTCATCGAATTTTTTTATTGTAAAACTTACACTCATATTTAATATCTTTTTTAGCTGTTTAAGGTCTGGCTGATTTTGTCTAGATTTAGGCTATCGGACATAGCATTAAATATCTCATAGTACTTACCTTGACGGGCATACAACTCTTCGTGAGTACCTGTTTCCATCACACGTCCTTCCTCAATGACCACTAAATCATCTGCATCAATAATTTGTGCGATATTATGAGAGACAATAATAACCGTGCGGTCCTTTTTAATAAGATCCAAGCTCTTTTTAATTTGTTGACTTGCTACCGCATCGAGACTCGCTGTAGGCTCATCCAAAAAGACAATGGGAGGATCTTTTAAAAACATTCGTGCCAGTGCGATACGCTGTTGTTGACCCCCTGATAACGACTTAGCTTCGGTATCATAACCCTTAGGTAACCCCATAATTTGCTCGTGAATAGAGGCTTTTTTAGCCGCATCAATAATCTGCTCTTTACTGGCATCCATATCACCATAACTAATATTTTCACTAATCGTGCCTGAGAAAATATGGTTTTTTTGCAATACCAATCCGATCTGTTCCCTTAAATCATGGGTATTATAGTCTTCAAGGTTACGACCATCTAGACAAATTGTGCCACGACTCGGATCATAAAACTTCACCAATAAATTGATGATAGTACTCTTACCAGCGCCGCTTAGACCCACAAGCGCGGTGATACGATTGGGGTGTATCTCAAAGCTGACGTCCTGCAATGCTTGCTTACCATTAGGGTAACTAAAGTCAACGTGCTTAAGCTCAATATGACCTTTGATATCTTTACAAGTTAGCTTGCCTGCCGTTTCAATTTGACTATCGTCTTCGATAATGTCGAAGAAGCCTTCTGCATACGTTAGGGCGTTGTTTATCTGATCATATATGCGGTGCATCTGACGAATAGGGGCAGCCACATTTTGAAATAGCATGACATGAAACATAATCATCCCAATGGTCATTTGATCATTTAATACGAAGTAGGCGGTTAGGACAATAATAACCACGACGCCAATTTGTTCAATAAAGCTTTTTAAAGCATCATAAATAAAGGCAATACTGCGTATCTTAAGTTGATTGTCCGTCATATCCTTCTGAACCTCAAAATGCTTCTCAGATTCAATAGGCTCACGCACAAAAGATTTAATAACTGTAATAGAGTTGATTAACGAGATAACCATGCCACTTTTGGCTTCGCGGTATTGACGCATTTGACGGCGAAAGCCTTGTAGACGATTGGCTTGTCTTTGACTGACATAGAAGTAGATGGGTACAATAATCAGCCCAACCATACCAACCCAGAAGTTGGCGTTAAACATGATGGCTAGCGAAACGATAGCGGTCGCAAATAGAGGCAACATATCAATAAAGAAGTTTTGAACTAAGCTTGTGAGACTGCTAACGCCTAGATCGATACGGGTTTGTAATTTACCACTGTCATTTTCTTGACTGGTATAAAAGGCCATTCGATAGGTCAAAATTCGGTCAACCACTTTTTGTGATAAGTCGCGAGATAAGTTAATGCGTATTCGCTCACCAAAATAGCGTTGACCAAACGATATACCAGCATTCAGAACCTCTTTGATAAGTAGCACTACACTGATGAATGTTAAAAGCCTGATTCCTTCTTCCCAAGGATCAGGTAGAGCTGTTATGTTGGTTAAGCTATCGACCGTATACTGAAGTACAAACGCATTAACCTGAGCTGTAAACGACCCAAGTACTGTTAAAGTAAGTGTCAGAATAATTAGGGTACGATAAGGCTTGGCAAACCCAGCCAACTTTTTAAGAATTGACCAAAGCAATGCGCCACGTTCTGTTTTTTTTGTGGGAGGTTTATTATCCAAGGGGACTCGACGTGGAGGAGTAGTCATATAGGTTATCTTAAATTAAAAAATAAAAATAACTAATGAACTATCAGTTAGTCCATCATACGATAAATTATTAAAATTTATCAGAAGCCTTGTAAATTTTATAATAATAAGGATAGCCTAGTTGCTAAAGTTTCTTTTGTGTAGACCATAAATAGCTTGATCAACAAGTCTATCATGTACTCGCTCTGATTGAGTGATGATACCCTCTAATGCAAAGCCTAATCTTTCAGGCACAGCACGACTGTCTAAGTTTTCAACGACGGTTTTAATTTCAATCTTACTAAGACCTAATTCATCAAAAGCTATTTGGATAATCTCTTTGGTACAACGGGTTATAATGCCTTTGCCGCGATAATGCTTGCTAATCCAGTATCCTAAATTTGCCTTTTCAACCTCATAATCGATCGCATTAATGCCAACACTACCAATAACCTTTTTGTCATAAATAATGGCGCAAATAAGTGAAGAGCCCTCTGCGTAATCATGCAACGTTTTATTGATATAATAGCAGAAGTACTCTTCATCTTTAGCATACTGTACCCAAGGTAGATAATTGGATAACTCCTCACGTTCATCTTCCAGTATAGCGATATAGTCTTTTGCAAAACTGGGTTGTAATAAAGCTAAAGACAATGAATCATCAATCCTTCGAATAAACATTTTAATCCCTACAATAAAATTAAGATACATGAGGTAATAGCGATATAGTAATACAAATCAGGCACTGTATCTAAAACCTTGAATTATTAAGCTACTGCTATTCTTAAAGAGCCAGCTTTAAACTGTGAATACAAGTTATCTATAGCGACTATACCTTAAAAACTATCAGTTGGCACAAATACTTGTCCCACCATAATACGGCGGGCAGAACGGCTCATTGATACCTTTTTAGCCTGCCAGCGATCCTCGACGAGTTCCGTTTTACCTCCGACCAGTAAGGTGCCAGAAGGATGTCCAAAGCGAACTTCGGATAATTGTTCAGTGTCATTTCCATCACTAGCCGCTTTATTTACTAACGTGCCTTGCGTGGTTGCTGCCGCAGCAATGGCTACCGCTGCTGTACCCATCATGGCGTGGTGTAATTGCCCCATACTCATCGCCCGGACCACTAAGTCAATATCGCCCGCATTGACTGTTTTACCACTTGAGGCCGTATAGGTTTGTGCAGGCGCTACCCAAGCGAGTTTGGGAATATGTTGGCTACTGGCAGCTTCTGATTCATTTTGGAACAACCCCATAGCCACCCCAGCTTTGGCACGAATGGTCTCAAGCTTGGCAAGCAGTGCGTCATTACTATTAATATCAGATTGAAGTTCAGTGCCCTTAAATCCTAAATCTTCAGCCTTCAAAAATACCGTCGGTATACCTGCATTAATAAAAGTAGCCTGCACTTTATCATGTTTTAAGTCGCAGCCAGAAACATCAAAGTCGTCTACAAGATTCCCAGTTGGGAACATGGCGCTCGATGAATCAACGGGGTCGATAAATTCAATTTTAACTTCAGCGGCAGGGAAGGTGACCCCATCCAATTCAAAGTCTCCGGTTTCTTGAACCTGCACCTGATTATTAGCATCTTTATAGACAGGCACGTGAGCAATAATAGTTTTGCGGATATTTTGCTGCCATATACGAACCTCACATATTCCTTGAATTGCACCGTCCACACTAGCGGCTGCTTTTTCTGAATCAACCAGTCCCATATTAATAGCACAGGCGCCAACGGCAGCGGTTAAGTTGCCACAGTTACCACCCCAATCAACCATTGGTTTGCTAATATTAACTTGACCAAATAAGTAATTGACATCATGATCGGGTTGGTCAGACTTAGACAAAATCACTGTCTTAGAGGTACTAGATGAGCCATTACCTAGGCCATCGATTTGTTTACCATAAGGATCAGGACTGCCTATTACCCGCATTAAGAAGTTATCACGAGCATTCCCAGCCACTTGGCAGGCTTCAGGTAAATCAGTTAAATTAAAGAATACCCCTTTTGACGTACCGCCACGCATATAAGTGGCGGGAACAGAGATTTGAGGGGAGAATGAATGTTGAGAGTCGATCATATTAGACATGTCATATTCCTAAAATAAAAAATGAATTATAAATTAAAACTTGCTATTTATTATTTATTATAACTTTCAATGACACTTAAATCATAACTATTGATTAAAATTTAAAAATGGTTATAGAGATTACAATGAAGTGAGGGTGTTAAGTGATGGTTTGAATTGGAGTCGCTAGTATCCATTTTAATATTAAGGTGTCATTATCTGAAATTTTACCAAGCACTCTATAGTTTGAATTTGCAAGAATGTTTGAGCGGCTAGCAGGTTCAGATAATACACCACGTGGGGCTATGATTGTAGAATGGATAAATTGACTATGTTGTCCATCATGCCAAATGTAGCCGACATGATAATCTAAGCCAACGACATATAGACCTGCCCCCCAATTATTAAGCGTGTCATTAAATTCATCAAGTGACTTATTACTAAACCGTTTAATTTGATTCTCGCCAGCCAGTGTTTTAATAATATTTTCTGAGGCTTGTTGAGCTAATGTATTACGTTCAACTTTTAATGAGATATCCTCTAGAACTGTGGTCACGTAATAACCACAGGCTATTTTCCCTTTTTGCGGGGTATTTGAAGTGCCATTATAGTCCCAAGGTGTACCATACCAATAAGGCAGCAGTGTTGTTATTGATTTTATAAAGTCTTGTCTAGCATTATCTATGACACGTTGTTTTTCCACCTTCGAAACAGCATTCTGATAGTCAAGTTGATGCTGTGTTCTAATTTTTTCTATTTTAGCGATTGCATCATCATAAGAAATGTTTGTAGTCGGGGGTGAGGTTATATAGCCGTTGCTGTTGGTTTTAGTTTGTATATAGCGAATGGGATCTTCGTATTGTAGGGAAATAGGTGCTTTATTTTGATCGCGGGGTAGGGAGTTATTTAAAGGAGTTAAGCGGCTTACTGAGGCTAAAAATTTATTAGCATTAAACTCGTTCTTGCCATCATCAAATTCAAAGGCAAGATATGTAAGGCATACAAGTAGGATCAAAGCAATCATTGTAACGCTTGATAAAAATAAATATCTCTTGGATGTCATCATCATTACACCGTTTGGGTTTATCAAACTATTAATATATCCTATTAATATATCTACAATTTAAAAATAAACGATGGAATTTGTATTTTATAACCATGTTAAATTTATGAATTTCACTAAATGTCACCTGATACTCAAAAGTGACTGAAATAAATGACCCACATAAAAAAAGCCTCCTAAATTTAATTTAAGAGACTTTATAATAAACAAACTGTTATGTATTACAATTAATTAAGCTTATTTATACTTTTTAATCTCACCAGATTTAACACGGTCAATATAAGATTGAACTTCTTTCTTAACGACAGGCATTAAGAAGTATAAACCAACGATGTTAAACAATGACATTGCGAAAATGGCAGCATCTGAGAAATCGATAACAAAACTAAACTGAATAGTAGCGCCAATGACAACCACCACACAGAATATTAATTTGAAGGTTAACTCTTTAATATTGCCTTCACCAAACAGATAGGTCCAAGCCTTAAGACCGTAATAAGACCATGATATCATTGTAGAGAAAGCGAATAATATAACGGCAACGGCTAAGAAATACTGGAAGATTGGGGCAGTTTCCATAAAGGCTGCACGGGTTAGATCCACACCGCTTAAGGCACCTTCACCACCTGCCAATGCGATATTCTGAGCAGTATTCATACCTGAAATAGTAATAACAAGCGCGGTCATAGTACATATAACAACGGTATCAATAAATGGCTCAAGTAACGCAACCAGACCTTCTGTAGCAGGCTCGTTCGTTTTTACTGCCGAGTGAGCAATAGCTGCTGAACCGATACCCGCTTCGTTTGAGAAGGTGGCACGTTTTAAACCTTGGATCAAGGCGCCTATAAATCCTCCAACCACACCAGAACCTGTAAAGGCACCATCAATAATTTGACCAAATGCAGCACCGATGTGCGCGAAGTTGCCAAAAAGTACAATAATACTCATACCGATATAAAGAATAGCCATAAAAGGCACGAGCTTTGAGGTAACCGTGGCAATTCTTGGCATACCACCAATAATAACCATGCCAACTAAAATCGCTAAACCGATACCAAAGAATACGCCGTATTGTGAAGGAATATCAAAAGTAGAGCTCATAATAGCGAAAGCTTGGTTGCCTTGGAACATATTACCGCCACCAAAGCTACCAAGGATACACATAAGGGCAAAGCCGACGGCTAAAAACTTACCCAAACCGCCCATACCCCGTTCAGCTAGGCCTCGGCTTAAGTAATACATCGGACCACCTGAAACGGCGCCTGAAGGTAAAATAGTACGGTACTTAACACCCAACGTACATTCTACAAATTTAGAGGCCATGCCTAAAAGACCGATTAAAATCATCCAAAATGTTGCACCAGGACCACCGATAGCTAATGCAGCACCTACGCCTGCAATGTTTCCTAGTCCCACAGTGCCTGATAGCGCAGTAGCAAGAGCCTGGAAATGGGAGACTTCACCGTCTTCTTTTTTATTGGGGTCAGAATACTTACCCCGTACGATATCTAAAGATAGTCCAATTTTTCTAAATTGAATAAACCCAAAGTAGAAGGTAAAAATTAATGCTGCAATTAATAACCAGCCAGCAATAAGTGGAAAGGCAGTACCAGCAATGGGTACGGAGTAGAAAACTGCATTTACAAACCAGCCAAAGGTATTGGCCATGGCTGTATCAACACCAGCGCTAAATTTCTGCAACGACGTCAGTTCGGATTCTGCGGCTAGCGCTACTGTTGAGCACAGTAGCAGCATAAACGCCATTAAGGATTGTTTTTTCATAAGTCTCTCTTTAAGTAATTTATTGCAAAACCCAAACATCGAGTAAGTAAATTTATATTTGCTAGTTAAAATGCATAAAATAAAGTAAATTATTTATATGTAAATAAGATTTCGTTTTATTATTTCTAACTAACATTAAGGTTAATATATATTATTATTTGTAACTACTCAAAAATATTTTTAATTTATTTTGAATTTTGGTATAAAAAAACATGACTTCCTACAAAGTGAAAGTCATGCTTTTGAATAAAACTTAAGAAAACCTTATAAATATCGATAAGTGATTTAAGACGGATTGATGTCTTTTAAGATAAATAACTTAAATCACTTCACCGGCTAAAAACTCTTTAGCAAAGCGTTGTAACATACCGCCAGACTTATACATTTTAAGTTCATCCGCCGTATCTAAACGGCAAATAACTGGCGTTTTATCAACTGTACCGTCAGTACGATGAATAATCAATGTCATCTCCCCACCAGCTGAAACTTCACCTTCGATATCAAATACTTCAGAACCATCAATATTTAATGTCTTACGGGTAGTACCCTCTTTAAATTGAACGGGAAGGGCGCCCATTCCTACTAAGTTTTGACGATGGATACGTTCAAAATCTTCAGCGACAACACATTCAACGCCCGCCAAACGAACGCCTTTAGCAGCCCAATCTCGGCTTGAACCTTGACCATAGCCATCACCAGCAATAATGATAAGGGGTTGTTGACGAGTCATATAGGTTTCAATCGCTTCCCACATACGCATCACATTACCTTCAGGTTCCACACGAGCTAATGAGCCCTGAATGACATCGCCATTTTCGTCACGAACCATTTCGTTTAATAGTTTGGGATTAGCGAAGGTAGCACGTTGAGCGGTTAAATGATCACCACGGTGCGTAGCGTAAGAATTATAGTCCTCAGCTGGTAGTCCCATCGTATCTAAATATTCACCAGCAGCACTATCTGGCAAAATCGCATTAGAAGGCGACATATGGTCGGTAGTGATGTTATCACCCAATACCGCTAGCGGACGCATGCCTTTAAGCTTATTGGCTTCTGCCATTGTGCCTTCCCAATATGGTGGGCGACGGATATACGTACTCATCTCACGCCAATTGTACTGAGGGTCAGTAATTGCATCATGACGTTCTGCATCGACAACGCCTTCGTCAAACATGGGTATATAAACCTTGTTATATTGCTCAGGCTTCACCGCAGAGGCAACAATCGCATCGACCTCGGCGTCATCAAACCAAATGTCTTTGAGGTAGACATCGTTGCCCTCTTTATCTTTCCCTAATGAGTCTTTTTCGATATCAAAACGAATAGTACCCGCTATTGCGTAAGCTACGACCAATGGTGGAGAAGCAAGAAAGGCTTGTTTTGCATAGGGATGAATGCGACCGTCAAAGTTACGGTTACCCGATAATACGGCTGTAGAGAATAGATCACGGTCAATGATTTCTTGCTGGATTTCTGGTTCTAAGGCGCCACTCATACCATTACATGTCGTACAGGCAAAAGCAACCACATCAAAGCCAAGTTGCTGTAGATCAGGGAGTAGATTAGCCTCTTCTAAGTACAGTTTTACCGCTTTTGAACCGGGTGCTAATGAAGATTTTACCCAAGGCTTACGAACCAAACCTTTCTCTAACGCATTGCGGGCAACGATTCCCGCAGCAATCATATTGCGGGGATTTGAGGTATTGGTACAACTGGTAATAGCAGCAATAATTACCGCACCATCAGGCATCAAACCATCTTCTGGCTCAACAAGCGGTTGGTCAGCAGCGTGAGCAATACCGACTTCCGCTAAATCAGTGGTAGAAACACGGGCATGCGGACGTGAAGGCCCTGCGATATTACGCACTACTTTTGATAAATCAAAATTTAATACACGGTCATATTCAGCATCTTTCATGCCGTCTGCCCATAACCCAGTTTGCTTAGCATATGCTTCAACAACACGAATTTGTTGTTCTGTACGACCCGTTAGACGTAAATAATCAATGGTTTGCTCATCAATTGAGAACATGACCGCAGTGGCACCATATTCAGGTGTCATATTCGATATTGACGCTCTATCGCCGACAGACAGACTTCTAGCGCCATCTCCAAAGCATTCAACATACGCGGATACAACGCCTTCGTTACGTAGGAATTCGGTCATGGCTAGTACTAAATCAGTACCCGTTATACCTGGCTGTAATTTACCTGTTAAATTTAGACCAACGATATTAGGCAAACGCATATAAGAAGGGTTACCTAACATGACGCTTTCAGCTTCTAATCCACCCACGCCAATTGAGATAACGCCAAGAGCATCAACCATTGGAGTATGACTGTCCGTACCGACTAAAGTGTCAGGATAAGCAACGGGTTTACCATCCGCTTTATCCGCAATTACTTGGATCACAGGAGACATTTTTTCTAAATTAATTTGGTGCATAATACCGTTGCCGGGAGGCACAACGTTGACATTATCAAAGGCATATTCACACCAATTGATAAAATGGAAACGATCTTCGTTACGACGTTCTTCAATCGCACGGTTTTTCTCAAAAGCATTCTCTTCATAGCCTGCATGTTCAACCGCTAATGAATGGTCAACAATAAGCTGAGTAGGAACGATTGGGTTTACTTTTGATGGGTCACCCCCTTCTTCAGCGATGGCATCTCTCAAACCTGCAAGATCCACAAATGCCGTTTGTCCTAAGATATCATGGCAAACAACGCGCGCTGGATACCATGGGAAATCTAGATCTTGCTTACGATAAATATGTTGCGAAAGGGCTTCGGTTAAATCTTCTGGCGGGCAACGACGTACTAAATTTTCACATAATACCTTTGAGCTAAAAGGTAGCTTGGCATAGGCACCAGGTTCAATATCATTAACCGCTTGTTCAACATCGAAATAATATAACCCACTGTCTTCACCATTGGGTAATGGCAATGGCTTTTTGAAGTCGGAATTCATTGGTTGTGGGTGTTTGTGAGTGAGAACGGGCTGATTGGGATTTGGCATAGTTGGCTGTCCTTAGAATAATATGAAACTCATTGCAAATTTAATATGATTTATAAGATCTTTATAAAAACTATTTAATATATGTCGATAAGCTCGTTAAGCTATAAGGTCATTGTCATTTAGTTCTGTTTGCAGGGTTTATATAAGTTGATTTGTAGACTAGATATTAGATGATGAGATAGTGAGTATTAAAAATTAAAAAGGCCGCATCCTCATAATATTTTATAATAAAGATGAAGCCTTTTTACCAATTTAGAGAGTATTACCCACGCTCAGCGATAGGGGGCACTTCTCTTGGTTCTTCACCAATATATTCGGCACTTGGGCGAATAATGCGGTTGTTAGAACGTTGCTCAAATACATGAGCGGCCCAGCCAGTTAAACGTGAACAAACGAATATAGGCGTGAACAATTTCGTTGGAATGCCCATAAAGTTATAAGTTGACGCATGGAAGAAATCAGCATTACAAAATAGTTTCTTCTCGCGCCACATTACTTCTTCACATCTTACTGATACAGGGTATAACACGTCATCACCCACATCTGCGGCTAATTTTTCAGCCCATTGCTTAATGATCACATTACGAGGATCAGAATCACTATAAATAGCATGACCAAAGCCCATAATCTTTTCTTTACGCTCTAGCATGCCCATTAAGCCAGATTCTGCAGCTTCAGGAGAATCAAAACCTTCAATTAATTCCATAGCCGCTTCGTTAGCACCACCGTGTAAAGGTCCACGTAGCGTACCGATTGCTCCAGTAATACAAGAGAATAGATCCGATAGAGTAGAGGCACAAACACGGGCAGTAAACGTAGAAGCGTTGAATTCATGCTCAGCATATAGAATTAAAGACACGTTCATCACTCTTTCATGCAATTCGCTTGGCTTCTCACCTTTAAGCAATTGTAAGAAATGGCCACCAAGCGTTTCAGCATCAGTCATACAATCGATTTTTTCACCATTATGGCTGAAACGATACCAATAATTGATAATTGCTGGGAAAGCGGACAACATACGATTGGTTTTATCAAGCTGTTGATCAAAGCTTTCTTCAGGCTCTAAATTACCTAGCATTGAACAACCCGTTCTTAACACATCCATCGGGTGCGCAGATTGAGGTATACGCTCTAATACATCTTTTAAAGCTTGCGGTAAGTCACGTAACTTTTTGAGCTCAGCTTTATAGTCATCAAGTTGTGTCTGAGTAGGAAGCTCACCATATAATAATAGATAAGCCACTTCTTCAAAGATGCAATTTTCTGCTAAATCTTTGACATCATATCCACGATAAGTTAATCCAGAGCCGGATTTACCAACGGTAGATAGTGAGGTTTGACCTGCTATTTGTCCACGTAAACCTGCGCCTGATAGTTGCTTGCCTGCTGCCATAATACTTTCCTTTAAATAATTAGGTTGCGTTAGTGTAGATATTGTAGATATTGATTATTGGTACTAAAAATATTAACCATATAAAAATATGTTATATAAGACTTTTGATTGATATCAAATAACTTTTTAGACTAGTTTTGATAAACATTACTTCTTCTGAGCAAAAAGCTCGTCAAGCTTACGCTCAAATTCATGATAATTTAAGAAATCGTACAACTCCATACGAGTTTGCATAGTATCCACAACATTTTCCTGCGTACCGTCGTCTAATAGATGTTGATAAACATTTAATGCGGCCTTGTTCATTGCACGAAAAGCAGATAGAGGATATAAGACCATCTCTACACCGACCTCAAATAACTGTTCAGTCGTATACAGATCCGTTTGTCCAAATTCTGTCATATTAGCCAGTACAGGAATATTTAATACATCGGTAAACTTGCGATACATCTCAATGTCAGTTAACGCTTCTGCGAAAATCATATCTGCGCCAGCTTCTTCAAAAGCAACGGCACGTTCAACGGCTGCCTCTAATCCTTCAACAGATAACGCATCTGTTCGCGCCATAACCACAAAATCTGGGTCAACTTTGGCATCAAGAGCCGCTTTTAGACGATCCACCATTTCACTGGTAGACACGATTTCTTTGTTAGGACGATGACCACAGCGTTTTTGTGCCACTTGGTCTTCGATATGAACAGCTGCCACGCCTGCTTTTTCCATCTTTTTGATGGTTTGGGAGATATTAAAAGCACCGCCCCAACCAGTGTCGATGTCGACTAATAGCGGCGTTTGTACCGCATTGGTAATACGGCTGGCATCTTCTAATACATTGTCTAAGCTGGTCATACCTAAATCAGGCAGTCCATAAGAGGCATTCGCTACACCAGCACCCGATAAATATATTGCCTTGTGACCAACTTGAGTCGCCATCATTGCTGTATAAGCATTGATAGTGCCGACGATTTGTAGCGGTTGATTATTAGTCGTTTGTTCAGAGATGGCATTACGAAAGCGCTTGCCAGCAGATTCAGTACTCATGGGCATTCCTTTTATTGTATTTGAGTTAGAATAACTCTTTTTCAAATTAATGAAAGCTACTAGAAAATTAATTAATAGGATATATATCCAGAAATCTAAAATAGAAGTAGAATATTGGTAGAGTACCTGCAAAATGAATTAGATAAAAGAGGTTAGACTATTGAGTTAGCTAAATAATAATAAGTTAATATTTATTATCATTTAATATAAATTAAACTTATTTATTTTTTAAATACTTAAATTCGTATTTGAGTGATTCCGAAGCATTATTATTCAGAACATGAAATTAAAACCTTAAACTTAATTAAAATTAATTTACATTTAGTTACAATTAAAATCTGACTACTTTATCCGCCGATAGGTAATACCGCGTTCTTCATATATATCATATACAACGTCTAAAAGTATTGAAAATGCGGGATGTGTGGGCGCTTGTAGTGCACAAAGATATATAGGAGAGGTTGCATCTTCATGGATTAATGAGCGGTAGCTAATTTGATCTGAACGTACCGATTTAAGACTATCAGGCACCAAGGTTATCCCTTCACCTGCTGCTACAAGACCTAATGCAACCTGTATATCACTAACTGAAGTAGTATGGTGGGGTAAAGCTGACTGTTTTGAAAATAGATGCAGTAAAGGCTCACTAATCAATAAAGGCGCATCGTTATTATCAGAAACTGTAATGGATACATTGGATACCGGTAAATGTGTCTGGTGATATAAGATTATACGGCTATCTTGTAATTGCTTGAGGTGAATATCACTCTGGTTTGCTAATTCATGTGTCTTAGGTAAAGCGGCTACATAACGCTCATGACGCAATAATATCTGGTTTAAATTAGCATCATCATGTGCAAAACGCCCGAAACCGACATCAATTTCACCCGCTTTTAATGCGTCAACTTGTCTGAATGAGCTGATATCTTTTAGATGAATATCTAAACTAGGTAAACGCAGCTTTAACCTTGAAATCACGGTAGGGAGTAGGCCGTATAACACTGAAGGTACAAAGCCTATGTTTAGGTTGTCAGGTGGATAAGCCAGTTTTTGAGTAAGAGTTATGCTACTGTCAAGCTCCCTTAATATAGAATCAACCTTTTCATAAAAGAATGCTCCAGCAGGGGTTAGCTCCAGGGGGCGATGATAGCGATCGATAAGCTCTACTCCAATATCCTCCTCAAGCTGCTTAATTAGCCGGCTTAGTGTCGGCTGTGATAGCCCCGTCGCATCAATGGCTTCACTAAAGCTTCCTAGTTGCGCCACAGTATGAAATGCTTTTAATCTTTTTAATTGCATTAACTTCTCTTAAAGGTGCCGATAATTATCAAGAACCCGCTTTATTGACCTAAAATAGCTATAGCTGCTGTTTATGATAGCTACTATTAAAAATAGCTTATTCAAAATCCATTGTGTGCCCATCTTTTAAGGTTAAACTGCCCTTAGTGACCTCTATGCTGATATTTTGAGGATGTTTGATCGCCTCATATACTTTGGCATCGGAAATATTAACGTCAGCGTCGAACTCATAGTTCGCATTGGGTGCCAGAGGTGGGTTGAAATCTACCAGAGATATAACCACGGGTTTAGGTTTTGCAAAATCAGGATGGTTAAGCATTAATGTCCCTTTAAAGCCATTAACAGGGACATTACTCTTATTCGTCATAACAAAAGACAGTTTTACGTTATTTAAAGTATCAGTGTCACTCGGTTTATAAGGCAGTAAAGTAATAGGGTATTGATCCCGTTGTAACTCCCTGTTTTCATCCGTCTTCTGACCTATAGGATTATTCGGGTGCAATTCTTCATATTTGCGCTGCTGTTCAATGGCCTCGTCAATAGTGACTTGAGTTGTAGCGCCTTGTTGTTGAGCGTCACTTAATTGCATACGCTGCATATAACGACTCAGTAACTGCTGCTCATCGTTAGATAAATCGTTATAAGCATCCTGAATCTCACTCTGCCAATTTTCAAACTCAACGGGCACAGTTTGACTCATGGGGTGATCACTTTGTGTATCACACCCTAGGGCTGCAAATAATATAATTAAACCGCTAAATATATGGCGGTTCCTGCGTAATAAACGAACACCAACTTGATGTTTGGTATATGTAGAGTTTGCTTTATTAATTTTCATACGACTCATAAACTCCCTGTAAAAACCGGCATGTCACTATTGTTATTAAAAGCAATTCATTTTAAAAGTAAAATGCAGATTAAAGACTGTATAAGCAAATATACAATGAAATAGCGGCGATGCACCACAACTATTTAATAGATACACCCAAATCAACAAGCAGTACTACATAAATAAGGGCTGTCATCAAACAGCCCTATTTACGTCTGACACATAGCTATCTTACATTAATCATATAATTGACCGATAAATGAAACTTTTAAATGATCTTCAATAATTGAGCCATAAATAAAAGCGCGATACCGCCTAAAAAGATCAATCCTGCAATACTATATAAGTTCATACTTGGCGATAGTTTTTGATGATTTTTAGCCAATGAATAGTTCAGCCATCCAAAAATAGGGGCTGAAACGAAGGCAGAAATCATTGCAAACTTAAGCATCGAACCAAGTTGACCGGTAAAGAAAGTAATGATGATGAAGCCACCAACTGAGGTATAGGTGATCCAAAATAAGAGCTGCTTTTCATCCATCTTGACGTCATTTTTTATTAAACGCCAACTTTCTGCATTGATTCGGCCATAGCCATCTGCACAAGTGATCGTCGTACCAAACATGACCATAAAGGCCACAAAGGCCACTAAAAATTGTGACCACTCACCAATAGTAGCGGTATACATGTTGATCAACTGGCTAATATACGCACCACCTTGTGTCTGAATCTCAACCCCAGTGCCATATTGTACAAAGACCCCTAACGCCAAAAATACTAATGCTAAAAGCGCGGTTGAAATGAAGCCCACATTGAAGTCAACCAGACCCTGACGATGCGTTGTATGATCTGATTCTACTTTGGCCGATATCCACATTGAATTGATCGCAGAGAATTCTAATGGTGCGGGCATCCAGCCCATTAACGCCACTATAAAACCAAGAGTCGCCATGTTCCAAGGAGAGGGCGCAACAAAATCAGGTGCCATCACTGTGGGCTTTCCAGCGGCAATGAATACAGCAGCCAAGGTTGCCACAGTTAATGCTACCATGATCAATTTGGTCACTTTATCAAGCATCTTATAATGACCTAAAATTAGGATTAACCAAGACACACCCATGACGATCAATGACAAAATCGTGGTGGATATTGCTAAACTTTCAGGGAGCATAAACCCTAAAATAGTAGCTGCAATAAGCGCTACCGCACCCGTGCTAATCACAGAAGCCGCTAAAGATAATATAAAAAACGCCCATAAATAAACTGGCGATTTTTTAGCATAACCAGCAACTAATGATTCACCAGTTTCATAGACATAATCTGTGCCAAACTTAAAGAATGGATATTTAAAAAAATTTGCCAGTATTATCATTATCGCCAATTGCCAGCCATAAATGGCTCCTGCCTGCGTAGAGGATATAAGGTGTGAACCGCCAATAGCAGCTGTTGCCAATAAGATTCCTGGTCCAAAAGTGCGCCATCGCATAGTTTCAGAGTGTGCAGTAGACGATGCTGAATTTGGGTGAGTCATAACATAATGCCCTTAAGTTAAGTTTGAATTGCGTGAAAGACAAAAAAGTACAAGCCGCCTGATTTGATTTGACATAAGGGGGTTGGTTATAAGCGGATTAATCGATAAAACCTATCAATTGAACCACAAATAATAGGGCAACTGCAGCTAAAAACAGTAGCCCAGCTATACTATAGATCGTCATTGATTTAGACAGCTTTTGCTCGCTCTTAATCAAGCTATAATTCAGCCAACCAAAGATTGGCGCAAAACAAAATGCTGAAATCATGGCAAATTTCAACATAGACCCTAACTGACCTTTGAAAAAGGTAATAATGATTAATGAGCCTATAACAGAGTAACTGGTCCAAAATAGGATTTGCGGGTTGCTTGCTTTTGATTCACCTTTAATGAGACGGGTAGACTCTGCAAGGGCACGACCATAGCCATCAATTAGGGTAATCGTCGTGCCAAACATCACCATAAATGCCACAAAGGCGACTAATAATCTTGACCAGTCACCGATGGTTGCGGTGTACATATTGATTAACTGGGTGACATAGGCACCACCTTGTATTTCAATCTCTACCCCTGAACCATATTGCACAAAGACGCCTAAGGCTAGAAAACAAAGACCTAGCAGTGCACTAAAAAGATAACCGGCACTAAAATCAACCAAACCTTGATAGTAAGTTGTCTTATCCGTTTTGACTTTTTCCGCGGTCCACATTGAGGTAATAGCAGCAAACTCTAGTGGTGCTGGCATCCATCCCATTAACGCCACAATAAATCCTAAAGAAGCCATATTCCAAGGAGACATAGCAACAAAGTCAGCTGCAATAGGCGTAGGATTTCCTGCTGCAATAAACACCGTAATCAAGGTGGTAATAATTAGCGATGCCATAATCCATTTGTTAAAACGGTCAAGCAGCTTGTAATGACCCACAATTAACATTAGCCATGACACCCCTATGACGATAATGGATAATAGGGCAGCAGATGGCGTAAATTTCTCTGGAATCATGAATCCTAAAATAACCGAGCATAGTAGGGTAACGGCACCCACACTAATGACGGCAGATCCTATCAATAAAATAGTGTAAACCCATAAATAAATTGGTGACTTTCTGGCATATCCTGCAATTAAAGATTCGCCTTTGTCATAGACATAATCAGTGCTAAATCTAAAAAAAGGATATTTAAAAAAGTTCGCTAGAATAATCATAATCGCCAATTGCCAACCATAGATGGCACCAGCTTGAGTAGATGAAATGAGATGGGAGCCACCGACGGCTCCACTCGCTAATAGTATTCCTGGGCCAAAGATACGCCAGCTTAGTTTGTCCTTTTTGTTGATGTCTGAATCCTCTTTAGTATCATGAATCACTTTCGTCATAATTCCCTCTATGAGTCAGTTAATAATTAGATATGTTTACACCATTAAAGCTGGTATCAGTCGATAAGTACATCCATGACTTAACGTGTGATATCAAGAAGCTCATTAGTTTGTTTTATTGATAAGTTTTGGTAAATATTAAATGAAAAACGGAATTGTTTAAAATGGCAATAATATAGGTATAAAAAAAACGAAGGGGTATTATATAACGTGAGCACAATACACCGTCAATCGATAATTGCAAAAATAGTTAGGTAATCTTATAAATTATTTTTAGTATAAACTTAACTTTTTGTATCAATATCAGGTTTAGAGATAGCACGCCATAACATGGAGAATAAGTCATCAAAGTTTTCAGTCAACGGCATCGGTGCGTGACGAATGACCTGCATGGTACCAATACGCATTACAAAGCCCATAAACACATCAAATAAGACGTAAAGCGGTACCTTATCATTGAGTACTGCTCGACGTTGACCATCTGCCAAAACACTGGTAAAGGCATCAATCAACTCTTTATTTTCGTAAATTGATATCTTACGTATATCTGTAGTAGATACAGAGGTTAAAACCATCACCGCATCAGGATGAGAGTCCACAAAATCGAAACAAACCCACAAGGTTTTTCTTAGACGCTCTTTGACACTATCGATACCTTGAAGATGATCCATCATCCGGTTCGCAAGGCGCCCAAGTACGATATCCATAATCGTTTGGAATACCGTGTGCTTATCGCCAAAGTATTTATATAAAGTCTGTAACGAGACATTCGCTTCTTTTGCGATTTGAATCATAGTGACGTCTTGAGCATTAGCGCCAGCAAATAATTCGTGAACCGCTCTTTCAATTTTATCAAGGGTCGCAGGTCGAATTTTTGATAAAGGCGCTAGCGCTTTATCATTTAATAAAGAGTCATGTTGATGAGGATGAGTTGATTTCATAAAAGCTCCTTAATATACGGTAATTATAATTACTATTTTATAGCAAGTGATTGCTTAGCAAAATAATCTTTTGTAAGATTGAACGGTAAGTAATGATAGATATGAGTTTTGAACCACATCTATTGTAATATTTTTTGGTAATAATTATTACCATTAATACAACAATCTAATTTATGGGTTAAGGATTAACGAGATGGGTATTGATACGTTTAAAAGCAATTGGATGACTGAAGAACATGAAATGGTATATGAAAGCGCCTTAAAATTGTTCCAAAGCTGGGAAGACAAAGACGAGCAATGGCGCGACAACGGTATGATTGACCGTGAAGCGTGGAATGAAGTGGGTGAAATGGGTTTTTTATGTGCGTCTATGCCAGAAGAATACGGTGGCGGTGGCGGAGATTTTGGTCATGAAGCGGCTATTTTACTTGCCCAAGCACACGCTAACCAAGCAAGTTATGGTGGTATGGTACATTCAGGTATCGTGGCACCTTATATTTTGCATTTGGGTACAGAAGAGCAAAAAAAGAAATGGTTGCCGAAAATGGCGACTGGCGAATATGTGGGTGCCATTGCAATGACAGAACCTACTACCGGTTCTGATTTACAAGCCATTAAAACATATGCTGTAAAAGATGGTGATGACTATATCATCAATGGTTCAAAAACCTTTATAACCAATGGTCAACATGCCAATATTATAATATTGGCGTGTAAAACAGATCGTGATAAAGGTGCACAAGGCGTTTCTTTAATCGTTGTCGAAACAGACGGGCTTGAAGGGTTCGAGCGTGGTCGTAACCTGAAAAAAACTGGGTTGGCGGGTCAGGATACTTCAGAATTATTTTTCAGTAACGTTCGTGTACCACAATCTAACTTACTTGGTGGTCTTGAGGGGTTAGGTTTTATTCAGATGATGCAAGAGTTGCCTCAAGAGCGTCTCATTATCGCATTAAGTGGGTGTGGCGCTATCAAACTAGCATTAGATCTTACTTTAGACTATGTTAAACAACGCGAGGCATTTGGTCGCCCTATTTGGAAGTTCCAAAACACCCGCTTTAAATTGGCAGAAATTCAAGCAGATTATCTGGCAGTACGTGCGTTATGTGACGCTGCAATTGAGTCAATGATAGAAGGTAAATTAACCGCAGCGCATGCTTCACTAATTAAGTACTGGGTAACTGAAAAGCAATGTAAGGCAATGGATGAATGCTTACAGTTATTTGGTGGTTATGGTTATATGAGTGAGTACCCAATCGCTCGTATGTATGCTGATGCTCGTGTACAGAAAATCTATGGTGGCACCAATGAAATCATGAAAGAGCTAGCCTCACGTTTTATGTAATGCATCCGTTAAGCTAAACTTTGGTGACTTGAGCATGATGTCAGGTCATCAAATAGTTAGGCTTAAAACTTTTATCTCTCGCTTAATCTACTATCTTTAACATGATCTAATATGGTAATGTTAATCAACTGTTTTGATGTAAACAAACAGCTCTAAAATAAATTATTGTAAAAAACTAGAAAAGGGATTTATATGACTGAAGTTGCCTATATCTATGATGCCATTCGTACACCACGTGGCAAAGGTAAAAAAGAGGGTTCACTGCATCAAGCAACGCCGATATGGTTGGTGCGCACTCTATTAAAAGAAATGCAGAAACGTCATGATCTCGATACCAGCTTGGTTGATGATCTGGTATTAGGCTGTGTTACTCCTGTAGGGGAGCAAGGGTCTGATATCGCCCGTATTGCTATTATTGATGCTGATTGGGATGAGAGTGTGGCAGGCGTTACTCTGTCTCGTTTTTGTGCATCAGGCTTAGAGTCTATTAATTTAGCAGCAACTAAAGTCATGTCTGGTATGGAAGATATGGTTGTGGCTGGCGGTGTAGAATCAATGAGCCGTGTCCCTATGGGTTCAGACGGCGGGGCCTGGTATATGGACCCCCGTGTTAATGATGCTACTCAGTTTGTACCACAAGGTGTTGGTGCGGATGCTATTGCGACGTTGCGTGGTTTTACGCGCGAAGACGTTGACGCTTTTGCCACTGAATCTCACAAAAGAGCCGCTGCTGCATGGGAGAAGGGCTACTATGATAAGTCCGTCGTTCCTGTCACGGATATTAATGGCATGCTGCTATTGGACAAGGATGAGACCATCCGTCCAAATACTTCTGTAGAGACTTTAGCAGGTTTAAATCCCTCCTTTATTATGCCTGGTAAAATGGGCTTTGATAGTGTGATACTTGATAAATATACAACCATTGAAAAAGTGAATCATGTGCATCACGCAGGTAACTCATCAGGTATTGTAGATGGGTCGGCACTTTGCTTAGTCGGTAGCAAAGCTGCAGGCGAAAAAGCAAACCTTAAACCGCGTGCTAAGATCACAATGGCATCAGTCATAGGTTCTGAACCAACTATTATGTTAACGGGCCCAACGCCAGCATGTCAGAAAGCACTTCGTAAAGCAGGTATGACGGCTAGTGACATTGATTTATGGGAAATTAACGAAGCATTTGCTGTCGTTCCGATGAATACAGCACTAGACTTAGGTGTGTCACTTGATAAAGTCAACGTGAATGGCGGCGCAATAGCTATGGGACATCCTTTAGGTGCCACTGGAGCAATGTTAGTGACAACGGTACTTGATGAGCTTGAACGTCGTGACCTAAATACTGCCATGATTACACTATGTGTCGGTGGTGGTATGGGTATCGCAACTATTATTGAGCGTGTGTGATATTAAACGTGTCTAAGAGCTTGACCTTAATATTTAGTGAAGCCAAGACATGTAAATAACGTACGCATATTGAATTAGCGCATAATGAATAAGGATATAAAATGAGTATAGCTAGCGTAAAGGCCATTAATGCCCTAGATAACTTTACAGCAGAAGCTGACAACGGCATCGTAACCGTTACTATTGATCAAACGGATCGTAAAATGAATGTTATTGGTGAGGGCTTTAATGAAGCTTTTGCCACTTTAACCGATGCTTTTATTACGGATGAGGAAGCCGAAGGTTTAATCTTAACCTCTGGTAAATCTACCTTTGTGGTGGGAGCTGATATTGACCAACTGGCTGAAATTAAAACTGCTGAACAAGCTTTTGATTTAGTCGAAGATTTGAAAACCAGTTTACGTAAACTTGAAAAAGCGGGTAAGCCTGTTGCTGCTGCTCTTACTGGTACGGCTTTAGGTGGCGGTTTGGAGCTTGCCTTAGCCTGTCATTATCGTATTGCCGTTGATTCACCAAAAACAAAAATTGGATTGCCAGAAGTTAAACTTGGCTTGCTACCCGGTGGTGGCGGTACTCAGCGTTTACCACGTATTGTTGGTATTCAAAAAGCGTTAGAGATGATGACGCAAGGCAAAGAGCTGCGTCCACAACAAGCGCTTGAAATTGGTCTGTTGAATGCTGTTGCTAGCGACAAAGAAGATATGCTTGCTCAAGCAAAACAATGGATTAAAGATAACCCTAAAGTCAGTCAGCCTTGGGATGTAAAAGGGTTTAAAATACCGGGTGGTGATAGTAAGCATCCTAAAGTTGCACAGGTTTTCTCGATTGCCCCTGCTATGGCAAATCAAAAATCACATGGCAATTATCCAGCTATTGTTCATATCATGTCATGTGTGTTTGAGGGCTGCTTAGTAGATATTGATAATGGACTTGAAATAGAGTCTCGCTATTTTGTTGCTTGTGCATTGTCTCCTGAATCTACTAACATGATTAACACCTTATGGAAGCAGCTGAACAATATTAAAAAAGGTCAATCACGTCCTGAAGGGTTTGAGAGATCTAAAGTCAGCAAGGTTGGTATCCTAGGTGCCGGTATGATGGGTGCTGGTATTGCCTATGTTTCAGCTAAAGCAGGTATTGATGTCGTGCTATTAGATACCAGTATTGAAGGTGCAGAAAAAGGAAAAAGCTACTCGACTAATTTGCTTGACAAAGCTATTAGCCGTGGTCGTTCAAACCAAGAGAAAAAAGAGGCGTTGTTATCACGTATCAAGACCACAGTATCTTATGACGATTTAGAAGGCTGCGATTTAATTATTGAAGCGGTATTCGAAGATATCGATATTAAAGCTGAATGTACCCGTAATGCAGAAGCTGTCATTCCAGAAACAGCAATTTATGCGTCTAATACCTCAACGCTACCAATTACTCAATTGGCTCAAGCCAGCAAACGACCTAATCAGTTTATAGGTCTGCATTTCTTCTCACCTGTTGATAAAATGCCATTGGTAGAAATCATCGTTGGTGAAAAGACAGACGATGCTACATTAGCTAAAAGTTTCGATTTTGTGGGTCAAATTTCGAAAACGCCTATTGTGGTAAATGACAGCCGCGGCTTCTATACATCACGCGTATTTGGTACTTATGTATCAGAAGGTATTGCAATGTTAGGTGAGGGTATCCATCCACGCAGTATTGAAGTGGCTGGTATGAAATCTGGTATGCCAATGCCTCCTTTAGCACTACAAGATGAGGTGTCTTTAAGTCTGTCATTGCATGTCATGCAGCAGACTAAACGCGCTTTAGAATCGGAAGGTAAAACATTCACCCCGCATCCTGCTCAGCCAGTGATTGAGAAAATGGTGCAAGAGTTAGGTCGTGAAGGTAAAAAAGTAGGCAAAGGATTCTATGATTATCCTGAAAGTGGTGAGAAGCACTTGTGGCCTGAATTGACTGACTTGTATCCAACAAAGGATGATCAACCATCACAACAAGATTTAGTGGATCGTTTGTTATATGTACAAGCCAATGAAACGGCTAAGTGCTATGAAGAAAATGTTGTTCGATCAGTTGCAGATGCTAACGTAGGCTCAATCTTTGGGTGGGGTTTCGCGCCAAATCAAGGCGGCACGCTACAATTTATTAACTCGATTGGCGTGTCGAAATTTGTTGAGCGTAGTCGCGAATTAGCTGCCGCTTATGGTGAACGTTTCGAGCCTGCTAACATTCTAGTTAAGATGGCTGAATCTAATCAGGAGTTTAACGATGACTGATAAGCTATCTGATCCAATGGCAGACTGCTTACAAGGCTTAAAGGTTGTCGATTTAACGCGTAACCTACCTGGACCCTTTGCAACCAGATTACTTGCAGACCTAGGTGCAGAAATTGTCAAAATTGAACCCATGAATGGTGATCCTGCGCGCGCATTTGGTGAGCTATTCAATGCGTTAAATCACGGAAAAACGACACTTAAAGTCGATTTTCGTGATCCAAAAGGCATTGCTACTATTAAAGAGCATCTCAAAAATGCAGATGTCATGCTTGATAGTTTCCGTCCTGGTGTTTTGGATGGTATGGGATTAGATGTAACCGCTTTGCATGACATTAATCCCAAATTGGTTATTGTCTCTATTACAGGTTATGGTGTTACCGAAGGTGAGGGTGTTAATCACGATTGGAGCAATAAAGCAGGACATGATATTAACTTTATGGCGCTTAGTGGTGTCCTCGATCAGCTTAAATCATCTGATGGTGATCAAGCGATGCCTAATATACAGTTTGCAGATCTAGCGGGTGGTAGTGATACGGCCGTTATAGCACTTTTAGCAGCTGTGATTGCTGCGAAAAACACCGGTAAAGGTAGACACATTAATACCAGTATGACTCACAGTTTGTACAATCATCTAGTCATGCCAAAAGCAACTGGCAAATTGATTGAAAAGATGTCAGGTAAGAAACCGGCTCCGCAGTATGACTTTTTAGGTGGCTTATTGCCCTGTTATCGACTTTATAAAACCAAAGACGATAGATATATGGCGGTTGGTTCTCTTGAGCTAAAGTTTTGGCAAGGGTTATGCGACGTATTAGATCTTCCGGATCTAAAAAATACGCATTGGCAACGAGGTGTAATGCCAAACCTACCTGAGAGTCAAGCAGCAATGCAGAGCATTGCTGAAACGTTTGCGAGTCAACCTTTATCACACTGGTCAAAACTGTTTGAACAGGCGGATGTCTGCGTTACTCCTGTGTTAACGCTTTCAGAGGCTCAAAATCATCCTCTTTTTGCTCATCAGGATGAATATGGGGCAACAGCCGGTTGGCAAGTTGTAAGCTAGGTTAGCTAGGGATGGCATTGAGGTTAAAGTAGCTTTAAATCTTGTTTTAACTAAACGTTGTAGAGCTACTTTAATACTGTTTTAGTATAACTCAATTTATTCGTATTTAATTTACAAACTTTTCATACCTTAAATTTTTATAAGGCCTATCTTTCCGCCTTACTCCTAGAGGCTTGTCCTTAAATTGATTTCGCAACGTTTATTATTTTTATAGGCTGTATGAATTTAACCTCAATATGACTTATAGATTTAAACGTTTAAATTAAATTACTGAGTACCTCTTATTCGAGACTCTTATTAATAGCCCACGGAAGGTTAACGATGACTAAATTTTGGACTAATAATTATCCTGAGGGTGTTGCCTCTGATATTCCTTTTGATAATGAAACTCTTATTGACTTTTTTGATAATGTTTTAAGTAATTTTGCTAAAAATAAATTCATGACAAACTTAGGTGTTTCATATAGTTATGCCCAAGTTGACCAAATATCTCATTCGATTGCCTCTTGGATTCAAAGTACTGGACTCCCTCAAGGTTCTACCGTGGCTATAATGATGCCCAATGTGAATCAGTATTTACCGATTGTGATCGGAGCGCTTCGTGCTGGTATGGTGCTTACTCTTATAAATCCTCTGTATACCCCGCGTGAGCTTAAGCATCAGCTTATAGATTCTGATGCTAAAATGCTGTTTATATTAGAGCCATTTTGTCATAGTCTTGATAACATTATTGAGAAGACGTCCGTTAAAACGGTCGTCGTCAGCAGCATTGGGGATATGCTTGGCACTGCCAAAGGTGCTTTAATAAATTTAGCAGCCAAACATATCAAAAAAATGGTGCCAAAGTATCACATCAAATCTAATTCAAACCATCAAGTTTTAGACTTCAAAACTCTTTTAAATCAATCTAAAACGATGACATACACTCGTCCAGATATTAAGCCCGATGACTTGGCTATGATTCAATACACGGGGGGTACAACTGGTGTTGCTAAAGGGATTTTAATTAGTCATCGCAATGTAGTCTATGGCACTAAGCAATATGATGAATGGTTTAAGCCAATTCATAAGGGTTTAAATAGTAAGGATCAACTGACTTGTGTTGTTGCATTACCGATGTACCATATCTTTGCATTTATTATATCTTTACTAGGGTTACGCACTGGTCAACATCTTTTATTAGTCACTAATCCTAGGGATATTGATGCGTTTGTAAAACTGCTTAGTAAAGAGCCTGTACACTTGCTACCAGCAGTGAACACTTTATTTCATGCCTTATTATTACATCCAAAATTTAAAGACATAGATTTTTCACAGCTTAAATTATCTTTAGCAGGCGGTATGGCGGCTACTCCTGAAATGGCGAGAAAATGGCAGGAGGCCACAGGTGTCCCTATAATTGAAGGATGGGGTATGTCAGAAACGCTTGGAGTAGGGACAGCCAACCCTTTGTCCAATACAGAGTTTACAGGCTCAATTGGCATGCCAATCTGTGGTATAGATCTTAAAATTTATGATGAAGATGAAAATCCGCTCGATATTGGTGAAGTGGGTGAGATTGTCATTAAAGGTGGAAATGTCATTTCAGGCTATCATAATCTTGATAATAGTCAGTTCTTTACCAAGGATGGTTATCTTAAGACTGGTGATGTGGGCGCTATTGATGAGAAGGGCTATGTCAAACTATTTGACAGAAAAAAAGATATGCTTATCGTCAGTGGTTTTAATGTCTACCCGAATGAAGTTGAGAGTGTCGTAGAAATGCATCCCAAAGTAAGAGAGTGTTCTGTGGTCGGTGTTGATAGTGACTCACAAGGTCAGTCTGTCAAAGTATTTATTGTTAGAGACGACCCTAAGTTAACTAAAGATGAGATTCATGAGTTCTGCAAAAAGAATCTTGCTGGCTATAAACGTCCCCGCCATATTGAGTTTATAGATGAATTACCTAAGTCTACCGTTGGCAAAATTTTAAGACATCAGCTTCGTTCAGAGAGTAAAGACGTCGCTGAAGAGGCTTGAGTAGTAAATTACTAATGCATAAGAGTATTTCATAGAATATTGTATCTTACAGTTGTTAGAAACCCATAGTTAACAATTTTTTAGACAAAATTCCAATCGTGGGTTGTGATTGTAAGTTCTTATTGTGTAAGGGTCTAAATCTTTACTTTAGAATTTAGCCCCTTATTCATGTCTTGAAATCAATTAATCATGGTCTGTATTGGATGAATTCGTTGAAATAATGAACGTATTCTGTAATGATAACAAGCTCAAAGATATATATTTATTAAAAAAATTTATTAAATAACTTAAAAAATAGTGTAATAACGTTATTTTTTGGCTATTATATATAAATTACATAATTTCATAAATGAACGTCTTATTAAGACATAGATTTTTGAAGGTTTAACATTATAATTGCCTCACTGAAGAGGCGAGCTTAATTAAGCTTAATTACCAATGGAAGGTTAACAATGGATAAATTTTGGACTCAGAACTACCCTGAAGGTGTCGCCGCTGACGTACCCTTCGATAATGATACTCTCATCGATCTATTTGAAAAATCGTTTAACGAGTTTGCTGATGACAAATTCATGACGAATATGGACGTTTCGTACTCTTATAAGCAAGTCGATCACATCTCTCGTAACATAGCAGCATGGATACAAAGTACTGGACTACCTGAAGGTTCAGTCATTGCGGTCATGATGCCCAATGTACATCAGTATCTACCAATAGTTATTGGGGCATTAAGAGCCGGTATGGTACTGACTTTAGTCAATCCTCTTTATACTCCTCGTGAACTTAAGTATCAACTTATAGATTCTGATGCGAAAATGATCTTTATATTAGAGCCATTTTGCCATTCTATGGATAGTATCATTGAAAAAACCCCAGTTAAAACCGTCGTCGTTAGTTCAATAGGGGATATGCTTGGTACCACTAAGGGCGCCATTGTTAACTTTGCTGCTAAATATGTCAAAAAAATGGTACCTAAATACCATATTAAGACCACCTCTGAACATGCCGTACTTCACTTTAAATCCATTTTAAATGAATCTAATAATCTAAAATATACCCGCCCTCAACCAAAGCCCGATGACTTAGCCATGATTCAATATACAGGCGGGACTACGGGTGTTGCTAAAGGTATATTAATAAGTCATCGCAATGTAGTGTATGGGACAAAACAGTACGACGAATGGTTTAATCCAATTTATGATGATTTAAATAACCTTGGCCAGCTTACGAGTGTTGTTGCTCTGCCGATGTATCATATTTTTGCCTTAATCATATCTTTCTTAGGAATACGTAAAGGACAACATATTCTTCTAGTCACTAATCCTCGAGATATTGATGCCTTTGTCAAGCTACTAAGTAAAGAGCCTGTACATCTGTTTCCCGCCGTTAATACCTTATTTCACGCATTACTTTTACATCCAAAATTTAAAGATATTGATTTCTCACAGCTTAAGCTTTCATTGGCTGGAGGGATGGCAGCGACACCTGAAATGGCGAGAAAATGGTACGAAGCAACAGGCGTCCCTATTATCGAAGGGTGGGGGATGTCTGAAACACTTGGTGTTGGCACCGCAAATCCCTTAACGAATAAGGAATTTACGGGTTCGATAGGTATGCCTTTATGTGGTATCGATCTTAAAATTTATGATGATAATGAAAATCCGCTAGGTATTGGTGAGATTGGTGAGATTGTTCTTAAAGGCGGTAATGTCATCTCCGGGTATCATAACTTAGATAATAGTAAGTTTTTTACCAAAGACGGTTACCTTAAAACAGGGGATGTTGGGTCTATCGATGAGAAGGGCTATGTCAAACTCTTTGATAGAAAAAAAGACATGATTATTGTCAGTGGGTTTAACGTCTATCCAAATGAAGTTGAAAGTGTCGTTGAAATGCACCCTAAAGTCAGAGAGTGCTCTGTAGTGGGTGTGGAAGATGAGTCCCAAGGTGAATCAGTAAAAGTGTTCATCGTTAAAGACGACAAGAGCTTAACGGAAAAAGAGGTTTACGAGTTCTGTAAGAAAAATCTTGCTGGCTATAAATGTCCGCGCCATATTGAGTTTATTGATGAGCTACCTAAGTCTACTGTTGGTAAAATATTAAGACATAAATTACGTACCTTGAGCAATAAAGAATAGATCAACTAAACAATGAATCCTCTAAGGTAAATAAAATATGTCATCATTTACCTTCAAAAATAACCCTCATTTAGTCGCAATGGATGTGGCTAATAATACTGCAATGGAGAATGTACAATGTCAAAAACTTTCACTCTAAATCAATTTGCTAGTGCTTTAGCATTGGTGTCTTTCGCTTCAATAGCTGGCGCTGCTGGTCTTGATCGCTCTGGTCAACCTAGTGCAGAGTTTACTAACGAGGGTACTTACGCCTACGCTAGTGCTTATCGTATTAGTCCAGAAACCAAGGGAGAATATACTGATAACGGCGTCACTAGAAAATATGACGGTGTTGCTCAAGATTATAATGGCTATGGTTATGGCGTTAAAACTGATTTAAACGACAAAGTTAGTGTTGGGGTTTTTTATGATCAGCCCTTTGGTGCCGAAATTGAAGTTGAAGGCGACAACAATCCGCTGGTGAATGGCGATGTCCATACTAAAGCAAGTGTAAAGTCTGATACCTTTACAGGTTTAGTGAACTTTAAGCTTGGCCAGAATGACAACTTTAGACTTTATGGTGGCCCTGTACTTAGCAAGCTTGAAGGCGATCTAAATTTAGCGAGCGCTGAAACATCTGGCAATTTGAAAAACTTATCGCTTATTAATGGTTATAATTTATATCTCCCAAAAGATCAAGATTATGGTTATATGGTTGGTGCAGCTTTTGTCAAACCTGAAATAGGCTTAAAAGCGGCTATAACTTATCGTTCCAAGATAGAGCATGATGTCAAGTTTGGTGAACATATGCCAGCTATTGATTATGTGAATTTAAACCCTCAACTTCAGCAACTTGGATTAGTTTCACGTACCAATGAACAGGCGACGATTGAATTACCAGAATCTATAAATATTGATTTTCAAACTGGTCTTAACCCTACAACGTTATTGACGGCAAAGGCGCGCTGGGTACCTTGGGGAAGCTTTGAAATCACGCCGCCATTATTAGAAAAGAATGTTAAGACACTAGCTCAAACTGCTAAAGCGCCTCTAGTTGCCTACTCAGATGATTCTTATATGCTTGAGTTAGGCTTGGGTAAGCGTCTATCTCCAGCTCTTGCAGTTTCTGGAACTATTGGATGGGATAAAGGAGCTGGAAATCCTGTCACGGTACTAGGCCCAGCTGAAGGCTACTACAGCATTGGTTTAGGTGCTAAATACAATGTTACTCCAGAATGGTCTGTTGCGTTAGGGGGTAAGTATCTTATGTTAGGGGATGCGGATACTCAGCTATCTTCAACCAAAGCACCTATGGGTAAGTTTGAAGATAACGATGCTTATGTGGTCGGTATGAAACTAGAATACGCTTCTAAATAAATCTCTCATAGCAAGCTTAGATTTTATCCAAACTTGATAATTTGTATTAAAAAAGGAGGCATACAATAATGTATGCCTCCTTTTTTTTATTAGGTTCCGTACTGTTTAAGCTTTAAAAAGCAAGTACGATAAAATTATTTAGGAGTCTCGCTGATACCTACATAGACCAGAAATGTACGTATACTCAATGACCCTATCATCGCCTAACATCATTAATACAAACAGCTCTTCCTCTAAGCTTTTAGTTTGCGATTGTCGTTGTTGCAATAGTGCTGTGGCTTTAGTATCTATTATCACAAAATCAGCTTCACTGCCTATCGAAAAGTTACCAATCTTATCGTCTAAGCATAAAGACTGGGCATTACCTAACGTTATCTGATACAACCCTTGATGCGCTGATAAACGATTACCTTGTAACTGCTGAACTTTATAGGCTTCATTTAATGTGGTTAATAAACTTAGACTGGTACCCGCGCCCACATCGGTTGCGATACTCACTCCAGTATAACTTAGGGTTTTAGGTAAATTAAATAACCCGCTACCTAAAAACAAATTTGATGTGGGGCAGTGAGATATCTGGGTCCCGGTTTCTTGTAGTCTATTATATTCGCTATCGCTCAAGTATATGCCATGCGCAAGGGTTGTCCTTCTACCCAGCAGACCCATCTGGTCATAGACATCTAAGTAACCAGAATAATTAGTATGCATTTGCCTTACCGCAGTAATCTCATCTTGGTTTTCTGCTAAGTGCGTTTGTAAATAAACCCCTTTGTTTTGAGCGTATAGCTCTCCTGCCAGCTTTAACTGCTTTGGACTGGACGTAATCGCAAACCTTGGCGTTATAGCCACTGATTGCCGCCCATTACCATGCCATTCATCTATAAGTTTTTGGGTCTCTTTAATTCCTTTAGAAGTTTCTACACATAAATTTGAAGGGGCGTTTTGATCCATTAAGACATTACCGCAAATCATGCGGCTACCCAAGGTGTCACTTGCCTTAAAAAACTGATCAGCTGAAGAGTAATCGCTGGTAGCAAAAACCATGGCGCTTGTCGTACCATTAGCCAATAATTGATTCAAAAAGAACTGGGACTTTTGATACGCAAATTCAGGTTGGTTATAGTTCGCTTCGGTTACAAAGGTATAGTTGTTAAGCCAGTCTAATAGTTGCTCTCCGTAAGCAGCAATCATATCTAACTGTGGATAGTGTACATGAGTATCAATGAAGCCTGGCATTATTAAGCGGTCTGAGTAATCATGTATTAGTATTTCTTTATTGCCATTTATTACATTAGAGCTCTGCTGTAGAGAATACTGCTCGAAAATGTCAGTTGCCTTCCCATAATTAACGATAATTCCTTTTTTAGCATCAACTACTAAGGCACCCTCTTCAATATATTCAGGTACGATATTTTCATTCTTATTTACTGGCATTATTGAGGTGGTCTGAGTAGTATCTTTTGAGGCAACATAATGCAATAAGCGAGCTTTATAAATTTGAAGAGTCATAGAGTTTTATCTTTAAATATAGTATTTGCTAAAAAGAAGCTAGTTAAATTAATAATTAGCTTTGATTAAACTTTTGCAACACCTGTGCCACCACCGAAACGGCTACCGACATAGGCTGTTTACCGCCGATAGGCAATCCTATAGGCATGTGAAGCAAACTTAGTGCATCTTCAGTAAAACCACGTTGATCGAGTTTTTGCTTAAAACGATTGGCTTTAGTCTTTGAAGCGATACAACCAATAAATGCAAAACTTGGGGTAGAAATTTCGATGGTTTTTTTAACGATCTTAAAATCTAAGTCATGATCGTGAGTCATAACTAAAACATACTGAGGCGTGGGGTAGGCTTTAATAAATTCGGTCGGGTCATCAGTAATAAAGGTACGGATATGAGGAGGAAGATTTTTGACTGTATTCTTATCAAATATACCCTCTCGATTATCAATCCAAGTGACTTGGCAATCAAGTTCAGATAATATTTTTATCAACGCATTGGCGACATGTCCCGCTCCAAATATTAATAGCGATAGCGGCGGCGACAGATTAAAACACTCAAACATTACGGTAACGCTACCACCACAGCACTGACCAAGCTTAGCGCCTAAGGGATAGTGTTTGGTAATGACAGAGGTATGCTGATGCTTATTACCAAAACTATTATTGCAGGCTATATTTTTATTTAATAGTTCTCTAGCAGTTGCAATCACATCAAATTCTAAGCCACCTCCGCCAAGCGTGTCATAGCTTTTATCTTCTGTAATTACCATTTTGGTTTGCAAGTCACGAGGGGCCGAGCCACTAACTTTGACCACAGTCGCCAAAACGTGAGCAATGCCATGATTTTGGCAGTCATTCAATGCACTATGCCAGCTTTTGTTATGGCTATTCATTGTTTTTGCCTAAATCTATTGATTGACTACTATTCACAGGAGTATGCGCTGGACCTCTACCACCTTCTACCTTGGAGCTAAAAATGGATTCTTTATTTTCCACGTTTTTCACATTTTCAATATTAGTTATAGAGACATATGGTGGATTGGTCTTTGTGGCATGTTCTATATAAGGGGTATATAAACTGAATAGGCTCCCTTGTTGATGTTGGTTTTGCTGCTGGTTTTGTGGCTGTTTTTTGGTTTGTACTTCTGTACGGCTGCTATTCTCCCAATCTCCACCTTCAAGATTAATCACCGCTTTTAATACGGCTTCGGGTGTGGCCGGCATAGTTAATTCCGGATTGCGTTTATAATCAGCAAGGCTAGCCACAGCATTATTTATAGCACACCACACACTAGCTGCAAGCATAAAAGGGGGTTCGCCAACCGCTTTTGAGTTATATACCGTCTGCTCTTTGTTTTTACGATTATAAAGTTTAACCTGCCACTGCTTTGGCATGTCGTGGGCGGTCGGGATTTTATAATTAGCTGGGCTGTTTGAGGCTAATTTGCCACTTTCATCCCACAAAAGCTCTTCTTGGGTTAACCAGCCCATACCTTGGATAAAGCCTCCTTCTATTTGACCTTTATCTATCGCAGGATTAATCGACTGTCCCACATCATGGAGAATATCGCAACGAACAACTTGATATACGCCAGTTATGGTATCTATTTCAACTTCACAGCAAGCCGCTCCCAATGAATAATATAAAAAAGGTCGACCCCACGCTTTGTCTCGTTCATAAAATATTTTCGGGGTTTTATAAAATCCTGTGGAAGAAAGACTTACCCGATTTCTATAAGCGAGCGTAACGAACTCTGCGAAGGTGAAGACTTTTGACTCCCTTTTAGAAGCAGTTTGGTTATTACTATTAGCCCGTTTTATATATACATGATTATTTTCAAAGCTAATATCAGAGTCATCGATTTCAAAGGTGTCACAGGCAAATTCAATCAGTCTGGCTTTGATAATTTGGCAAGCATTCTGAGCGGCTTTTCCGTTTAAGTCTGTCCCTGATGAAGCGGCAGTAGGTGAGGAGTTGGGCACTTTGTCAGTACGAGTGGCGGATACCTTCACCGTATCTAAGTCCACATCAAACTCATTAGCAACCACTTGAGCTACTTTCACAAATAAACCTTGTCCCATCTCAGTACCCCCATGATTCAGGTGAATACTGCCATCGGTATAGATATGAACCAGAGCACCCGCTTGATTTAAGGTTTGTACAGTAAATGAGATACCAAATTTAACAGGCGTTAAAGCGATACCCCTTCTTTTAGGACTGTCTTGTAATGCAGCTTGCTTGTTGGAGCTAATAATCTCATTACGACGCTTTTTATAATCACAGTCTGTGGCTAAGCTATTCATCAACTCAGCTAAGTCAAAATGTTCTATAGGTTGACCATAATGGGTTTGCTGTCCATTTTGATATAAATTCTTAAGTCTTATGTCATAAGGGTCTTTACCTAGCGAATAAGCGATATGGTCCATCATGTATTCGGCAGTCATAAGCCCTTGTGGCCCACCAAAACCCCGATACGCTGTATTTGAGACCGTATGAGTTTTACATCTATGACCCACTATACTAGCAGTCGGATAGTAATAGGCATTATCACAATGAAACATGGCCCTATCGACAATAGCATCAGAGAGGTCAGGGGAGTAGCCACATAAAGCAGCCAACTGCATGTCTACCGCTTTTATCTTTCCTTGTTCATCAATCGCAACCGAATACTTATTATAGAATTCATGACGTTTACCCGTTACAACCATGTCATCTTGACGGTCTAAACGCATGCTTACCGGTTTATTATGACGTTTTGCAACTATACCTGCTAAGCAAGCCCAAGCTGCGGCCTGTGTCTCTTTGCCTCCAAATGCACCGCCCATACGGCGGACTATGGTGTTAACACTATGAAAGGGGAGTCCTGTAACTTCAGCAACCAGCTGCTGTACTTCACTAGGGTGTTGTGAAGAGGTATAAACTTCCAAACCGCCATCATCACAAGGCATTACGTATGCGACCTGACCTTCTAGATAAAAATGCTCTTGACCTAGCATGTGGATAGCGCCAGTGAGTTTTATAGGCGAATTTTTAAAAGAAGATAGCACATTGCCGCGCTGCATCTTATAACTGGGCCGCACAAATTGCTTGCGTTTTAATGCCTCAGTAATGGTCAAAATAGCAGGCAAGGGCTCATACTCTACTATGGCTTTTGCAGCCGCTTTTTTGGCAGCTCTATGACTGCTCGCAGCCACTGCAAAAATAGTTTGTCCTACATACTCTACCTCTGTATTTGCAATCAAAGGATCTCCTTTAAATACCGGACCGATATCGGTTGCAGCAGGCAATTCGTTATAGCAAATAACATCCACAACACCTTCAGACGCCCAAACTGCCTCCAAGTTTATGTTTTTTATTTTGGCGTGAGCAATATCGCTTTTGCCAATCGCCATGTACAAGGTATTGTTTGGCTTAACCATATCATCTACATAGGCGGCACTGCCCATAACATGGCTAATGGCGCTGTCATGTTTAGATGAGGAACCAATTTTGTGCTTAGGGGGACGCTTGCGTCTTACTTCATAGCTGTCAAATAACGCTGAATGATGGCTCATGGATAGGTCTCTATATTTTCAGGGTATATATTAATTTAAATGTTTAAATTCACTCACAAACTCTATTAATTAGATAGAGTGGTGTATTTAGTGAGTAGTTGTTTACCACTTTGGATGATGAGTCGCTGGATAACCTGCATGCGATACTCACGACTGGCTCTTACATCACTTAATGGCGTCACATCCTCTGCTAAAGCGGCGGCACAAGCTTTAAAGCTCTCCATCTCTAACGCAGCATTGGTAAGTTTTTGCTGTGAATTTAATGCCAATAAAGGCACGGCAGCCATGCCGCCTAACCCTATACGGCTATCAATAATCTCATTAGAAGCTTCATTTACGTCTATTCTTAACGCTAATAAACAGGCACATATATCATCCTCAAAGCGTTTACTAATTTTATGAATCGTTAACTGCTGGTGCTCAGCCAATAGCGGAACATGAATGGCCTTGATATAACTTCCAGATTGTATTTTTGTCTGTTTATAACTAATAAAAAAGTCTGCTAACGGTATGATTTCATCAACAAATCCTTTTATATCTTCGTTTATAGTTGTGTCAGTCCCTACTAGAGCGGTATCCAAATTAGTATGATTTGAACTATTTTGACGACAGTACCTGATATGAACTTTGGCATCCAAAGCGAGTAGGATAGGGGGCAAGTCACCTATAGGTGAGGCATTTGCAATATTACCGCCGATTGTACCCATATTACGAATTTGCGGTGAGGCTATACGCTTGAGTATTTTGGCGAACTGTGGAATGTGTTCTTCTAAAGGGCTCTGTAGCTGCTGATAAGTCATGCCAGCCCCCAATATTAGGGTTTGAATACCTTTCTCTTTATTTTCAACACATGACCATTGCTGAAGTTCATTAATATTCGATAATTGGATGATGGTTTTATAATCAACAAACTGTTGGGTAATACTCAATCCTAAATCTGTACCGCCAGCCCATAAAATAGCATCAGGATATAAGGCTAATAGTTGTTCTAACTCAGACTGAGATTTAGGTATAAACAATTGGTTTTCTTGATCACTTAAAGCTGGAATTGGTGCATCTTTACATTGTTGAATAGAACTTTGTTCGCTAGTTTTACTTTTATACTCGACTAAATCCAGTCCATCAAATCTAGAAAATACCTCCTTGTTACTCTGAGGTTGGAACATCTTTATACCTGCCTCAACGATAGGTCTGTAACCAGTACAGCGACAAAGGTTCCCTGCAATAGCTGCTATCACTTTATCTTCACTAACTGAATTGTTGCTATTGTTACTGTTAGCACTATCAGGTGTTGTACCATCAATCGAGTTTATATTAGAGCTATCAATCACTTGAATATGATTCGATTTTTCTATTTTTTGATTTTCATAGAGACAAGCCAATGATATGACAAAACCTGGGGTACAAAAACCACACTGAGAACCATGACACTCTACTAAAGCTTGTTGAGCAGGGTGCAATTTGGCTTGTTCAGGATGATTATTAGGGTTGTCAGCAAGGTAGGAAGCAGTGAATAGCTGACAACCATTCATTAGCGATAATAAAGTGATACAAGAGTTAATAGTATAAAAGCGTCCTGTGTTATTTAAATCCGTGGTTTTTCTCACCAAAATAGTGCATGCACCACAATCACCACTTGCACACCCTTCTTTAGCATCAAAAAGGTTAAGGGTATTTCTTAAATAGTCCAATACCGTAGTATTTGGATTGATGTCATCAACTTTATATTCTCTATTATTTACTTTAAATTCAATCATTTAACTCTCTATTGACTATTAACTCTATGCTGGGATAAGGGTTACACATTATTGATTCAATCATTGTTAAAAACTGTTTTAATAGTTAAAAACAACTTCAATTAAACACTTGGATATAACCCTAGAATTAAAACTTGACTAATTGGTTAACTATATAGATAAGCTTATAGCAATAAATATGCCACCACAATTGAAAGTTAATTTTTTTGTATTGGTATGGTTATTGCTCCAAGAGTTTTAGTTTCGTATGTAATTTTATATCTTACTCAATTAAGGATTCATTATGAGTGCATTAGATAGATATTTTGGAATTTCGGAGAAGGGCAGTAGCGTCAAAACTGAGATTGTTGCGGGCATAACTACCTTTTTGACCATGACTTACATAATTTTCGTTAACCCTATGATCCTGGCTGATGCTGGTATGGATCAAGGGGCAGTATTTGTCGCGACTTGTGTTGCTGCTGCGGTAGGTTGTTTTATCATGGGTCTATATGCCAAATTGCCTTTGGCCTTGGCGCCAGGTATGGGTTTGAATGCTTTTTTCACTTATGGTGTTGTTTTAGGTATGGGTCATACTTGGCAAATAGCTTTAGGAGCCGTATTCTTATCTGGTTGTATATTTATCCTATTAAGCCTATTTAAAATTCGAGAATGGGTTATTAACTCAATACCTCATACTTTAAAGCAAGGTATTGTTGCAGGTATTGGTGCATTCTTAGGGTTTATTGCTTTAAAAAATGCGGGCATTGTCGGTGCTAATGAAGCCACTTTTGTGTCTTTAGGTGAAATAACCACCTTTGGTCCTGCGATGGCTGTTTTAGGCTTTATTGTCATTATTGGGCTTAGCTATCGTAATGTGCCTGGCGCGGTAACCATAGGTATTTTATTAACCACCCTATTAGGGGTTATCTACGGTGAAGTGGCCTTTGGCGGATTTATGTCAATGCCTCCACCGGTTGCGCCTACTTTGATGCAATTGGATATCGCTGGTGCCTTTGATATTGGTATGATTAGTGTGATATTTGCATTCTTGTTTGTTGATTTGTTTGACACCTCTGGGACACTAATTGCAGTGACCAAGAGAGCAGGGTTGATGAAGCAAGATGAAAAAGTGCCTAATTTAGGTAAAGCGCTTATTGCAGATTCTACTGCAACTGTGGCCGGTGCAGTATTGGGCACATCTTCTACAACCAGCTATGTAGAAAGTACAGCTGGAGTAGCTGCTGGTGGTCGAACTGGGTTAATGGCAGTAACGGTAGGTGTTCTGTTTTTATTAAGCTTATTTTTTGCGCCTTTAGCAGGTATGATTCCAGCTTATGCGACTGCAGGTGCGATATTCTATGTAGCAGTATTAATGCTTTATACATTAAAAGATGTGGATTGGGATGATTTAACAGAAGCCGCACCTGCTGCAGTAACATTAATATTGATGCCATTAACATTTTCTATAGCAGATGGTATCGCATTAGGCTTTATTACTTATACCGCTGTTAAATTAATCACTGGCAAGTTTTCTCAAATCAGTGTTGCTGTATGGGTGATTACTGTTGTTCTTTTAGCTAAATACATTTTTGCTTAGTTTCTAAATTAGTTTTAGCTTACTAAGGTCAAATATTTGATCGAGTTTAAGGTTTCAATAGTTTAGGTCGTTTAATTAATAAAAATAAGTTATAAAGTAAAAATATTTTTTCCATTATAGTTATATTTAAAAATTTATTAAACTTTTTAAGATAGCTTTTAATAAATATTTTACTTCATTTTTAATTAAATGATCATAGGGATTAGGAGCTATTTAGCAAAAGGAGATATTGCTTTTTCAGTGGGCATGACAACACTTTCAACAATTATTGCTCCTGTGGTGACTCCACTATGGATGATTTATTTAGTAGGTCAAACGGTTGAAATGAACGGTTGGAGTATGTTTAGGTTTATGCTATTAGTAACTTTGATGCCTGTTGCTATTGGTTCAATCTTTAACATCCTATTTCAAAATAAAACTTGGTTTGAATCAGTACGAAAGGTCATGCCGGGCGTTGCTGTAATTGCATTTGCTTGTATTGTCGGCGGTGTTGCTGCAATATTTGGTGCACAACTCTTTGAATCAGCTTTTATTGCCATTGTTGCTATAGCCATACATAACTTTTCAGGCTATATACTAGGGTATTTATCAGGAGCAATAGTGGGTACTAATGCTGCCAAAAAAAGAACACTTGCTATAGAGGTTGGTGTTCAAAATGCTGGATTAGCGACAGGATAAAGCACTAAATTCTTTCCAACTAGTGCAGAATCAGCTGTAGTAGCTGCTGTGGCTACTATATGGCATTCAGTTTCAGGCTCTGTATTGGCCAATATGTTTATTTGGTGGGATAAACGGAAGGGAAGTATTTCATTAGAGGCAGATAAAAGTTTTAATACTAAATTAGGTACTGATAAATCAAAAGAAGATTTAAAAAGTAATTTGATCTCTTAATAATTTAAAAGGTAGCTCTCAGATTTGCACAGAATAAAAAAGATAGGGTGATAGTTCTAGGTATGTGCAAATCTGAAGTGCAGTTTTTAAAGCATAATTACTTATTATGTTTTATCTGTTAGATTAAGATGGCCAAGTATTTGCAGTAGTATATATATAAATCAGATTCAAATAATATGAATAGGCAATACGTATATAGACCTTATTTAACATAATATACATTATGCGAAAACAGACCAACCGGTTTTAAGTGCCTTAATACAATCAAATAACATCACGTTAAGTGTTATTATTACTCAGAACTCGCTATAGTAGTTTTGCTTTGAACAAGCTAGTATAAGCTTAATGTATTTAAAATATATAAAATCCGTACATATCTATCATCAAATTAATCTGACTATCATAATGACACACTCAAACTTTGATAACTTCGATAAAAGTATTAATAACACCTTTGATCAAAATCATCTCTGGCATCCATACGCAACATTGCCACCGCAATATCCGAACATAGTCATTGATCACGCTGATGGTGTGTATCTTTATACAAAATCTGGTGAACAGCTTATTGATGGCATGTCATCTTGGTGGGCTGCAATACATGGTTATAATCATCCTATATTGAATGACGCTATTCGCAACCAATTAAATAAGATGGCACATGTCATGTTTGGCGGTCTTACACACCAACCTGCAATCGATTTGGGTAAAAAACTTCTTACAATAGTACCCAATGGCCTCGATGCAATATTCTATTCAGATAGTGGCAGTATTGCAGTCGAAGTTGCCTTAAAAATGGCTCTTCAGTATCAATTGGCTCAAAATAAGGCTGAACGCAATCAAATAGCGACAACCCGATCTGGCTATTATGGTGATACTTGGCATGCGATGAGTATCTGCGATCCTGTTAATGGTATGCATAGTATTTATGGCAAACAGTTACCGATACAACTGTTTTTTGATAAGCCTAAGTCTGGATTTGAAACACCTTTAGACGACGATAGTAAACAACAACTAACAGAATTTTTTGCAAAAAATCAGCACCAAATGGCCACTTTTATCATTGAGCCTGTGGTTCAAGGTGCGGGTGGTATGCGGTTTTACAATCCTGAGTATTTAACGCTGCTACGTAAATTATGTGATGACTACGACATTTTGTTAATTGCCGATGAAATTGCAACAGGTTTTGGGCGTACTGGTAAGATGTTTGCGTGTGAATATGCAGACATATCGCCTGATATTATGACAGTAGGTAAAGCGCTGATGGGTGGCTATATGACCTTTGCTGTGACATTGTGTCAGCGTCACGTTGCTGAACGCATTGCCAATAGTGAATATTCTGCTTTAATGCACGGCCCTACGTTTATGGGCAATCCCCTCGCCTGCTCTGTGGCCTTGGCGTCAATTGAGCTCATTATTGAGCATGATTATCCTAAACGGGCGCTACATATTGAACAGCAACTTAATCAATATTTGCAACCATTAATCACTTTTGATCAGGTAGCGGATGTACGCGTGCTTGGAGCTATTGGTGTAATTGAGTTGCATGACGCCGTTGATATGTCAAGGTTTCAGCGTTTGTTGATTGAACATAATGTTTGGATTAGGCCCTTTGGAAAATTGGTCTATATTATGCCGCCAATTATCATGACGGAAGATGAAGTATTGATGTTATGCGATAGATTGAAGCAGGTTTTAACGGACTATTTTAATCCATAGTTTTAACAATGGTTAATTTAATAACTAAACTGAATTTTGGATAAGTGTTTTTAAGACATTGTTACCATTTTATTTAAAAAATCCATCCCCAACCCTTCCTTTGGAAAAGAAAGGGAGCTAACCTTTACAGATTTAAAATGAGATAAATGACCGTTTTTTCAAAAGATAAGATGCATTGCTTTGCTATAGAGGGATGACTATAACCTTAAATTTGATGAGTTGATTATCACGAATTTAGGTTATGCTATTCATTATACTATTGAGTTAATAAAATTATGAGCGTGTATTTTATAACAGGGATTGATACAGATATTGGCAAAACTATTGCTACTGGCAGTTTAGCCAGAGTTTTACATCAAAAAGGCTGTAAAGTCATCACTCAAAAGTTAGTACAAACAGGGTGTGACAGCATCGCTGAAGATATTATGACGCATAGAAATATGATGGGCATAGACTTACAGGCGCGCGATAACGATATGACGACTTGTCCCTATGTACTTCAAAAGCCGTCCTCGCCCCATTTAGCGTCAAAACTTGATAATACAATTATTGAGCCAAGCCGTATTTCCGATGCAACCAATACGCTGAAACGAGAATATGACATTGTGCTGTTAGAAGGCGCTGGTGGGCTTATGGTGCCACTCACTGACTCGTTATTAACTTTGGATTATATTGCGTCACAACACTATCCTGTTATCTTAGTCACTTCTGGAAGATTGGGTAGTATTAATCATACGCTACTGAGCATTGAGGCTATCAAGTCTCGTTCACTGCCCTTACATGCTGTCATTTACAATCATTGGCAACCTGACAAACGTTTAGCGTCAAATTATGAACCCGATGTTGAGATTGTGGATAGCACTAAAGACTACTTACAGTCTTACTTAGCTAATAATCATCCTGATACTTACTGGGTTGATTTGCCTAATAAATTAGCCGTTAATACCGATGAAACAACACATAAAGATTGCAATTCTACTATTGAAAGTTATGCCGAGTGTTTGATTTAGAATTACGAAGTGAACAAATTAATACAACTTACCGTTAAAAAGTATTAAGCATATTCAATAGGCTCAATACCATCTAAAAAGGAGGGGTTCTGACTTTCAATCAGTCTTAGTTCATAGGTCGATTGTAGGTTTAACCAAAACTGGGCACTACCTCCAAAATATTTAGCCAGTCGCAATGCTGTATCTGCTGTTATACCTCGCTTTTCACGAACAATTTCATTGACACGGGCTGGCGTGACACCAAGATGATTAGCCAAAGCATTGGCGCTCATATCAAGAGGCTCAAGAAAATCTTCTCTCAATACTTCACCCGGGTGAATAGGTCGCATTCCATTTTTAATCATAATATTGTCTCTCTAAATTCTTACTGCTATTTTTTAATGGCTAAGGGAATATACAAATCAGTGATAGTCAACGATTTCTACTTGTGTTGCGCCTTGTTCTGTCCATACGAAGCATAGTCGCCATTGGTTATTTATGCGAATGCTGTGTTGACCTTCTCTACTACCCTTTAGTGGCTCTAATCGATTACCTGGAGGAGCTTTTAAGTCATCTAAGGCTACGGCATTATCTAGCTGTAACAGCTTACGCTCGGCTACTCTAATAATACTTGACCAACGTTTAGTCTTACCTGTTTCGAAAAGAGCTTGTGTTGCACTACATTTAAAATCAACAATCATAAAATCTTGACAACCTGTATTCTGTTTGTAGTGCTAACAAATATGAATTAACTGACTAGGTTTTATTGTATATCGATAAGCGATAAATAGCAATTAGTTTATTATGTATAATCACTTCACCTCGTTATTGTTCCTTCAAACACTTTAACACCCTTAACACCCTTAACACGAAAAAGTTTGAGCGAGTGCCCGATTTAAAACTGGAGAATTGGGTTTGAGTTTGTATTTTTTCCAGATTAAATGATTCGTAGATGCAATCGAAGGTTAACTCGAAGGAGCGGTTTAGCCCTGACAGTAGCGGATATACTTGCTTGACCACTGGTTGTGGTGACTTAGCTAGAAGTGGTATCGAGATAACAGGAACATTTCTAGCTATTAGACACCGCTCCAGTGGGCAAGTAAGATAGAAGCGGATGGCAGGATTAGCTTAAAATCATGTGTTCACTATTTTTTTGCATCAGAGATATAACCCTCTAACCACTGCAAAAACTCATCACTGGTAGTGGCAACGTTTAGGCGTAAGTTTGTCGAATATTCACCATTTGGGTTAAACAGTTGCCCCGGTGCTATGAGCCAACCGTCATTATGCGCTTTAAGAGCAAGTTTTGCAGTATCACATCCAACATCAATCCAAACAAACATCCCTGACTGAGTGTGTTCAGGATATTCAATTCCCATCTTAGTCAGTTTTTGACGTAGCTGTTGATGCGCCGTATACAAATGCTGTTGCAGCTTCTTGAGTTGACGACGGCTTTCGCCATGCGTCCAGAGCTTATGTATCACTCGCTCTCCAAATTCAGGCGTGGTCATATTACTTAACGTTTTTATGCCAATAATGTCATCTATGAATTTATCGGGGCAAACTAACATCCCGACTCGCCAACCTGATGCCATATATTTAGAAAAACCTGTGGCATAAAATACCCGTTCAAACTGATCCAAACTTGAGTAGCGAAGTGCCGTATTGTCTGGTAATAAGGCGGCATATAAGTCGTCTTCCAAAATATAAGCATCATACTTATGTATTAGATTTAAGACCTGATGCACACGCGCGGGATGCAGGTTATAGGACGTGGGATTGTGTAAGACGCTATTGGTCAGGTATAGCTTTGGCCGATATCGTTCAAACATCAGTGTCATCTGTTCTATATCTGGACCTTGATGATCCCGTTTAATGCCAATTACTTTTATACCTTGCAATTGCAAACTACTGGATAGCCAAAACCAGCCAGGCTCATCAACCAAAACAACATCTCCCTCACTGAGTAATAACTGGGTGACGATTAGCACAGCTTGCGACACACCAGCTGTGGTGATGATGTTCTCAGCCGTGGTCTGCATACCAAGCATCGCTAGATACTGGACAAGGTGTTGTCTTAACGGCATATAGCCCTGAATATCTCCATAATCATAGATAAAATCATCCGCCTGATGGGTAACATGCCGTATTGCCCACGCCATCTTATCATTACGTACCCAGTCAAGCGGTAATACGCCAGAACCCGGTGAACGATCTAATGGCGTCTTAGAAAACATCTGTCGCACTAGCCACTTAGTGTCAATCTCCAGAGTCTTATCAGTCGTCTTGTCTTGCTCTTTGACAGTGGACATTAGCGATTGATCCTCAAAGGCTAAATTAGTCACGTAATAACCTGAGCCTTGTTTTGCTGTCAATACATTGGTCGCCACCAACTGCTCGTACGCTTGAGACACGGTAAAACTTGAAACCCCTAGTAATATCGCTAATTTCCTTACCGATGGCACCCGCTGATTTGGTTTGTAAACGTGCCATTCAATGCGCTTATTGATCCACTCTATAATTGCTTCAGTCTTAGTCAGGTTTGGATTTAGGCTATAAGTCTCAGACATAACATGACGCTCTTTTGATAGGTATTGAATAATTGGTAATGAATGACAGTTTGATTGATAAGGTGTTGATACTATCGGGAGTTGCTACTATCGGGTTTAATGCAAAAAGCTGTCTACTATTCATACTGCATAGGTAACCCATCATAGCATTATAAGTATTGCTATTTAATCTGTATTGTACTGTATGGGTTCATATTTTTTAAATAAAAAATTAAAATTCTTTAAACTATAAAACTGTTATGTTTTACCAATCATGACAGTTTGTTAACTGTTATTTTAATTGCATAGGTATTGTGTAGTTAATAGTCTATATAGTTAGTTTATCCGCAATTGAAATAATACATGGTCTTTAGGTTTTAGCTATTAAGGAAATTAGATATGGTTGCCATTGAGGGTAGCGTTATAGCTTTAGCCGTCTTTATGATAATCAACTCAATTACACCTGGCCCAAACAATATTATGCTTTTGCAAGGTGGTCTTAAACGGGGCTATTGGGGATGCCGTTGGCATATGCTGGGTATCAGTTTTGGTGTCGGTATTATGTTGTGGCTGAGTTATTGGGGTATGGCAGCAGTCATTGTTAATCACCCTACTATGATGCTGATGATTAAAATATTGGGAACGAGCTATTTGTTATGGCTGGCTTACCATATGAGCTATGCTGAAAAAACCGTAGATAAAAACTTGGTAAACTAAGGAAGACAATTAGGAGTTTACCATGACAAAGAAAGCTAAAAGATACAGTGAAGAATTTAAAGCAGAAGCGGTCAAAGCAATAGAGAATAATGGTGGCAATGTCAGTGCCACAGCAAGGCATTTAGGGCTACCAATGCAGACACTAGCCAATTGGCAACGAAAAGCCAATCAAGGCAAACTCAAAGGTACTAAGCAATACGATCCAGAGCTTGTTTCAGCCCTTGAAGAAATTAAGCGTTTAAAGCGTGAACTAAAAATAGCACAAGAAGAGCGAGAGATATTAAAAAAGGCTACGGCGTACTTTGCCAAACACGATCAGTAAGGTACGCCTTTATTGACCATCACAAATATGAATTTAGTATCACAGCCATGTGCAAAAACCTTGATATCAAACCATCAAGCTACTATGACTGGAAAAAGCGTGACATCAGTGTTCAGCAAATACATCGCAATCACTGTGAGCTGCTTGTAAAAGCTGCGCACAGGAAGACCAAAGAACGATATGGCTATGAGCGTCTGCATGCTCACCTAAATGAACAAGGACACGATGTCAGCAAGTATATGGTACGTAGTATCAAAGAAGAACATGGTATCAAATGTAGACGTCATAAGCGCTTTAAAGTGACAACGGACTCAGAGCATAACAAGCGTGTTTATCCTAACCTGCTTAAACAGAAGTTTGGCGTTAATCGTCCTAATTGTGTCTGGGTCAGTGATATCACCTATATCTGGACAGATGAGGGCTGGCTTTATTTGGCAGGCGTTAAAGATTTGTATACCAAAGAACTGGTTGGCTACGCTATCGATAAACGCATGAAGACTGATTTAGTCTGTAAGGCCTTAAATAAAGCAATCAAAGATAAAAGACCTAGCCAAGGACTTATTGTGCATTCAGATAGAGGTAGTCAGTATTGCAGCGATGATTATCGCAAAATGATCACTAAACACGGTTTTAAAGGATCTATGAGTGCGAGAGGTAACTGTTATGACAATGCGCCAATAGAGAGCTTCTGGGGCGTTTTAAAGAATGAGCTGGTATATCATCATAATTATAAAACTCGATTTGAAGCAATCAACAGCATCTTGAAATATATTGAGTTAGATTACAATCAAGTCAGGATTCAGCAGAGTTTAGGTATGAGATCGCCAAGACAAGTTTGGATGGATTTCTATCGTCAAGCTGCCTGATTAAAATCTCCCAAGTTTAGGTGTACGGATTTGACAGCAGGGGTCA
>NZ_JBXYJH010000007.1:0-118234 GCF_057396215.1 Psychrobacter sp. CX18 | reverse complement strand
TTCTGTTCTGTTCTGTTCTGTTCTGTTCTGTTCTGTTCTGTTCTGTTCTGTTCTGTTCATCTTCTAAAACTATACCGAATGACAAATTATATTTTTCAAGGAATATAGCTTCTAAATATAGCTCCTATAGATATGAGTGACTCCTCTTTTTCAAGATCGGGCTTATATAGCGTAAAGTTATTTAGTTTTCATTAATTATTAATTATCATTTCATTATTGTTAGATCATTGTCGTTATAAGGTCGTTATAAGGTCGTTATAGGGTCGTTATATAGTTATTTGCTAATAATGCTAAGGCGTTGCAATAATGCTATGATAATAGTAATTACTAACAGTTAGAGTTCTATTATGGCAAACCCTTCGGTAAGCATTACAGTCAAAAAAAGACAAACTCCTGATACAGATAGCGCAGCGACTGAAGTGCCTGATGTTTCCAAACAAAATAATGACGAAACGACTGCTGCCGCTGAAGAAACTTTAAAGGCGCCTGCGCCAATGCCAGATACGAAAGCGGAATTAATGGCGTTATATCAGATCGAGCCGTTGCCTATTAACAACTCAGTGAATAGCAAAGAGCTTGAAAAAGTGGCGCAGCAAAGGCTAGAGCTGTATAACGATCAGTTAGCAAGAACTGAGATATTTTATACGGTAAAGCCTGCGCTACGACCGACGTATATGGTACAAGCGTTAAAGCCGCAGTTTGTTGAGTATCAACAGTTTCAAATGGCAAGAGCATTAGATCAACGTGGCATTGTTGACTTGGATAACAATGAGCGGATGTGGCAACAGCTTCATATCGTTGATGATCTTATTTCAGATATAGTGCGTCACATGCCAGCGCAGCAGCCTGTGGGTTGGCAATTGACATCGGTTAATAAAAACCACTTAAAATTACCGACGGTCGGCCGCTTACGTGATAAAAATACTATTGCTGATCAAGCCAGTCTCAACAGCTATGTGTTAGGTCACTTTGGTGTGATGAGCTATACCTATGATCGGGCTTATTTTATTGGTCATGTTTTGGGGTACCTATTTTGCTGTTATTACTTTGCGCATTTATCAATCTCGTATGGGGTCACCCCTTTGCCAGAAAATACAGTTCCCAATTATAATTATGCCTCTTTAGAAACGGCTAAAATGGTGCGATTACTACACAGTGTCGATGTACATTGTAAACGTCGTATATACCAATTGGCCGTCTTATGCGCGCGTTTAAGCTGTTATCAGTTGGATAAATATATTGAAAAAATGTTGATTGCTGAAGTTAATGAGTTTGATAAAAAGCAGCAGATAGCCCATCTAGACGCCTTATTAAATCGCGGTATAATGCCAGAAATGCCTGATATGCTAAATTTGAACCAAGTTGCTGGCAACTCTGACGGGTCTAAAAAAGATTAGCATCTGGATTGATATTACCGTTGAATATGGTAACTTTAAACGTTTTTAAATTTACTTTGCCTTCTAAGGCTTAGTTATTTTTCTGTGAAGTGTTTTGATGAAATACGCAAATAACAATCAAGAACCGATGGATAAAAAAACCACCACGCGTGTGGTTCAAAAATTCAAAGCTTTCGGTCAACGTCGTCTCCCTCAAAAGCTACTTGCAGTGCCACTAGTATTGTCTTTTTCTTTGTCACTCCCTTTAAGTATAGGCGTGGGATTAGAGATAGCCGGTGTCAATCAGGCTAATGCGGCAGGCCTCGGTGATTTGTTTGGTGACAGTGTCGAGCAGTCTGGGCAAAAGAAATTCTTACCAGTAGAGCAAGCGTTTTCAGTTGAGCCTGTTCAAAATGGAAATAAGCTGACTATTTCGCTAAATATTACGCCTAAGCATTATCTGTATAAAGATAAATTAAAATTAAAGCTGCCCGATGGAGTAACAGCGAGCCCCTTAAAATTCTCTCATTCCGCTCAAACAATTGATGATCCAAATTTTGGTACCGTCAATGTGTTTAGACAACCGAATGTGACGGCAACGGCGGTTTTAACCAATACTACTTCTGTCCCCGTAAAGCAAAATATCACTGTTTCTTGGCAAGGGTGTGCGGTTGCAGGACTCTGTTATCCACCACAAACAGAAGTGTTAAGTATTCAACTCGCTCCCGCTAACACCCCCAAAGCCGGTGAACAAAAGAAAAACCAATCTGAAACGACGCCCAGCAAACAACAAACCAAACAATCCATTAATCAACAAAGCAAGCAACCCAGCAATCAACAAATTAACCAAAATAATCCAAAAACCGTCGCTCAATCTCAAAATAATAAAACAGAAGAGACGGTAAAAACGGGTACAGCCAGTTCAATCGCAGGCGGGAATAACTCCAATTCAAAAGCCAATACTAATGACAATACTAATGACAATAACAATACTACCGACAATGCCAATGAAACGACACTAACGAGTGCCGAGGCAACTGATTCAACCAGTGATTCTGAATTAACAACAACTGCTGATGCTTCAGGGTTAACAGGTATTGATGACGGGTCAGGCTTTGATCAGGGTCGTTTTGAGCAAAGCTCAGCACTGAGTACAAGTCAAGCAGCTAAAAATAATGCTGGCTTGCCGTTAAGTTCTGAAGGGGTTGTCGACCAAGATCCCTTTGGTCTGGCAGAGCATCCTTGGCTTGCCTTAGCGTTATTATTTTTGGCAGGCTTGGGGCTAGCTTTTACCCCCTGTGTGCTGCCTATGCTACCCATTGTTAGTAATATTGTAGCGCGGCAACACACCCCAACGGCCAAAAAAGGGTTGATGCTAAGTGGCAGTTATGCGCTAGGCGTTGCAGTTGCTTATGGGATATTAGGTGCCATTATTGCCGTATTTGGTCAGCAGTTAGGTATTATTGGTTGGTTACAAAACCCAATTATATTACTGGGCTTTGCGGCCATATTTGTGGTATTAGCATTATATATGCTCGATGTGATAACTGTCGGGGTGCCCAATGCAATCAAGCAAAAAACCAGTAAGATGAGTCAGGCAGGGGATAGGTATCTCGGTAGTACAGTAGGTAGCTTTATTGCAGGCTTATTGTCAGCGTTAGTGGTGTCACCATGCGTGTCTGCTCCCTTATTCGGGGCGTTATTAGCCGTGTCTACCATTGGCAACCCCTTATTGGGGTTTGCAGCGCTATTTATGTTGGGCTTTGGATTATCCGCGCCTTTAATGTTGCTAGGTGTGAGTCAAGGCAACTTAATGCCGAAAGCTGGTGAGTGGATGAACTGGGTCAAACAAGGCTTTGCGTTAATGCTGTTTGCCGTTTCTTTATTACTGGTTGAACGGGTACTCATCAGCCCTATGATGCTGATGCTGTGGTCAATTTGGTTTATGGTAGTAGCAGTATGGGCTTGGCATTGGTTGGGTCGGGGTCAGTTATTCACAAAGCCATTCGCCGTTGTATTAGCGATTTGGTCGACGGTTACTTTGATCGGTGCTGCTGCAGGAAGCGAAGATACCTGGCAACCTTTACGTGTATTCCATCAGCCAAACGGTTTAAATATTAACCAAGCGGCTACTTCTAATCCTACCAATCAGGAGAGTGCCTCAGCCTCAGATATCCACATAAATACGATGGATGCTTTGATACCTATCATTGAAAATAATCAAAAAGTATTGGTGGATGTCACCGCAGAGTGGTGTATTGAATGTCGTATCATGGATAAGACGTTATTTACCAACCGTCCGGCAGACATGCAACAATGGCAATTCGTACGTTTGGATGTCACAGAATCTAATGAAGCGTCAGCACGTATCTTATCTGAGTTACGTTTATTTGGTCCTCCAGCTTTACTTTACTTTGTGGATGGAAAACTGGTGTTGCAGCAAGTCGGGACAATCGAGCGTGGTGAATTTGAGCAAACTCTTGAACGGCTTTAATATCAATGTAGGGTATGTTTAATCTTTCGCCCTCAAAGAAGGAGGGGCTTTACTTTACTCTTTAATTTGTCTGTATAGTTTGAATAATAGCTGATAGAGACAGCAGTCTAGTAAAGGTGACAAAAGTCGAATATTGCTTGATAATGACATAGCTTTACACTATATTATTGATTCGAATCTGAGGTGTATGGCAGCTTCTATTTAATAAAACTGAGAAATAGCCATGAGCTCTATAAGCATATGTAATCAAGTTAAAGCCCTTGCTTTACTACTTCCTTTGCCATTAGCCTTAATAATGACAGGCTGTGAACAGCAGTCCTCTGAAATCCCAGTATTAGGAAAAATAGAGGCAAAAACTTCGGTCATTAGTTCTGAAGATATTATTCCTAATAGCCAAAATATACCTGATAGTCCAAGTCTGACTTCTGATAGTGACGTCATAGGTAAAGTCTCACTACCCATCTCCTGTCGTAATAGCCTGATAGTTGACGCCTTTCAAGCCCAGTCCTCATCGGTACAGGTGAAGGGCTGTGGAACAGTAAAAGTAGTATTAGCAGATGATAATGAAGGCAGCCGCCATCAACGCTTTATCGTCCAACTTGACGGTACGACACCTGAGCATACTGTCCTTATTGCACATAATATTGACTTAGCTCCCAAAATTCTTAACCTGCTTACAGGCGATCAGGTGCTGTTTTATGGTGAGTATGAATATAATCCCCAAGGCGGTATCATACATTGGACGCACCATGATCCAGCTGCTCGACATCAAAACGGTTGGCTTGAGCACAAGGGTAAGCGATTTGGATAAAACGGACAGGTAATGGCAATTCATGACTGTTTACGTTATCTCTTAGAACTATCCAAACACTACAATGAACGTGGAAAATCATTTTTTTGTTTTTATTTAACTATTATCCTTATCGTTAAGTCGTTTTTAATAGTATAATAAAGTCTTTAAAAATAGATCAGGAATAGGCATGACCATATTGCGGACTCATACACATCTTCTTAAAGTCCCTTATAAAACCGCATCTAAGATGACTTCTAAAGTTAGTTTTTTAGCAGCTTCAATTATATCCGTAAGTTCAATAGGTGCTCTACCTGTGCTGATGACGACCTCAGCTCATGCGGAGGACACTACAGAAGCAGTTGATTCAATGACGGCAGTGGATAACCAACTACCTTCAGCTCCCGCTATTGATGATTTTATGAAATGTACTGAGCTGAAGCTAGGTGCCGCACGCTTGGCATGTTATGACAAAGTCACTCTTGGTCAAGAGGTGACCGTAGGTCGCAAAAAAACGCCGATAGATATTACGAAATCTGTCAAGGCATCATTCACGGGTCTACGCCCTACAGCAGTATATGCTGATGATACCGAAAATCTGACTGAGCAGCAGCAATTGGCTCCTGGTGCGCCTACTGAAGCGGGTAACCAAAAACTGGCTCAAGCTGGTGTCACAGTTGAGGACTTTTCTCCTTATACGACCCTGAGCCTCGCTTATGACCTTGATGAAAATAGCGAACAGGGAACATGGACGGTAAGGCCGCATAATCCTATCTATTTACTGCCAGCCTTTGCTCATTTTGATCCAAATCGTTCTCCTCATACACCGACTCAAGAAGAATACCCTTATACCAAAGAAGAGTATGAACCATTAGAGCTGAAAGCTCAGATATCTTTAAAAACTAAAGTAGCGGAAGACCTGTTTGATACCAATGCTGATGTTTGGTTTGGTTATACACAACAAATGCATTGGCAGGTCTATAACGAAGACAACTCTCGTCCTTTTAGGGCGACAGATTACATGCCAGAGATATTTATTACTCAGCCGGTGACCGCTAAACTACCCTTTAATGGTCGATTGCGTATGCTAGGTGCGGGTGCCGTTCACCACTCAAATGGACAATCAGATCCCTTGTCGCGGTCATGGAACCGCATTTACCTGATGGGTGGTGCTGAGTGGGGTAAATTATCAGTTATTCCTAAAATTTGGACTCATGTTAAGAATGAATCGGATTCAACCCCTAGTGATAATCCAGATATCACTGACTATTATGGACATGGTGAGGTAGTCGCCTTGTATAATTTTGGCAAAGGGGAGACTTTATCAGCAACGGGACGTTATAATTTTGACACCGATAAAGGGGCTATTCAGTTAGATTATACACATCCATTAACCCGAGACTTAGAAGCCTTTATTCAAATCTTCCACGGTTATGGGGAGTCCATCATTGACTATAATGATGAAACGACCGCAGTGGGGGTAGGTTTATCTCTTAGTGACTGGAAAGGTTTATAATCTTTTTTCTATCGTATAATCAATGCCATATTAGACTAAGCTTTAAACCGCAGATGGTTGTTGTGGAAAATACATAATTTGGCGGTCAATGAGACTTGATAGGGCGTTAATAGGACGCTAAAGACAAAAGGACTTGATATCTAATTGAAACTTATTAGGCAGAGCGTACAAAATTTAGTACCCGCATTTTATCATTTAGGCATGTGGCGGGTACAGTATTTACAAAAACGATGCTGTGTGTGCCAGATTAATGCAACTGGAACGGGTGCGATTAAGGCTAGCGATACGTTGCTTGATCGCACATCATATGATAATGGCTTAATTAAGAAAACCATACCTAAAAAAGAGTACTCTCATGCGGAGTACTCTTTTTTTTCGCCCTTCGTGTGCCAAGCCTGCCATGATGATATTACATGGTTACCCTCAATAATTGAGCAAACTTTACTTGAGCACCCATCACTAAATAAAACATCACTTAGTAATAAATCACTTAGTAATAAATCACTTAGTAATAAATCGCTTAGTAATACATCAAAGGTTGCGACAACGCAGGCAAATATAAACCCTAATCTAGAAATTAATCTATCAAGTAAAATGAGTGCAAACGCTACAACTATTAGGGTCAATGAACCTGACAAAGATAGGTTATATACTAGAAAGGGAATCATCACAACTTTGGTGATACAACCGATAGCAGCGCACACGAGTTACTTACGGGATGCCATCATCGCCTTTAAGTATCGTGAACAATTGAATGCTTTACCGGTGTTAGTGCATGCTCTACGCCAGCTACCTAGGCCCCAAGGATGCCATGCAAATAACAGTGTCATAGCGCCTATGCCAACCACCAGTCATCGGCTTTCTACACGTGGCTTTGATCCCGTCTCCATTCTGGCGCATTATTTATCACTGCATTGGGAGATACCTGTATGGAAAGGAGTGAGTCGGGTAGATGCTGCTAGAAGTCAGCAAGGGCTAGATCGTCATGAGCGTCAAAAAAATATTGTTAATGCCTTTACTGTTAGCTGTCGACCGCCATCAAAGCGTATTCTGTTATTCGATGATGTCATGACCACCGGAGCCACCTTAAATGTACTCGCCAGCACGTTAATTAAAGCCTACCCTGAGCTTAAGGTTTCTGCTTTTAGTATTACGCATGGAAAATAAGACCAAATCTTAAAATTAATCAATCGAGAAAGGCACGTTCAAATGCAACAAAAACAAATGCTATAAATAGTAGGTTTAGTGAGCCTGACCGAGCTTGAAAAGGATAGGTTCTCATAGAAAAGGTATAATATGCGAAACTCTCAAGGTTATGGTTTGATAGAGCTGATGTGTACTCTGATATTGATCGGTGTGTTATCTTCGATTATTTATCCAAGTTATCAAGCGTATTCTATTAAAACCAAGCGAGTCGAAATGAGGGTGGAGTTGCAAAACCTTGCCACTCAAATTCATGCTAAAAGCTTAATTTATGGGACTTATGAGTCAATAAAGTTTAGCGATATCTTCAAAGATAAACATACCATAGCCATTAATGCTGATACTGGACTTAGTTCGCATCCTAAATCGCAAAACAAATTACCACATGAAAACCTGAATACTGACCTTATAAACCCACTGAGCACTTACCGAGACATACCCTTTCCAAATATCGAACACGCGTTATACACGGTGTCTATTTTACCCATAAGCTTAGACCATAAACATATTGGTTCAGCGCATTGGAAGATCATTGCAACCCCATTGAAAGACACGGTTATGGAACATGATGGTGAGTTAAGTTTGGATTATAACGGTATAGAATGTCATCGTATCCAGTGTGATTAGGCTAGTATAAGATTTCACGTCAGGATAAATATCGTTCAAGCTTTCCCACAAGTCTCTCCCCCATATAAAGGACCCTCAATAGTGTTAAAAGTTGTCAATAACTCAGGTCCAACCTTTAACCAACATGGGGTTAGCTTGGTAGAAGTGTTAATAGCCTTATTGTTACTTTCCACAGCAGCATTAGGCTACTCAGCGTTGCAAGCACGCTCACTCAACGCAATGAATGATACCAACCTACGTATAAGCGCTTTACTTATTCTAGATGAAGCGGCAGAGCGGATGCGAGCGCATCATGATATGGTAGATATGAGTGAGTACCAAACCCATTTGACAGCATCAGCGTTACCGTCAATTACTGATTGTGAAGCGATAGGGGGGTGCAGCACAGCTCAATCGGTCACAAATGACGTGGTGGCGCTGCGTCAATATGCTAAAAATCAAGGGATAACGTTGGGTATGGTCATCTGTCCTGGTACTGCAAATTATGGTAATACCCGTTGTCTGGTGGCTGCATGGAATAATACCTTAGCAGGGTATGCCACTGCATCTGAGATGCCGGACGCGACCGCTGAAAATCTAGGGTGCCTTTATCAGGACGGCACCTATCTAAAGGATGCAGATTGTATCTATAGGGAAACCTATTGAACCCCTTAACTACTACAACAAATATTGCTACAACGAATTATCGTAAGCCAGTACCAAAACAGCAAGGCTTCACCTTAGCAGAATTGATGCTCTCGCTAAGCTTAGGTTTGGTTATTAGCGCGGCAGCCTTCAAGTTATTTTCCCATAGTATAGATATCCAGCGTATTCAGCTTTCAACCTTAGAGGTACAAGAAACTGCCATATACAATTTGGCTTCTCTTAATAAGGATATTGCACTGGCCAATCAAGGGTCATCACTTGCTATGACTCAACAAAGTGCATGGACTGGCATTGTGTTGACAGGCTCTGAGAATAGTGGAGAGATAAATGAAGCAGGACAATTTGTAAAGGTAGGTAATTTAAGAGGTGTAAGGGGTATTGATGCAAAGCTTCTCACTCGAAATCAAGCAGGCCCAAGCAATGTATTGACTCCAATGAAAAGTGATCAGCTCACCATACAGTACCAAGCTGCTGACGATGGATTTGATTGTGAAGGGCGTACGGTCATACAGGGTGAAAGGGTGATACAGCGTTTTTTTACGCGGTCAGATCGACAAAAAGCGGATAACGAAACTAAGTCATTGGCTATCGTGTTGGCCTGTGATGCCGGCCGATATGTACTGCCTGATGAGGCAGATGCCGATAGTGTGACAACTGAGAACATACGGATTAGCAACTTTGGGGATAATGGGGTCATTCTCATAAATCGGGTGGATTATTTTGAAGTGAAATTAGGGGTTCGGAGTGATCACGGTATGGCCTATTTACCTATTGAACGCTATCTTGCCAGTAAGTCTTCGCAAAACTCAAGCAGTTCAGGCAGTCCAAATAGCTCAGGTAGTGACAGCGACTGGCCTATTGTAGCTATTCAATTAGGCATTATTGGTCGTGGTCATCACTCGATAAAGTCTGAGCAAGATCACCCCTCTGTGTTCAAAGTGAATGGTACTGAGCGCATTATAAAACAGCAGCATCCCAGCTATGTACGGCGTACCTTACAAAGTGTGGTGTATTTAAGACATGGAGCACCTGTGTTTTGAGAACTCTTTCTTTTAGAAAACCGGTTAACGCTACAGGTATAAAAACCCCTAACTCTCGGGTCTTATTAGCCACTACAATATCACACCCACAAAGCCAATCGTTAGATCATAGCTCGCCGCGTAGCAGTGTGCCACTCATGACACATCCTGCCCAGCAGAATGGAGCGGTTATGGTGATAGTGCTATTTATGATTTTATTATTATCAATAGTCAGTATGATGACGATCAAAAGTGCCCAAGTCTCAGGAGATATGACTACCGCCTTACAAGTGAATCAGCTTTTATTCCAAGCTTCTGATGTGCCGCTGGCTCACTTTGAGAAGGCGATACAAGACCCTAGCCAGTTAGCAGGGCTGGTATCCATAAATGGCCCAATAGGTTATTTAGCAAGAGAGGGTGATGAATTAGCAACAGCAGAATATGTCATTTGTTACCAGCCAACCGTCCATAAGAGTCTGTATGTCGGTGCTGGTGTGCACAGAATAATGAGTCAAACAAAGGGCGTTAGAAATAGTCAAGGCTATTGCAATATCAGAAACAACGCTATCAATCACTTTACTAGTAATCGTAAGGTGGTTGCCACCCAAGTCTCATTTGTGCGACTCACACTGGATCAGTCAAGCTTAGCACCACCAAATTCAGTACTGGCAAGTTTAGAGCTTCAAACCAGTACTGATGACAGGCTTCCTGTTCTGATTCGAGTATATGTTACCTCATTTATTCCCAGCTTAAGCCATGTCACCGTCAATGAAATTGATGCCTGTATGCAGCTGCCCATCCATAATGCTAATTCAGAGGCCATAACAACGAGTCAAGCACTGAATGAATTGAGAGGCATGGATAAGGAGGGCGCTATTGAAACGCAGGGTCAGTTGGCTTGCTTAGATAGCAGTTATACACCATACAATGTGCAAGCTAAGGATTATTGGTTTATATTCCCAAAGAGTAACGATTTGCTAATGCAATCAGGTGGCTAAAGGATGAGTAAGCAACTAAAAATAACCCTTAATGATAAACATAAAACTTACCGAGTAAGAGATCAAAATAACTGTGCGCATCAACCCTCTCTGCAATTAGGATTTACCCTTATTGAGCTTGTGACAGTAGCGCTAATATTGGTCATTTTGACAGTGATTGCCATTCCCAGCTATCGGCAATATACACGTAACCAAATTCAAATCCAAGCGCAGCAGCAAGGGCTGCAGATTAGTGGTCAACTGTCACGTTGGAAGGCGAAAAGATTGACATATGCAGGATATGATTATTCATCATCTCAAGAACCAATGGTGACTATTGGAAGTGCTGTAAATAATGATATCTTATTTAACACACCAAATAATATTGCTAAAACAGGTGCTAATAGTAAGCTTAACGATGCGTCTAATTTATCAAAACATCGCTATCTCATAACTTTAGCAGATGCCAGCGGTCTCTATTCGCTAATACATTCATACGCCAACGGCAATGGTTGGCGGATGCTAATAACACCAAATTCTGAGAATACCTTAACACAGTTTGCAGATAGCTATTATTTAGACAGTCAGGGCCGGCGTTGCCGATATCCTAGTGGTAGTGCAGTCCCAGACTTAGATAGTGATATTTACTGCCTAAAAGATTTGACATGGTGATTGGTGTGTGTATAGATAAACACTAAAAACACGGACTCAATCAGTAAATTTTATTTTGTTGCATTATACAATTAAAAAAGTGTTACTATCCTTATGTTTTTTTACTATAACTAAAGTCAATTCTTATAATTATTAAGCTATAGGCTTTTTTTGGATTGTTATTTATTTATTTTATTTTTATTTTCATACAAGGATGTGCTATGCACAGTCAAAAGGGTTTTACCTTAATTGAGTTGATGGTTGTGGTTGCTATTATCGGTACATTGGCGTTAATCGCGATACCAGCTTATCAAGACTATACTAAAAAATCTTCAGAAGCGGCCTGTATGGCTGAAACTAAAGCATTTAGTAACAAAGTGTTTATGGACAACAATGACACGACATTACAATTTGACGATACAACCGTTCAGCCTTTATTAGATAGGGCTGCATCTGCTTGTGAAACGTTGACCTATGCAAGTGGCGCGACGACTGTGGCAGCTAATAGTGACAATATAGCATCGGAAGTGGCGATTGAGTCAACAATCACCGGGGTTATTAAAAAACCTGTTAATGACAGTAGAGCAAGTATTGTTTGTTCGATGGGCGATATTCTTAATTGTGAGGCGAAGCCAATCAGTTAATCGTATTAAAATATGCTCGAGAGAAATATACTGGAACACTTCACTCATTTAAATTTGGTGTAAATACGACACAATTGAGCAGGCAGGATACACCAATAAGTAAAAAAGCGACCAAAAGGTCGCTTTTTATTTACCAGATTGTTAGAAACTAACTTGTAGATAACTCATATTATCGAAATTATAAAACTATCAAAGAAAACGATAGATCCAATCATAGAATTTGGCAATAAGTTGCCTAATATAACCTTAACGCTCTAAGTATTGAATCTTACCTTCAACGCCATCCCACTTCTCAGCATCAGGCAGTTGATCGTGCATTTCAGTGATATTGGGCCATTCTTCTGCTAACTCAGCATTGAGCTCGATAAACTCCTCTTGCCCTTTCGGCACCTCATCTTCAGAAAAAATTGCATTGGCTGGGCACTCAGGCTCACACAAAGCACAGTCAATACATTCATCAGGATGAATGACCAAAAAGTTAGGCCCTTCATAAAAGCAGTCCACAGGGCAGACTTCAACACAATCGGTGTATTTGCAGCGGATGCAATTTTCAGTGACAACAAATGTCATAGCGAGCTACCTTTATAAAAGTTATCTTGTGGCATGTTTATCCATGTTGGCGAGCTAGTTTTATTTGTCATAACCTTTGATTGGCGTTATAGCAAAACCCGTATAACGACTAGCATTGGCTAAATGGCAAGCTCATTCAAGATAAGTAAGTTAGAGTTGAGATGAAGGATAAGATTTATTTGAGGGAGATATTTTACCCTGTTAACACTTATTTCACAAATTCGCTTCAGTCAGTCTTTTACACTTTGTTTGAGCTCATAGATTAAGTCGAGTGCTTGTTTCGGTGTTAATTCATCTGGATGTACCTCATTGAGCCTATCAATAATCCCTTTAGCCTTAGTATTGAGTGGGTTAGGCGTAATGGTAGTGGGTGTATCGCTACTATTATCTGCCATCAAATCCAAATATTGCTCGGCGTTTAAGTAGGTCTGCGAGGACTGCTGCACCTCAGATGAAGGGGTTAAATATTGACTATGGTCATCATTTGCATAAGCTTTATCTAATTTAGCATTATTGGACTTAGCGGTCTCACCCTTATTAGACTTATCATTTTTATACTTATCGCTATTAGATTTGCTGTCATCAATAGCCGTTTCGGATGATTCATGACCGTCATTGACTGACGTTTGTGGCGACTGGGCAGACTGGCTTAGCAGCTTTTGTTGACTTAAATAGTGCTCCGCGGCTTGTAATACAGGTTGTGGAATACCTGCCATTTTGGCCACATGGAGTCCAAAGCTTGAGCTTGCCGCGCCTGGTTTGATTTTGTGAAGTAGCAATAATTGACCGTCTACACTGCTCGCTGCTACGTGGACATTACTAAGTTTAGAGGAAAGCTGTGTTTGCCGGCTAAGCTCAGTGAGCTCAAAGTAGTGGGTTGCAAATAACGTTAAGCTGCCCATATTGCAAAGTTGAACCGCACAAGCATGGGCAATAGCAAGACCATCAGTCGTTGATGTACCGCGGCCGACTTCATCCATCAATACCAGTGAGCGGTTTGTCGCTAAGTTTAATATTTGCGCCGTTTCAATCATCTCTACCATAAAGGTGGATTTACCGCCCGCCAAATCATCTGCAGACCCAATACGGGTAAAGATACGGTCTATATCACCGATATGGGCTGTGCTGGCAGGTACAAAGCTGCCGCAACAGGCCAACAACACAATTAAAGCAGTTTGACGCATATAGGTCGATTTACCGCCCATGTTGGGACCCGTAATCAGTAACAAACGCTCAGGATGTGTTTGGGTGCCTAATTGACAATCATTGGCGACGAAATGTTGAACAGACGTTACCGTATTAGTAGGCTTGCTATTATTCGCTTTAGGCTGGCTCATCGCTTCAACAACCAAGTGCCGCCCGTCTTTTATATCAACATAGCTGGCATCAGGGTCCAGATGAGGACGTACCCAATGGTTCTCTGTCGCCAGTACCGCCCAGTTTAAAAGGACATCAAGTTGGGCAACGGCAGCGCTTAACTGTTGCAAATCGCTAAGCTTCTCGCTTAATGCCACTAGTAACGCTTGATACAAAGCCTTTTCACGAGCCAGAGCGTTGGTTTGAGCTTGTAAGTAGTCCACTTCAAGGTTTTTAAGAGGCTCAGTAATAAAGCGCTCGCTATTTTTTAAAGTTTGCCTGCGGATAAAGACATCGGGCGCTGTGCTGGCCTGACCTTTAGGTAACTCAAAATAAAAGCCACTAACTTTGTTAAATCCGACTTTAAGGCTGTTCAACCCATATTCTTGGCGTGCCTCTTCTGCCATATTGTCGAGTGTTTCTTGAATATTGTCATGCAAGTGTACGAGACGATCGAACGCTTCATCGTAACCGGTGGCAATCATACCGCCTTCGCGAATATGAGAGGGCGGCTCTGCCACTATCGCGGTCTCAATCAATTTGGCGATATCAAGTAGCGGTTCAAGATGCACAGGCAAGTGCCGTGTTAACTGTGCTAAAAGCCCCGAACTTTCAGGGTCAAGTCCATGAGATTGTAAAATAATCGCTAATTGTTCACTGCAGCGAATACTGTCTGCAAGCCGTCTTAGATCACGCGGTTTGGCACTGTGGAGACCGATGCGGCTACTGATACGCTCAATGTCAGAGATGCCTTGCAAGGCCTCCTGCATGAGTTCTGATAAATGAGAATGCGACGGCTGCTCGATGAGCCATTGAGTGGCATCTAACCGTGCATTTAATGTATCGCAGGCGTACATCAGTCGCAGCGGCCGCTTTAGTTGATTGGACAGCAATCGTTTGCCCATAGGGGTTTGGCATTGATTGACCACACTCAATAAGCTGGTGCCGGTAGCGCTAACGGGGCTAAATAACTCAAGGTTACGGCTACTGATATCATCGATAATTAAGTAGTCTTCATCGCGCTCAACAATTAACTCTGTCAATTGCGGCGTATGACGCTGCTGAGTTTGCTGCGCATAATGAATCAAGGCGGCGCTACTGGTCTGAGAGACAATGCTATCGGCAATACCTAAACCTTCTAAGGTTTGGACATTAAACTGTCGGCACACAGTAGTGGCAGCGTGTTGAGGATGAAAGTCACTTGCCGCAACACTAATAACAGGGCAATACAGGGTATCTTGTAGCCAATGCCTCCAGTCGTCTGAGACTGTTTCTGCGATAATGACTTCACTCGGCGTAAAGCGGGTAAGTACCGTCATCAGACGTTGTTTTAGTAGTGATTCGTAATCGATAGAGTGGGACGGAACAGTATCGCCTTCATTTTCTTGTTTAACAACATTGCCTTGTTTAATAACCGTATCTAAATTGATAGTTTGGGTGCGAATGGTGCCTGCATTTAAGTCAAGTTGACTGACACCCACTTGCCATTTACTGGCTTGGTTTAAGGTAGGATTGTGAATGTTTTTGCCTAGATGCAAGTCAATAGAGACCACGCTTGGCGTTTGATTTGGGGCAATTAACGCATCATCCGTTAAGGTGCCGGCAGTCAGTGTCTTAACCACTTCGCGACGCATGATACCTTTTGCAGAGGCTGTTTTTTCAGACACTGAGTTGGTAGAGGCATCATTATTTGAGCTTGCTTCGGCTGTGTCTTCTACTTGTTCACAGATTACCACTGTTTGGCCTGCGGCAATCAGTCTTGCCATATAGCTTTCAGCAGCATGAAAGGGCACACCAGCCATCGCAATATTATTGCCCGCTTTATCATTACCACGACGGGTCAATGTAATGTCTAAAATTTCAGCAGCGCGGTAAGCATCTTCAAAAAAAAGCTCATAGAAGTCACCCATACGATATAGTAGTAGGGCATGCGGGTATTGGGCTTTTAAGGTCAGGTATTGCACCATCATGGGCGTATGGTTGTTTAGATCATACTGGGTGCCATTGATAGTCAGGATTTGAGCGTTACTTTCGATATCAGACATAATAGGGGTAAATCACAATAAAAACGAGGGTCTAGAGGATATGGAAAGGCTATTTTACCATTAATTGACGACGGTATTTATTCTGTTATTCATTGATAGCATACTAGACAATGGGAATGCCCGATTAAAATGACAGTTTGGTAAGAACAGAAAAGCTGATATATAAGGACAGTTAAGTCAATTTAACCCTTTAAATGTGGATAGCGACTCAATATCGGAAACGTTTGATGGTTTTTGAACTACATGAATACTCCAACGTGGGCTACTAACGTGGGTTAACGTGATTAATAATAAAACAGACCCTAATTATTGGATGTTAGGAATAAAAATTTCTCTATATAGAATCAATTGCCCTTGTATCTATCAATACTGTTACCATATATAATAAATAGAATTTTTTTTCAGTCTGCACCTGAATATGCACGACTAAGTCGATAGATAGGTCTACAAAGTTATGTTGTCAAAAATAATCGGAAGCGTAATTGGTACAAAAAATGATCGCGAGCTAAAACGAATGCGTCAAATTGTCGCTAAAGTGAATGCTCAGGAAGAAGCCGTTTCTGCGTTAACAGATGAACAGCTTAAGGATAAAACGACGGAGTTTAAACGCCGTTTTGATGAAGGCGCAAACCTAGACTCTCTGTTACCCGAAGCCTTTGCGGTATGTCGTGAAGCATCAACGCGCGTGTTAGGTATGCGACATTTTGATGTACAGATTATCGGCGGTATCACGCTACATGAAGGTAAGATCGCTGAGATGCGCACTGGTGAGGGTAAAACCTTAATGGCAACCTTGGCCATTTATCTCAATGCTATCAGTGGCAAGGGTGTCCATATTGTGACGGTCAATGATTACTTGGCGTCACGTGATGCAGAATTAAACCGACCTTTATTTGAGTTTTTAGGGTTAACGGTTGGGGTCATTTACTCACAACAGCCGCCGCAAGAAAAAGTTGCCGCTTATCAAGCAGACATTACTTATGGTACCAATAATGAGTATGGATTTGATTATCTGCGTGACAACATGGTGTTTAGCTTGGCTGAGAAAAAACAGCGCGCATTAAACTTTTGTATTATTGATGAGATTGACTCTATTTTGATCGATGAGGCACGTACGCCTTTAATTATCTCTGGACAAGCTGAAGATTCATCGAGAACTTATGCCTTAATTAATAATATTATTCCGCGCCTGCAACGTTCAAAAGATGAAGAGGCCAATAAAGAAAATAGAGAAGGCGACTTTTGGATTGATGAGAAAAACCGCCAAATCGAAATTAGCGAAAAAGGCTATGAAAAAATTGAGTCCTTTTTAATTGAAGTGGGCGAGCTTGGTGAGAATGAAAGTTTATATAGCCCAACTAGGTTGCCTTTATTGGCTCACGTACAGGCAGCCATCCGCGCCCATCATATTTTTGTTAAAAACGTCCATTACATCGTCAATGATGGTGAAGTGATTATTGTGGATGAAAATACCGGCCGTACCATGCCAGGCCGTCGTTGGTCAGATGGCTTGCATCAAGCAGTTGAAGCAAAAGAAGGGGTAGAGATTCAAGCGGAGAACCAAACGCTAGCAACCACCACCTTCCAAAACTACTTCAGACTGTATGACAAGCTATCTGGTATGACAGGTACTGCTGATACCGAAGCGGCAGAATTTAAATCTACCTATGATATTGATGTGGTGGTGATCCCAACGCACAAACCGATCGCAAGGATAGACTTGGATGATCAAATTTTCTTAACTAAGTTAGGTAAATACAAAGGTATTATCCGCGAGATTAAAGGCATTCAAGAAAAAGGTGCCCCAGTGTTGGTCGGTACGGCGACTATTGAGGCCAGTGAAGAGCTGTCTTATTTGTTAGATCAAGAAGGTATTAAGCACAATGTGTTAAATGCCAAGCAGCATGAGCGTGAAGCTGAAATTATCGCTCAGGCAGGTAGCCCAAGAGCGGTTACTATCGCCACTAACATGGCAGGTCGTGGTACTGATATTATCTTAGGGGGTAACTGGCAAGCTCAGATTATCGATCCTGAAAATGTTAATCCTGCAGAAATGCAGCGCTTAAAAGATTCATGGCAGAAAAAACATGATGAGGTGATTGCAGCGGGTGGTCTACATATCATTGGCTCTGAGCGTCATGAATCTCGCCGTATCGATAACCAGCTTCGAGGTCGTGCAGGCCGTCAAGGTGATCCAGGGCAATCTCGTTTCTTCTTATCGCTTGAAGATGACTTAATGCGTATCTTTGCTGGTGATCGAGTGGTCAATATGATGCGCGCCATGGGACTTAAGGAAGATGAGGCCATCGAGCATAAAATGGTATCTCGCTCTATCGAAAATGCCCAAGGTAAAGTTGAAAGTCGTGACTTTGATGCCCGTAAAAACCTACTAAAATATGATGATGTTGCCAATGATCAACGTAAGGTCATTTACGCTCAGCGTGATGATTTATTGGCAGAAGCTGATCTTAAAGAGGCGATTGAAGAGATGCATCATGATGTTTATGATGCGCTGATTAGTCAGTTTGTACCGCCAGGATCTATCGATGATCAATGGAATATTGATGGTTTAGAGGATGAGCTTGAAAGCGAATTTAAATACTTTATGCCTATCAATGACTGGCTGGATGAAGACCGTCGTCTTGACGAAGAAGGTCTGCGTGAGAAAATTATTCAGACTGCCATTACGCGTTATCGTGATCGCCGTGAGCAAATGAGTCCTGAAAATGCGGCACAGCTTGAGCGCCACTTTATGCTACAAAGCTTAGATCGTCATTGGAAAGAACATTTAACGCAAATGGATCAGTTACGTAAAGGTATTCATTTGCGAGGTTATGCACAAAAAAATCCCGAACAAGAATATAAGCGCGAATCTTTTGAATTATTTCAGATGATGCTCGGTGCCATTAAATCGGATACGGTACAAGATTTATCACGTGTTCATATTCCAACTAAAGAAGAGCTTGAGGCAATGGAAGCTGAACGCTTAGCCCAAGCGGAACGTCAGCGTATGATGTTTGAACATGATGAGATTGATAGCCTAACGGGTGAACGTCATAATGATCCTAAGGTAGAAGCACGTAACCAGAATCAGGATCAAGTTACTCCTCAAGCTTTAAATTTAAATAATCAAGCGGCTACATCTAGAAGGCCAGAGACAGACGGTGAAAATCCTTATGCAGATATGAATATCAGTCGAAATGCGCCATGCCCTTGTGGATCCGGCTTACGTTATAAACAGTGCCACGGTAAAATTTAAGTCCGCCAAAGCTAAGCATTCAAAGTAAGTTTTCAGACTTTATTTGAGTATGCCGACTAAATATGGTAATAATAGTCGATAAATACTATTATTAGGTATCATTCATAACGGTTTAAAGCTTGAGTTAAATGATACAAGGGTTAATAATAAACCAATCATTTTTAAATGACGTAAAAATGGTATTTAAGCATTACTATAGTCAAAGAAGTCTAAAGTGGTTACAAGGCAACCGAGTGCAAGTAGCAAATAATACGGCAGTAGGCTTAATGAGGTTAACACTGTAACCGTTTAGTAGTTCGCTGACTATATTATGAATGCGTTAACCAATAAGGATACCTGTTATGATAAATACCAAGTCAGCAAAAGTTACCCTGTGGACGTCTTTACTTGTTGCGCTTATGGCACTTAACGCTTGTCAAAAAGAAACCAACGACACTCCCGAGACAAACCCAGAAGCTGACGTAGCGATGTCTGCTGCACCTGCTGAAGGCAATGATCCGGCTATTGTGGCTGATGATCTTGATGTTGTCGATGCGCAATCAGAAAGCGTGACCGATGATGCTGTTACCACCAATAGTGATATAAACTCGGATAGCTCCTTAGACTCAAATGTGGATTTAGATCCAAATAACAATTTAGAGTCAGATAACTTAGAGACTCCCCCTAATGCTGAGTTAAATTCAGATTCGAATACTCAGTCAAATTAGTATTAAATAAAGTAAATACAAACAAAAAAGCCAGCTAAATGCTGGCTTTAATACGTTTAGATTAATTAAAACAATGCTATAAGAAGCTTTCCAACTATTCCACTTCTAAAGACGCTGAAGGTAGTGGATTTGAAAGTACTGTATTAACCCTAAAACAACTAACGTTTTGAATTCTGATGATCTAAGAACCCTTCTTCTTGCACATCAAGCTCTTCATGACGGAGTTCAACATTAAAAGTATCTTTGTGAATATGAGTTGATTTTTCAATTGCAATATCTTGTACCGCATAGGTTTCTTTTTGAATGACTGCTACTTGACGTGAAATAACTAGCTCGATGGGCCCGTCTTCTAATGAAATATCAGAGCCATTGACTTTAATACTGGCTTTGTTATTAAGCGTAGGTTCAATGAGGCGAACGATATCATTAGTGCCAACATCTCTGTTTAAAAATTCTTTTGAATCTGGATCAAAATATTCAGTTTCAATGACCAAAACCTCTTCCGCTAATTCAATAGGTACGTTAACTGTTTTGGTGCGGACTTTTTTAGTAACATTGATTTTACCAATATCTAAACGCTCTTTATTGACGACCGCACGCTCTTCAAGAAGCTCTAACTTACCAACGAGATTGCGATTACCTAGAGTAGAGTCATTAGTGGCATCAATAGAATTGTTAAGAGAGCTATCAAGGACCGCTGATTTACGATGGAGATCAGTATCATTCGAATCTGAGTGATGTTTTCCCTCAGCCTTTAAGGTAGCGGTATTAGTTTGTGTTAAGTCCAGTTTTTCATTATTTGTATTATTTGAGTGATTCATAAGAGTCCCTATAGAGCTGATATCTATATGCAGATATCAATGTAATAAGTAATTGTAATAAGTGAAGTTAACTATTTTGTAGGTTGACATAACTAGCTATGGTGGATTATCTACTAGGGTAATAAATGTAGTCAGTCAAAACTATAAAGCAAATGGTGTACTACAGTTGGAAATTAGCAATTAGCAAGCTGCTTAAACGTTAACCTTATTTCATAATAACAAAATAAGCCATTATGTGACGCTGTGTTGACCACGATATTGAACCGATTTTAGTAGTAGATTAATTGTAGTACTTTAATAATTCTTAGAATAGCCAATAACCTTAAATAAATAGTTTTAATATGTATCAATATTTTATGTAGCATTATGTATTGTCTAGCGTTAAAAAAGCCAGAGTATAAACCCTGGCTTTTCATATGAATTATAAATAATTTTTGAATTTGGAATGACGAATTACTCTATATCAATCCTTAATTCAGAATATATAATCCATTTTTAGAGCGATTAATCTGCTTAATAAAAGCGTAGATTTACTTGCCACGTACGGCGCGTACATCATCCGCTGTAATATCATCGCGATTTACGATTTTGCCTTCACGGTCTACAACATTACCATCACGGTCAACGTCTAATTCTTCACGTTGGATAGTGTCATGGATGGTTTCTTTACGTGTTTGAGTAGTCTTACCGACGTTTACTTCTTCAGTAACATAGGTCTCTTTATTGACATTAGCACGCTCAGCTTCAAGCTCTACTTGTACAGAATCTTGGCCCGCATCATCACCGATACGACGGTTAGCTGGACGGTTCACTTCAGTACGTTCAATATGAGCATGTTCTTCTTCAAGATTAACATCGACTTGGCGATCTTCAGTGACAACGTGCTTACCTACTTTTACTAAACCAGCAACAATACGATCTTTGTTTACGGTTAAACGCTCTTCTAGTAGCTCAAGAGTGTTTGGTGCATTGTAATAATCTTCTTTAAGCTCTACGCGTTCTTCAGCTGGAACGGTATCAGCTACGAAAGCAGCACGGTCTTTCTTAGTTTGCTCTTCATAAGTGTACTGATAGTCATTGTCATACTCTTCCATAGCTTCAACTTGAGACTTAGTCAAGCTATCAAAGAACACATCATCACCAACGATACGTGCTAAACCAGCTGGAACCAATACTTCTTTTGAGCTAAACCAACCGCCAGCATCAACGATTAGATAACGAATACGACCAGATACATCTTCTACCAAAGCGCCTTCAATTTTACCAATTTTTTCTTCACCGGCACCGTAAGCAGTTTTACCAGTTGGGTCATAATAGTCGTCACCAATTAGATCACGGTGAGTTTCTTGAATATCTTTTAAACGAATTAACTGACTCATTATAATTTTCCTTCTTTTAGTGTGAATTTAAATTATGAAAAAATTAAAAAAAATAAAATCTAGCCATCTTATTAATAAATTGTCTAACCCAAAAATTTATTTATAGTAGAAAAAATTAAGCTAAAAATTCTAAACTAACCTAATGATTCACTAAATATCATTATCTAAATCTCAATTATTAACTATATGAGAATTAGTAAAATTTTAGGTTAAACCAATTGTCATTTAAACTAGAAAATATTAAGCATAAACTTTAATACCTAATAAAATTTAGCTATAAACTCCTTAGTAAGTAAATCGAGGACATCATTGATGGTAAATAATGATTAGCAAACCAATTAAAAACCTATTATTAAATCAATAAATTAACTATGTAATTTATAAATTTATGGTCTGTCCCGATGACTTGGTAATAGAGTAACAATATGAGAGTGAGGCTTATATAGTGAACGAGTATCACATTATTATTTTGCGTAAAAAGCTGTAAGGCGCTGTAACTGCGATAACATAGCTTTCTATTAGATTTACAGTTTGATATAGACAAATGAATAAACTTGCATTAAATCAAGAAATTAAACTATCTAATATGGCAGTGCAAATAAGACTGACAAGATTCATTATCTAATATAGGAGGTAATACTATAATAAAAAAGAGCCTTCAATAGTGAAGGCTCTTTTATAGAATTCAAATAAGAATTTAAATTAACCTCATTTTAATAAAGGTATTAAACGTTAAAGAAGTCTTAGTAATAAGATAATAGTTTAAAGCATCCTCGGTACTTATTAATTCCAAATTAACACTTAATCCAAATTAACACTTAAATAGACCATGTGTCATATAGTAATTATTAAGGTTACCTTTAGCAGTTAACTATAAACTCATAACCTTTAAACATTAGAAATCTATTAAGCTAGTTCAATGGCAACAGCGACAGCTTCACCACCACCGATACATAATGATGCCACCCCTTTTTTGCCGCCAGTACGTTTTAAAGAATTAATCAAGGTAACTAAAATACGAGCCCCTGAACATCCTACTGGATGACCTAGGGCGCAGGCACCCCCTTCTATATTGACTTTAGCATGGGGGATGTTTAATTCATCCATCGTTACCATAGTCACCATCGCAAAGGCTTCATTGATTTCCCATAGGTCTACATCTTCTACCGACCATCCTGCTTTATCTAGTACTTTTTCAATAGAGCCTATAGGGGCAATAGTAAACTCTGATGGATGACGTGAGTGGGAGGCAGTAGCAACAATACGGGCTTCAATATTAAAGCCTTTGTCTTTTGCAACTTGCTCTGAGGTCACAACCACAGCAGCGGCACCATCAGAGATGGAGCTGGCATTTGCGGCAGTAATGGTACCCTCTTTTGCGAAAGCAGGACGTAGAGTAGGGATACGCTCAGCATTGGCTTTAGCTGGCTGTTCGTCAGATTCTACGACGACATCACCTTTACGACCTTTAATAGTAACAGGGGTAATTTCATTCTTAAAGTGACCTTCATTGATTGCCGTTAGCGCACGGTTTAACGACTCAATAGCGAAATCATCCATTTGCTCACGGGTATAGCCTTTTTCGTCCGCCATTTCTTGAGCGAACTGACCCATTAACTTACCGGTATCCGCATCTTCTAGGCCGTCAAGGAACATGTGATCTTTAACGTCATTATGTCCCATGCGGTAGCCACTACGAGCTTGTGGTAAAACGTAAGGAGCATTGGTCATAGACTCCATGCCACCGGCAACAATGATGTCAGCGCTGCCTGCCTTGATAGAATCATGAGCTTGCATTACGGCTTTTAGGCCTGATCCACACAGCTTATTAATGGTAACAGCGCCAGTGCTATCTGGAATACCTGCATTGCGCATCGCTTGACGAGCAGGACCTTGCTTCACGCCAGCCGTTAAAATACAGCCCATAATGACTTCATCAATCTCTTCAGGTGTTACACCTGCACGCTCTACAGCCGCTTTAATTGCAGCAGCCCCTAACTGTGGAGCAGTGGAGCCAGATAAATCACCCTGAAAACCGCCCATTGGGGTGCGCGCACCACTGACAATAACAATTGAATCTGTTGACATAATAATATCCTTAACTAAAGTAGGTAAATGTTTAAAAATGGTAGAACACATTAAAAGTAGAACACATTAAAAAAGGTTAAATCGCAAACCGTTAAACTTACAAACGGCAAATGGGTTGCCGCTAATGTTTATTACATTTGCCTATACATTTAACACATTTAATGCCACTTAATCTAACTCATGCAATCGAATTCGTACCACATCAGCTGTAATTTCTGGTAAGGCCTCTATCTTATTAATGGCGACGTTCATCTGACTTTCAATAACCGGTAATGTAAGTATGATGATCGGTACTTGGCCTTTTTGATGAGCAGGCTTCTGTAATATCGCATCGATGTTAATACCAGCATCACTCAAAATACGAGTCACATCGGCCAATACCCCTGGTGTATCAGTGGCTTGCAGTCGTAAATAGTATCCTGTCACCATCTCGTCTGCCGGTAAGATAGGAGTATCTGATAGCGCATCAGGAATAAATGCCAAATGCGGCACATGATGTCCTTGGTCCTCAACAGTCAGTACACGAATCAGATCCATCACATCGGCCATCACAGCAGAAGCAGTGGCACCGGCACCGGCACCATCACCGTAATAAAGGGTCTGACCTAATGGGTGAGAATTCACCAATACGGCATTCTTAACACCGTTGACATTTGCAAGTAACTTGTCTTGAGGAATGAGTGTAGGGTGTACTCGCAGCTCAATACCTGTTACCGGTTTATTAACCTCATTACTGTTTGACGCACTAATTAAGGTACTGTTTGAAGTGTTATTTAAAGTATTATTTGAGTCTGCATATCGACGTACCGCAAAGCCTAAATGCTTTATGCGGTAGCCCAGTTCTTCTGCATATGTGACATCTTGTAGGGTGATATTTGTGATACCTTCACAATAAACTTTGTCAAACTGTAGGGGGATACCAAAAGCAATCGAAGCCAACAAAGCAAGTTTATGCGCCGCATCAATACCTTCTACATCAAAAGTAGGATCAGCTTCGGCATAGCCAAGAGCTTGAGCCTCAGCAAGCACATCATCAAAGTCACGACCTTTATCACGCATCTCTGACATAATAAAGTTGCCAGTACCATTGATAATACCTGTTAACCAGTCGACCTTATTCGCAGCCAACGCTTCGCGCATGACTTTAATAATAGGAATACCACCAGCAACCGCTGCTTCATAAGCCACATGCACGTTATGTTGGTCTGCTAACGCAAAAATTTCATTGCCATGTTCGGCAAGAAGCGCTTTATTGGCAGTGACCACGTGCTTGCCACTTTTTATAGCATGAGTAATGACGTCTTTGGCAACCGTCAACCCCCCAATAACTTCAATGACTATGTCAACATCATCGCTTTCAACAATGGCCATCAAATCACCGTTTTGTTTGATGGTTTGATCTATATCATCGCGTTGACGACGGGTGCCAACTTGGCTAATGACGATGTCATGGCCGCTACGTCTTTTAAGCTCTGACAAGTTGTCTTTAAGAAGGTCTAGCACACCCGTTCCTACGGTGCCAAGCCCTAATATGGCAAGTTTAATAGATTTACTCACGGTATCCTCAGTAGTATTGTTAAACGTTATTATAGAGAGTAGATCGAATTTTGACTGATAGCTAAATATAGTAACAGCGAAAATCTAGCGTATCATTATATAGGTAGTTTTATACAGATAGTTGCCCTCTCATACTAAAAATATGAATATAGTCGTATTTTAGCTAAAGCGCTATGGTGTCAACCACCTTCAGACGAGTAGTGTAGTGCATGAAATGGGCTGACCTCATGATCTCTTATCTGCCTATGACTAATAGTACATTCTTTCATTTAAATAGAGTAGATAAACATTCAATAGACTTAAGATTAAAGTTACCATGGTAGAGGTCTAAAAGTAACTTAGCGGTGGTCAATTTAACTGACGCTTTAGTCTAAAACGGTCCTTATATTAGCAGTCTATGAAAAGCGAATAAAGGTCTAACCCTTTTAATGCCTTTATTATAAAATAACCTATCTTCGTTGTGCTTACTGAGTTGTGCTTACTGAACTCATTATTGGTCACGTTTGATTTAGGGGTTTACTAAAAAAAGGACCTGTCAATGACAGATCCTTTATTAAGTTGGAAATTGCAAAACTCTATAACCTATCTCAACATTATGCTCAGGTGGTCCATAATGCACAGTCTAATAAAAGAAGCTATTAATTATTAATAGCCGCCTCCGCTAGTTGCTTAGCAGGCAAATAACCACCAATCTGTTGCCCTGATTCTGTAAATATAGCAGGCGTACCACTCACTCCTAAGCTCATACCAAGCTTAATATGCGACATAATGGGACTATTACATTTAGGAGCTGAAATAGGTTGTCCAGATTTGGCCTGATTCATGGCTGAATTTCGATTACTACTACACCAGATAGCTTCCATTTTTGGAATACTTTTTTCACTGCGAGGCCATGCTAAATAGCGAACTTCGACGCCTAAGTTATTTATTTCAGCCATTTCTGAGTGAAGCTTCGTACAGTAAGGGCAATCTGCATCGGTGAAGACATAAACCACTGCTTTGGTATCCCCTTTAGCGGGATAGATGATTAATTCATCTTTATCGACCGCTGCCAGCTTTTCTCTTGCAGTATTTGCGACCAATTCCGCACTGATATCTACAGGGCGTGATTGACCAATCTCAACAATCTGACCTTGGATAATATGACGACCTTCTTTGTCGGTAAAAAATGCAGGTATACCTTCGCCAGTCACCCAGTAAATATTGTTCATTTTGGTGGGAATAGCCGCATAGATTTTTTGATTAAATCCAGACGCTTTAAAGTTCGCTTCCAAAGCGGCAACGACTTCAGGGTCTGATTTGGGGATCTCATTTGATGTGGACTGGACGTTTAAAGCAGTTTTAGAGCTAGTAATCTCACTTGATTTGGCTTCAGTACTATTACTATTACAGCCTGCGACCGCAATAACCAATGCTAATAAACCTAATTTTGATAATTTAAAAGAATGATCGAAACGGTGTCGGCTAAATAATTGATTCATAACTGTCATCTCTTAATAGATATCTTTTAGAATATAGGGTTTTAAAGTATGATTTGATCTAAAGCTATGGTTTGATAAAAAAAGCGTATTAATCAAAATTAAGAATTCTATTGTTATATGACTGACGCAAAATTAAAATTTTCATCGTCGATAATTATCGTTTTGCACGGTCTATAAGGCAGAGCCAGACGTTAAATAAATAAACCCCAGTCACCTATCAATTCAATAAGTGTCTAAATATTATTATTTGCGAAAGTCCTATTTTACAATTAGACATTTATAGCATTAATTAAACATCAAGTTTAGCATATTCTAAATAAGTTATATGCTAGATAAACGAAAGCCCTACTATGGTTTACAGTAAGGCATTAAAGGTAAATATTACGTTTATAAATATTACCTTATGACGCTACTTACTCACTCTAGGCGGTAATCCTGTATGCTGTGTCTGGAAGTTGCCTTTTTGCACTTTTTTGCGTTGATTTCTAACAGGCTTAGATTCTGAGCTTTTGCGAGAATTAGCCCCTTTTCCTGAATTAGGTTTATTGCTACGCTTCACTGAATCTGATCCTACACGGCTGTTTTTCTTACGTGCTGACTGATAAGTGTCTTGACTGTCTCTACCTTCTAAGCGTGAATTAAAGGGAGGCACCAGACAATGACGCGCTGTCCCGATTAAATCTTCTCGGCCCAAACGTTTTAAAGCAGCACGAAGCATGCCCCAGTTTTTAGGATCATGATAACGTAGGAAGGCTTTATGCAATTTACGCTGTTTGCCTGACTTGACGATTTCAACATCGCCCTCACTACGAGTCACTTTATGTAGCGGATCTTTGTGCGTGTGATACATGGTGGTCGCAGTCGCCATTGGGCTAGGGTAGAATGCCTGTACTTGATCGGTTCTAAAGTCGTTACGTTTTAGCCACAGCGCTAGATTCATCATGTCTTCATCTGTCGTACCCGGATGAGCGGCAATGAAATAAGGAATCAGATATTGCTCTTTACCGGCCTCTTGACTGTACTGCTCAAACATTTGTTTAAACGTATCGTACGAACCCATACCCGGCTTCATCATCTTCGATAACACATTGGTCTCAGAATGCTCAGGCGCAATCTTTAAATAGCCACCAACATGATGCGTCACCAGCTCTTTAACATATTCAGGATCTTTTACCGCTAAGTCATATCGTAGCCCTGAGGCTATCAGGATTTTCTTTACGCCTTTAATATCACGGGCTTTACGATATAGTTTGGTCAAGTTACTATGATCGGTCAGTAAATTTTCACAAATATCAGGATATACGCAAGAGGGTTTACGACAGTTCTTCTCTATCGTCTCATCTTTACAGCTTAGGCGATACATATTGGCAGTGGGGCCACCAAGGTCTGATATCACCCCAGTAAAGTTAGGTGCGGTATCACGAATGGCTTCTACTTCTCGCAGAATAGACTCTTCAGAACGGCTTTGAATAATGCGTCCTTCATGCTCGGTAATTGAGCAGAACGTACAGCCGCCAAAACAGCCACGCATAATATTGACCGAAAACTTAATCATATCAAACGCAGGAATACGCGCATCGCCATAACTTGGATGCGGGACTCGCTGGTAAGGCAAATCAAACACATAATCCATCTCTTCCATAGACAGTGGAATAGGCGGCGGATTCAACCAAACATCGATGTCCGTTTTTGAATTACCACCACCAGTGCCATGACGCTGCACAAGCGCACGGGCATTGCCGGGGTTGGTTTCCATATGCAAGATACGATTGGCATGGGCATAGAGAACTGGGTCAGATTTGACCTGTTCATAATCGGGCAGGCGAATGACCGTTTTCTCACGAGGCGGTAGTTTTAGTTTGTGTTTTCTTGCCGTTTTAGGTTTATTATGTTCTGACAGACTACTTTGCGTTTGTTGGTCATTATTTTTCGGAGTCTCAAGACCAACCATTTTTACTACCTGAACATCATCATTCACTTGGTCGGCATTAATGACCTTATTCTCTACAGGCTCTGACTTAAAGCCTTTATATTGACGCTCCATAGATGACAGGCTTTCTTTTATGCTGTCCTTTTTGCTTTGGTTATAACCACTCTCAGTAATGCCTTTCTCTTTTTCAATAGAGCAACTGTCTAAGTCTTCTGTCATCACATAAGGATTAATAATTGGATCGACACGGCCCACGGTATCCACATCGTTACTAGCGACCTCAACCATACCAGCCTTCCAGTGACGACGAGATGGCGTAAGCAGATAAGCCGTACCACGTAGGTCGCTCATTTGCTCAAAGGTATAGCCTTTTGACAGACCATGCACCACATCCACAATCGCCCGTTCGGCATTGCCATAGAGTAAGACATCGGCACGACTATCTAGCAAAATACTACGACGTACTTTATCAGACCAATAGTCATAATGCGCGATACGGCGCAAACTGCCCTCTATACCACCGAGTATAATTGGCACATCGGGGTACGCCTCACGGCAACGCTGACTGTACACAATGGCCGCACGATCAGGACGTTTGTCCGGAGCATTACCCGGCGAATAGGCATCATCACTACGAATACGGCGATCCGCAGTGTAGCGATTGATCATGCTATCCATATTGCCAGCGGTAACCCCATACGCATAAACTGGCTTGCCCAGTTCCATAAACGCCTCTTTACTGGTCCAATCAGGCTGAGCGATGATACCCACACGAAAGCCTTGCGCCTCTAGCAACCGCCCGATAATCGCCATACCAAAGCTGGGATGATCGACATACGCATCACCCGAAATAATAATCACATCACAGGCATCCCAGCCAAGCTCATCCATCTCAGCGCGTGACATCGGCAGAAAAGGCGCAGGGTCATAGCAACTTGCCCAGTGCTTATCGTAGTCATATAAAGGCGTAACACCTTGTTTAAAAGCGGTGCGGGCAATGGTTTCAGCTGACATGGGGGTAACCTAGATAATGATTTATGAACAGAGATATGATAAATGAGGGTAATAAATGAAAGAGGGATAATACCGTTAATGTTACGCTTAAAAAGAATAACCCTCATTTTAACATGAATTTGCTTCAACTTGGCAACCATCCGAGTTTTGTTACACAGAAAAGAATGGGCTAGGGTACGATTACAACAAAGAAAACTTTAGTTATCATTATGATAAATTAATCATTCACTATAGCTTATAAAAAGTTAGTTTGTAGTCGCAAAATGCTAACAGTTAAGTAAGACCATCAATTAACACGTCAGACTTTATCAATACCTGTTTAGACTTATTCACACTCAAGCTAAAGTACAAGAGTATCTAGTGCACTATTAAGTGGTTAATCCTATGCTAAATCCTATCACTCTTATATCGACTTTATTAATAGGCTTAATAACCAGTCCCGCTTATGCCGGTTGGCATTCCTCAAGCATGAGTATCAACTTCTTTTGGCTGGTCATCGTCCCGTTTTTTCTCATTCATCTTATCGCCAGCACGCTATTGCATCTAAAAGGCGAATACAAGTCCCAAAAAGTAGCCTTTACCCATTCATTAATCGCATTACTGTTCCCATTATTAGGAATCGTGATACTCACGTACGAGTTTTTCAAAAACTTCCCCTATACCTACAATTATCTTGACGACTACGGATTAGGACTGGGTTTATATTGTCTATTGATGGCGATATCCGCCTTGCCCTATATTATGTCTCGCACAAAATCTTAAGACTTTAAGCTATGGTTAAAAATAAAATAGCGTAAGCACTGATATGAAAGCACTGATATATAGTATGAAGATATTGAAACGATAACTATTGGCATAATAAGCGCTATATTAATTGTCAATGTAATGATAGCCACTGGAGCTCCTCTCGCTTTTCGCTACTATCTTGGCTAGTACTGGGGCGAGCACAATTGATAAGTGTCGTTCCTGCTCGGCGATACCGCCACTTACCAAGCGCTCGCAGCCCAGTACTTTACCAAGTATATCCGCTTCAATCGAGGCTAAACCGCACCTAAGGCAGAGCTCATTATCTTATAAATGCTCATTAATTCAGACCAATCATTCTAGCCTTATTAATCGCATGGCAATAAAAAGCCCTAAGTCTTTTAAAGACTTAGGGCTCATTTATTTTGCTAATTTTTAAAGTAGCAGACAGCTAGAAGCTACTCCTTTCCCGTAATCCGCTTATACTTCGACATTAAGTCAGATTCAGTTTCAGGATGATTGGGGTCTTGAGGAATACAATCAATCGGGCAAATCTGTACGCATTGAGGTTCATCAAAATGACCCACGCATTCGGTGCACAAGTCAGGATTTATCTCATAGATTTCCTCACCCTCATAGATGGCATCATTTGGGCAAACAGGCTCGCAAACATCACAGTTGATGCATTCATCAGTAATCATTAACGCCATTGCAAACTCCTAACCCAGTGAAACATACTATTAACCCTATAGGCTATTATGCACCTATTGCCAATCATTCGCCCGCTTATCGTCAAATGCTTTTTGTACACATAGCGGCACAAATTTATCCACATCCCCATCAAGTTTGGCAATCTCACGAATCATCGTGGATGAGATAAAAGAATATTGCGGGGCAGGGGTCAAAAATACTGCCTCAAAATCCTCATCAAGCTCACGGTTCATATTGGCCAGCTGAAATTCATACTCAAAGTCTGACATCGCGCGTAGACCACGCAAGACCGCAGTCGCTTTTTGCTCTCGCATAAACTCTACCAATAGTCCCTCAAAGCCAACCACAGATACTTGCGGTAAGTCAGCAAATACCGTCTCCACCAATTCAACCCGCTCCTCAAAGCTAAACATGGGTTTTTTGTGATGACCCAATGCCACGGCAATCACCACCTCGTCAAACAATTTAACCGCGCGCAAAATTAAATCACGGTGACCGTTGGTAATGGGGTCAAACGTACCTGGATAAATGATTTTAGTATATAAAGAAGAGGTTTTTGTCATGGTGGTAGGCCGAGATAATGATTAAGAGATATAAGCGCCTATCGTAACAAATTTTGACGATGCAAGTAAGGTCATTAACCATACTTATGTCGAGTTATTGTGTTGAGCTATTAGCCTGCTACTTTACGTCTCTTATTTTATCGCGTTTAGCCAATACAATTAGCTTAACGTTCATTAACGTTTATTATGGTTATGAGTGAACTAAGTTACTAACCTAAGAATATGACTAAGCGAATAAGTTACTAACTTCCTCGCTAACTTTCCAACTTTGAAACCTCATAATTTCAAATATCATAGTGGGGTTATTACAAACAGATGAAATAGTCGTAGGGATTAATTTGTTATACTAACAGTTCGACCTAACTCAGTACGACATATATCTATAGTCGTAGGCAACTAAATGAGATTAGGGACACGTACGACAAGTGGCAGAATAAAAGCCACTTTGCCTTTAGAGAGACAATATTATGGCGAAAAAGAACAGAAAGCCCTCCAATCAAATTGCGGCGAATAAAAAAGCGCGGCATGAGTATTTTATTGAAGAGACGTTTGAAGCAGGATTAGAGCTTCAAGGTTGGGAAGTGAAAGCGATCCGTGCCGGCAAGATGAGTATCACCGAATCTTACGTGGTATTTAGAAATAACGAAGCCTTTTTGTTTGGTGCCCACATTCAGGCACTATTATCAAGCTCGACACACGTTGATCCAGACAGTATTCGTACCCGAAAGCTATTGCTTCATCGTAAAGAGATTGATACCTTATTCGGTGCGGTCAATCAAAAAGGCTATGCCTGTGTGCCGTTAGAAGTCTATTGGAAAAACTCGCTAGTGAAGTGCAAAATTGGCTTAGCCAAAGGTAAGAAGCTTCACGATAAGCGTAAGACACTCAAAGATAGAGATTGGGAGCGCGATCAGCAGCGTGGTTTTAAACAGCATTTGGATTAGATGCTTTCTTAATAATTTATACTAAAAAGCCATTCCTTGCAGAATGGCTTTTCTTATATCTGTCTACTAACTCGACTTTGCTTTAAATTCTAAGCGACTAATGGCTAAATTTAGCTTTAAAGCATTGTCACATATTCTTCAGAACCTGTCGGATGAATGGCGACTGTATTATCAAAGTCCGCTTTGGTGGCACCCATCTTAATAGCGACCGCAAAGCCTTGGATCATCTCATCTACCCCAAAGCCAATCCCATGCAATCCGATGACTTTTTCATCCTCTCCTAGACATACTAATTTCATGCGGCACTTTTGACGGTGCTGGGTCACGGCACTGTACATCGGGGTGAACGTCGACATATAGCATTTGATATTTTCTTTACCATGTTGGGCGATGGCTTGCATCTCGGACAATCCAATAGTCCCAATTGGCGGGTGGGTAAAGATAACCGTCGGCACCAAGTTATAGTCCAGATGTTCATTAGGTTTATTATTAAACAGACGTTCTGACAAGCGTCGACCAGCAGCAATGGCAACAGGCGTTAAATCGATACTGTTTTCAATAATATCCCCCACCGCATAGATGCCTTCGACATTGGTATTTTGATACTTATCGACTTTAATTTTACCAATGGCGTTGGTCTTAACTCCCGTCACTTCTAAGTTGATATTATCAGTTGAGGGTGCACGTCCCACTGCCCAGATTAGACAATCTACCGTTTTTTGATGCCCATTGTGCTTCCTATCTTCCAGACAGATTGTTAAAGTGCCATCCTCATTTTTAATGATTTCAGTGGGCGTTGCATAGGTATGTATAGTAATACCTTCCTTGTCCATCTCTTCAATTAACACATTGACGATATCATGATCAAATTGACGTAACGGGCTATGTTGGCGCACGTATAAATCAACCTCTGAGCCTAAGCTACGTAGCACACCCGCTATCTCAACCGCCACATAGCCTGCACCGACGATTGCTACTCGCTGTGGTAACTGGTCTAAAGCAAAGAACCCATCTGAATCAATACCATACTCAGCACCTTTGATATCCGGTAGGATAGGGTGTCCACCGGTCGCAATCAAAATATGGTCAGCAGTAATATACTCGCCATTGACCTCGACTGTTTTAGCATCGACAAATTTAGCAAAGCCGTGAATCACCTCAACGTTATTCTTACCTAGATTGGTCTCATAAGAGCGGTGGATATTGCCAATATATTTTTGACGGGTTGCTACGAGCTTGCTAAAGTCAAACCCTTTAACATCCACATCAAACCCATAATCGGGCGCATACTTATGCATCGCCTCAGCAACTTGCGCGCCATACCACATCACCTTTTTGGGTACACAGCCTAAGTTGACACAGGTACCGCCTAAGTGATTGGCTTCGATAATGGCACACTTTTTGCCGTAACTTGCCGCCCGATTGAGTGAGGCGATACCGCCGCTACCACCACCAATTGCAATATAATCATAATGTCTTGTCATTGTTAAACCTTTTTAGTTATTAGAGTACTAGTATAAAGAATATTAAAAAACCCCAATATTAGGGTCTATTTGATCATCCGTCTTCAAAGGTATCTGGTTTTAAAAAACCTATTCCAAACCAGATGAGTTTCAGGCAATCAAATGAACCTAAGCGCTTGAAAAAAAAGAACAAAAAAAACTGAAAATAACCGTCGAAAAATTGAGGCTACAATTAGCCTAAGTCTGGACTTTGCATTAGTTTATTGAGCTTAGGCTGAAGTATCCAAACGCCAATAGGAAATAATCCTAACAGAATACTATTCCCAATATAGCTCTTTAGTCCGACCTCAGTTTTCATTTCCGCCAATGTAATGATTTTACCTGTAAAGTAGAACACATAAATGATCGAAAACAGCATCAACCATTCAACCACGAATATCACGGGTATTATATTGAATATACCATCATACAAGGGATATCCATAAATAGTAGCAAATAGCATGGCCATGATCGATAGGAGTAAGCAGAATAGTATAATGGTTATGATGGCAGTTAATTTGAATTTAACCAAATCGAGATGAAGATATAAAGGGAGTTTTCGATGAATTTTGGTCGCTATTGCCCATATCCACATCATATAAATCATATGCGATATTAAAGAGGTACTTAGAATACTCACCAATATAGCGTTAAAAAGAGACTTTGATAAATCGTCGTTGACATTTTGCGCTGAGAATATCATGCTAAAGGCGCAAATCTGACATAGCGTCGGTATGACAAAAATCATTAAAAAAAGTTGCCAGTGTTTTATCGTTAGTAATTTGGTAAGCATGTCAGACTCTGAGTCACGTTAAACAGATTTATAAGGGTTAAATCAAGCCTAACAGAAACTCATAAAAACAGCTAATAAGTCTTTAAATAGTATTTAGATAATATTGAAGGTTATGGTTTATAAATAAGCAGGTTGAATGGCATATAAACTCTTCTTAGAGACTGGTAAAGAAAAATATCAAAAGAAATAACTCATTTTTCATTCGTTGTCGGCTGTGCAGCCATTTAAGTATCTATTCAAATAGCAATTCAAATAGCAATTCAAATAGCAAGCCAAACCGCACCCGTCTATTTAGTCCCCTTACTTTTCAATCCCCACCAAGACAACGCAGACACCATCACCGCTCCAAGCACCATTAAGCCCAACGTCACTACCCACTGCGCACCAGTTGGATAGTGCCACGGCGCCACGTTGTGAATCGCCTCGCTACTTAATGTCCCCAACGCATCCACCTTCCACGGCCAGACCTTCACCAATGAGCCAGCAATAAAACCCGTTAACAGTGCCAGAGTCCCTTGATAATAGCGAGACAAAAGCCACTTGAGTGCACGGGTAAACAACAATAGCCCCGTTATCATACCTGCCATTAACGTCACGATGACGCTAAGATTGAAAGTATGTACTGCCTCAAGGACAGCCTGATAGACGCCTAGCAATAACAGAATAAACGACCCCGAAATACCAGGCAATATCATCGCACATATGGCAATTGCGCCGGCGAAAAAAATATAAGGCAAGCTTGGATCTGTTGTCATTAATGGCATACTGCTTATACCAACTGCCACAATGATGCCGAGGACAAAGAGTGCACCTCGTGTCACATTCCAGTGCTTAATCTCTTTTAATAGTATTACCACAGTGGCGATGACTAATCCGAAGAAAAATGACCAGATAAATAATGGCTGAGTGTCTAAAAGGTGCTTAATCGTACCTGCCAAGGTAATAAAGCTCGTTGCGATACCCAATAGCAAACACAATAAAAACGTCGCATCGACTGCGCGCCATACAGCAAGCAACCCCTTAATGCCGCCCTGCTCACGATACACGTGCCATAAGCTTGGCCCAATGCTTCCGAGCGCATTGATTAAGCGTTCATAAATACCTGCGATAAGCGCTATGGTACCGCCTGATACCCCTGGCACAATATCGGCTGAGCCCATTGCCATACCTTTAAAATAGACGCCCAACAACTGTTTCGGACTGTCATTTTGATGCTCAGGGAGGTCGTGTTTTATGTTGGACTGTCGCGATTGCGAGACCGCTTCTTTTTGAGGGGACCGAGGTGAGTGTGATGCCGTCATCGACATTCCTTTCAAGTTCTGGTTTAAAGGTCGTCATCTTATCAGGCAGGCAGGGATTACGGCAAATAGTCTTTGCGAAAAATATATGAAAACAGTTAAAAATTATCAAGAGACAACAGCAAAAGATAAAAAGCATGGCCTCAAGATTTGAGTGCTTTAAAGGCTTAGAAATATGCGTTTCATAGGCAATTATTCTTTAATGAGTTAGCTCGGCTTCACGCAGGCATAGCCTTTGTCTTGCGAGCGGATAAAGCAGTGCTTTGTTTAAACCGCTCTCACCCTCGCACAAAAGCTGATATCGTGCGAATGGGCAAAGCAGTGCTTTATTTAAAGAGTTCTTACCTTTGCATTCACTTTTTCAACATCTAGGTAAGGGGAGTGAAGATTTTCAAACTACAAAGCCGTTTAGAAAAAACGTAATCTAGCTTTTTATGTATTACGGTAAGAAAAATAATCATTCTATAATTCAACGTACACTATAGAATGCAGAATATGTAGCGTGTGGTGTAGCGAAGCGAAACCCACGTCTTAAGTTTTGGCTATTATTATGAGAGCATTACTAAATCTATTTGGTGGGTTACGCTTCGCTAACACCAACCTGGCAAAGCCTGCCTGACTGCCACTGAAATTGATAACATCAAATTTTTTGGTGGTCGGTTTATTGGCGGGTCAAATCTTTCTCGTTAATCTCGTACTAAGTATTTTTCGTTAGGCAATTCAAATGGAGGATGTGGTGACATATAAATAAGGGTGATACAGTCACTATCAGTATCTAGCATGTAATGTAAGACATACTCACTGGTCTTATCGCCAAAAACTCCAGAATAAGTTGGGATACCGATGTGATAGTGCCAAAGGTTATATTTTTGAGCTTGCTTAACTTTATAAATCCATTGTGGATCGTCAGTAGGGACATTATCTGATGATTTATTTCTACCTTCTAACGAATGTAAGCCATGTTTTTTTACATGGCTGATAAAGCTGGCTATTTTTAGCTGGTCTGATTGTGGAAAGTTTTTAAGATAGGTTTTAAACGTAGGGGATAGGTTTACTTGCATAATACTTTATGCGTTTAACCAAGCTATGAAATCTTCACCTGTATCAAAGGTTGGTACTGGTATTGAGCCACTATCGATGGATTCTTGCATGGCATTGACGTCATAATGATAGGCATGAAGGTCATCGCTAATTATCGAGCTGGTTGGGTTTGAGGTAGATAACTGCTTCTTAAAATATTGTTGAATCTCTATATTGGGTATTACCGTCATCTGAGTATCATAAGCATGACGCCATGGTTCCTCATTATGGGTCATATCACGTAATTTCAAAGCAGAGTATTGACCATATTCATTTGCGACACGAGTTAATATTGCAATTTCATAATCATTAAAAATACTTAAATCAAAATCTTCAGTAGGCTTTATTGGATTTTTGCCAAAGGTTTTAAACTGATGATAGACGCTTTTAACCACAGGACCATGTGTCCAGCATTGAATAGTCTCATCAAATAAAGGTTTATCTAAAAGCGCTAAAGTGTAACCTTGGGCATAATAAAGTAGTTTTTGCAATTTAACATTAGATATTTGGTCCTTTTCACCATTGTAGGCATGATGTAAAAAGAACAGTGCAATTTGATATGCTGTTTTCATTATGCCTCCTTCAATTATAGTGAATGTCGTTATCTGAGCTTAATTATATCAAAGAAAGATGCTCCTATTGTAAGTTTTGGCTAAACGCAGTTTGTCAATGATAACTGTTTGAAAAAATTATATTTGTTGGGTGTCGTAAACTCCACCCGACCTAGTTACTATTCAGATTTAGTTGCGTGCAAAGTTAGAGCTTCTCGATTATTAAAAAATTCGGGGTTCTGGATGGGCTTAGTGGCAGCCTTTTGATACGCTGTTGATTCAAACAACATACTTGAGGTCAAGATTTTGGGTGTATATCGAGAATAATGATTAGAAACCTCAACCTTATTATAGTCGGTTGCTACTGGTCGACTAAATGAATAATCTTGATGGGTGTGAATGGCAAAGAAATAATCGCCCCTATCAAGCATATAAATATAATAGTTGGGTTTAGCATCTGGTGCGTACTGCGGGTCATAACGCTCTTCAATACTGTATCCAAGACCTGATTCTAAGTCATCAACAAATTGCTTTATATCGACGTATTCAGATCCGGGTAATTGATAGGTATATTGTTTTTGTCTAGGTGTGGCGATGAAGACTGTTGTGGTCTGATTATCAGAGGTTTGTAGAGGGTAGTGTCCTGTCTTATCGTGATAGGTTTCAATTAAATTAACCCAATATTTAAGCTGTTGAAGCCGAATAATGTCTGCATCTGCTTGAAAACCCTTATAGGCAGCTAACATCTCAGGTGAGTAAACGTCAGCTAGTGAGGGTCTATCTTTGTCAAAACTTGATGACAAGTTAGTGTTTTCTGAGTTTGCATAGCTAGGCGAACTGATGCCAATTGATCCAATTAGTGTTAATGCTACGCTTTTTGTAACGAGTTTAAGCCTTTGTTTGTGAATTGTGTTGGTCATGGTTGGGTCTTTTCTCATTGTTCTATGTAGGTGTTTAACTCAACCTTAACATTTAATTAATAATGTTGTCTTTATTTCATTATTTTAAGCTGGTCTTATTTTGGAAAGTATTTAAGATAGGTTTTAAACGTAGGGGATAGTCTTTAAGGGTTAACTAACTATTACAATTGTTTGAATAGAATAAGAGCAGGGGTAGTATTTTTTTTGAACAAAAGGCTATAAGATTAATTGCACAAACCTAATTTTTGCTTTCTTATCCTTGATAAAGGAAAATATAAAATGCTACATCCTAATTTTCGTCATACCTTTTTGAAGCCTGTTTTAATACTTACCTTAATTACTACGCCTTGCGTATTGCTTACAGGTTGTTAAATCAGTTTGAAGTGTTAAATTATCAAGATGCAGCTTCTTAGTTTCAAAGCTACATTTAATTTATGAGGAAAAAGCTATGCAACAAACACTTAAACAAATAGAGACTGTGATAGAAGAAAAAATACCGCAATTCATTAAAACGCTTAACCCGCCAGCGACAGAGTCTAATTTTGAAGCGCTAGAAGCCGTCATAGGTTCTAAGCTACCTGAAGCGTTTAAAACTTTCTATAGGTGGCATAACGGACAAAAACGGTCTCCTTATGTAGCCTTCCATATTGAAACGCATGAGATTTTGATGCCTATAGAAGAGATTATTGAATGGTATGAGGAGTTAAGTGGGCAACTTGATTATGGAGACATTGAAGAACAAAGATGGAGGAAGATTTGGGTTCCATTTACTGATAATGGGTCGGGTGATGCTACCTGCATTGATATTTCAAAAGAGAATTTTGGTCAAATAGTTATTCAAGATGGCTGGGATGAAGATGTAAAAGTTATCTTCGATTCTTTAGCAGAATGGCTGCAGGACTTATTAAGTAAGATGAAGGATTTTGACTATTCGACTTGGGATTATCTAGATAGGTTGTAATGTTTTAAGCCTTATTGTCAGATGAAGTAGGCTTTAATCAATCCATTCTTACCAATATTCTGCGCCAAAAACTTGATTAGGTTCAAGTTGATCTAAGGAGTTGTCGTGTATTTCATAAGCCTTAGCTATTAACTTTTCAAAATGAAGGTGCTCTACAGGGCTAAGTATATATTTAGTGATATTTGTGGTATATGACGCTGTATGATGCAATATTGCTTCATAGTGCAGGTATAAGCGATTGTCAAGATAGGATAATATAGCCTCGAGCGTAGTTTCTCCATACTGTCCATTTAAGTAAATATAATCTTTGATAACGGCTTTTTTTATAACATCCAGTTGTGTCCAGTCATATAGTAATTTATTGTGCTCAATAGAAGAGCAGGAGTTGGCATAGTGAGGCTCTAAAGGCACGCGTTCGAAAAAATTAATTAAGTTATTAGTTTGATAGACTTCGAAAATAGCCGTCGATTTACGAGTAAAGTAGTCTGTCTTAACATGAGTTAACTGACCTTGTATTATATGGGATTGAAGAATTTCTGATGGTCTTTTATCTGCCCACCCGTTTAGTTCTGAATGAGGTGGGCGCCATAAAATATAACTCAAACCTTCTTTTACGTTATCTTCTTCGTTAGGCTCAAAGGTAACTTTATAGTGTATACCCGTACAAGGCAGTATTATCTCAACATCAATAATAGGTTGCCAAGAGGCATCCCAATTAAGCTTTGACCATTGCATCGTTTGTAGTACGTGTATACTCATTTTTATTACTTTTTTAGTTGAAATCTAAGGCTAATATAACAAAAGTATCACTTAAAAAGGAGGCAGTAATGTATACATGAGCGTTAACCCTGACATTTTCACTAGTTTGAATCAGAATCTAATCAAATTGAGAACAATATCCAGCAGGTAGTTGAGGTTTCAGGCTCGGGATATTAGATGAGAGTTTATTTAAGATAGGGAGGTGGTGAGTTCTTCTGATTGGTAAGAGTGCACCGTACAATTATGTCTGCGTCAGTATTTTTTCAAGCTGTATTTTATATTTCATATCTGACTTATATTTTTGCGATGTTATCCATTTCTGTCTATTATAGTCTATTGAGTCTGATGAAATATCTTCGTATCCAGATTCTATACCGCAGCAAGGACAAATTTCAAACATTGGATATTTACCATCATTACTCCAAGGCATAAACTCATCATTGCTATAACCACATATTCTACAGCTATTTATCTGTTGGTTTTGCATTAAACTATCCTAGTATAAAATTATATACAGACTGGATTATCGTTAAAACCAATCAAAGAGTCCGATAATCATTCCTAATAAAATACATCCGATATAAAAGCAGTATCTAAATCTTCCTTCATAAACTATCTGTTTAAATGTATTAGGTGTAAACTGTACATTCTTAGAATGAATATTAGAATAGTTTTGTTCGAATTCTTTAGACGTACCTAATAAATGAGCAGTAGGCTGTGAATAATAAAGTTTAAAGTACTCTACTTTAGTGCCAACCGATAACTGAATTTCACCGTTATATTTAGGCAAGTCAGCTTCAAAAACTGTATCTTCATAACTGTCTTGAATATAAGCTTTTGCTAAAGTGTTATCAATCTCAATTATAGTGCCATCACTTCTATCAGGGCCCATGTTAACCTCTATATTAAATTTAGAAAATATGAATTTTTCAAGCGCCACGTCAACCTTGTAGATTTCTCATATATGTATCAGGCAGGTTGGCGTCGAGGTACGAGACCCAACATTTAATATCTATAACGTAACATTTACTATGCTTAAAACACTCATCTACAATCCAATGACGTTCATTATTTATAAGTCATTATGCAATATCGGCGATACTATCAACAAGGTGCGACTTACTTTTTTACGATTGTTTTGCAAGATAGGTCTAGCGACTTGTTAATAGCTGATATTGATATATTGCGCCAAGCCTTTCAAACCGTTAGGCAAAAACACCCTTTTTATATTGATGCCGTTGTTATTTTGCCTGACCATGTGCATCTGTTATGTACGATGCCACCAGACGATGATGATTTTTCTAAGCGTATTAAATTGATTAAGTATTATTTTTCGTACCATATTAAAAAGACGGAGCATATTTCAAAAAGTCGATTACGCAAGGGAGAGCGGGGTATTTGGCAACGTCGATTCTGGGGACACTGCATTCGTGATGATGCAGATTATCGTGCTCATGTTGATTATATTCATAAGAACCTCGTTAAGCACGGTTATGTGACGCAGGTTAAAGATTGGCAATATTCATCGTTTCATCGGTATGTTAATAATGGTTTAGTTGATATAAATTGGGGCGGATTGGTTTGATATATTGATTCATTTGTTGGGTGTCGCAAACTCCACCCAACCTACGGATCGTGCACAAATTTGATAAGGGTTAGTAGGTTGGCGTCGAGGTACGAGATCCAGCATATTATTGGTTGAATTAAATTGCATGGTGTTCGGTGTCGTTGCCTCCGCCCAACCTACGAGCTGAGTTTTTAAAATAGATTGGAGAGTAGAGCATGAGTCATGATATTTTTAAGGGACTGGATGAGGAAACAATAGCAAAGATTAAAGAATTGCAGAAAGTGACTCGTGAAAAAGATGGTGGTGAAGGCTTTGCTAAATCTCAACTAGAATTAGGGCAAATATTTTATAATGTCCAGGAATTTCATGAATCTAAAGTGTACTTTCAGAATATTAATCTAAGTGATGAAAAGGAGTTATATGCTAAAGCTCTGCTATATATAGCTAAGTTAAATATTGCTGAAAAAAAGGGTGGTCTGAAGTTAGAAGATATAGATGATTCTATTAAACTATTTGAGAATATTAAAAAAAGCTATTCTCGTGAAGTCTATACTGAAGCTCAATATGCAATAATTATTTTATATAGTTTGAGGGGGCAGTTGGATAAGTGCATTTTGCATTTAAAAAATATTAGTATCTCAGATAATCTAGAATTTTTCTCAAAAGCACATTACTATGTTGGTACAAAGATTATTAATCTCAATGATACAAACAAGATTAATATTGCAAAAAAATGCTTTGAAAATGCTAGTAATCATTACCATTACGAAGCTTACTGCTATTCAAAGATATGTGAGCTCTTACTTGATTCTAATACGTTTAAGACAGGAAAATTCTTAGAACATATCTTTGATAAAGTACGTCAAATACTACAAAAACTAACTATTACTTTTGAAGATTCTTTAGAAAGAAAGCTTGCTCATTATACAACAACAGACGTAGCCAATATTTTATTGAATTATAATGCTATAAATAATAAAGGTGGCTCACTGCGTTTAAATACTATTAATAATGTTAATGATCCTAGTGAAGGACATGTATTAGATCATTATCTTAATAGATATGGTGGTGAAGTAAATTATTCTCAAAATTTTGATGAGCGTTTTCAAGCTTTTGTAGGTTGTTTTACATTTAACCATAATAGTCTTAATCAGTTTCGCTTATACGGAAAACAAGATAATTTGGAAGCATCTGGTGTTAGCCTAGTTTTTAAGTCGAGTTTTTTTAATCCTGACAGTTTATCTAACGGAATTGATTTTTTACCCAGCTATTTAAGTATAAGTAACCACAATCAATTTACTACCTCAAATATTGAGGATGAAGTAGAAGTACAACCTCATGAAGTTAATTCAGATGGTAAAGTATCTAGTTTGCACATAATGCGATGTGTTTATGTTGAACCTGAGTCTAGATATGTGCAATTAGCACAAAGAAATGAGATTACTTTTTATAGAGAATTTCTTGATAAAAAAGTAGCTGAAGATAAATGGAAAGGCTATAAAAAATTTATTAATGATACAACAGATGAAGTTTCTGAAGCACTAGAAGAGCTAACTACAACTTATCAAGAGCTAAAAAACAATAATCCTGAAGCTTTTAAAGAAAATGTCGAGCTCATTAATAAAATTCTATTACCCTTAAAGTACTTAATTAAACACTCTGCTTTCCAAGAGGAGCAGGAATGTCGAATGATATACATTACATCTATCAGTAGCCTAGAAGTGATGATGGATTTTGGTAGTGCTTTATATATTGAATACGAACCTAATGTTAAGTCAAACTTAGATAAAATTTATATTGCACCTGCTGCGACTCACTACCAGCCATATCTCGCTAAATTATTAAGTGATACTAATGTCAAAATCGAACTATCTAATCTTCCCTATCGGCATACTTAAAAGTGTACGGCTACTTTAAATATCAACAAGAACTCGATGTTACCGCTAGCCCTGACATGAGCGGTATCCTACTGATCTGGGCGGATTGCGGGGACTTTGGCTAGAGGTGGTCGCTTGGATGATGGAACTCATCTAGTCTTAGTCCCCGCTCCGCCTAGACCAGTAGATACAAGCGGTTGGCAGGAATAGCTCCAACTTTACTTTTTAATATCGTTAAGTCTTAAGATATTTTACAGTTTGATATATTTCTAGCTCGTTTTATTGGTGCGCATGGCGACACCCTACACATGATATCTGTTCGTAAAACCAACAATCCCAACGCAAAAAAAAGGCTATTCATTGTGAATAGCCTTTGTATCATTATCTAATTATGAAATTGGATTTTAACCCGCAAGCATCGGCTTCAAAAACGCTCCTGTAAACGAGGCTTTATTTTCAGCAACTTCTTCAGGCGTTCCTTCCGCGATAATCATGCCACCATTCTTACCGCCTTCAGGACCTAAGTCGATAATCCAGTCGGCAGTCTTAATGACGTCTAGGTTATGCTCAATAACGATAATGGTATTACCCTTGTCCCGCAGTGCATGAAGAATATTAAGTAGCTTATAAATATCGTGGAAATGCAAGCCAGTGGTTGGCTCATCCAAGATATAGAGCGTCTGACCGGTATCGCGTTTGGCAAGCTCACGAGCCAGCTTAACACGCTGGGCTTCACCACCCGATAATGTCGGGGCAGACTGACCCAAGCGGATATAGCTTAAACCAACATCCACTAATGCTTGTAGCCGACGATGAATCGGCGGAATGGCTGAGAAGAATTCAGTCGCATCTTCTACTGTCATGTCCAATACTTCAGCGATGCTCTTACCTTTGTAATGTATCTCAAGCGTCTCACGGTTATAACGCTTGCCATGACAGCTGTCACAGGGCACGTACATATCCGGTAAGAAGTGCATTTCAACTTTAATTAGGCCATCGCCCTGACAGGTCTCACAGCGACCGCCTTTGACATTGAAGCTAAAGCGACCTGCTTTATAACCACGCGCTTTGGCCTCTTGGGTTTGCGAGAATAAATCACGAATGGGGGTAAATACGCCCGTATAGGTCGCTGGGTTAGACCGGGGGGTACGCCCAATTGGACTCTGGTCAATATCGACCATTTTATCGAGATATTCAAGCCCAGTGATACTGTCGTATTTATCGGGCACTAAGGTCGATGCGTTGTTTAATTGGGTGGCGGCCAAGGGCATCAGGGTACGGTTAATCAAGGTGGATTTACCTGAGCCTGATACACCGGTAATACAGGTAAAGGTGCCGATAGGAATGGTGAGATTTACATCTTGCAGGTTGTTACCTGAGGCGCCTTTTAGCTCAATCTGCATTGGCACTATCTTTTTGGGCTTGGGTTTTGCATTTTTAGCTGCTTTTTTAGCTGCCGCCGCTTTGGCTTTACCCATTGGCATAATACGTGCTTTTTCAGGCGGATTATTGAGATCGATGGTTTTGGCTTTATGACGGGTTTTAGGGATATCGATTTTCTTTTTACCTGACAAGTATTGACCGGTTAATGACTCATCGACGTCCATAATGTCTTGCATGGTGCCCTCAGCGATGACATGACCGCCATGTACGCCAGCACCGACACCGATATCAATCACATGATCGGCTTGGCGAATGGCATCTTCATCGTGCTCAACGACCAACACGGTATTGCCAAGATCACGTAGACGCACAAGGGTCTGTAGCAGACGGTCGTTATCCCGTTGATGCAGACCGATAGAGGGCTCATCAAGCACATACATGACGCCCATCAAGCCTGCACCGATTTGGCTGGCAAGACGGATACGCTGAGCTTCACCGCCTGATAGCGTCTCGGCAGAGCGAGCAAGATTAAGATAATCAAGCCCGACACTGACTAAGAAATTCAGACGCTCGTTAATCTCTTTGAAAATCTTGTCACTGACCTCTCCTTTGGCACCGCCCATGTGCAGATCGCTATAATAGTTTGCCGCATCGCCAATAGACAGCTGCACAATGTCAGCAATACCGCGACCGTCCACCCGCACGTTACGGGCTATCTCGTTTAGGCGGGCGCCATCACAGACGTTACAGGTAGTATCGGCTAAATATTTTGCCAATTCATCACGCACAAAGTTACTTTGCGTCTTTGCATAGCGGCGCTCAAGGTAGGGCAGTACCCCTTCGAATGGGGTGGTCTTTTTGGTTTTACGACCACGCTCATCGGTAAAGTTAAATTGGATCTTCTCTTTACCTGAGCCGTTTAAGATGATGTCTCGGTGTTCTTTTGAAATCTCTTGCCATGGTATGTCCATGTCGATATCAAAGTGCTTGGCTACCGTATTAAGCAAACCAAAGTAATAGGCATGGCGTCTGTCCCAACCATTGATCGCCCCTTGATTTAAAGATTTCTCAGGATTGGTCACCAGCTTTTCAGCCGCAAAATATTGACGTTTGCCAAGGCCGTCACAGGCAGGGCAAGCGCCGTAAGGATTGTTAAAACTAAATAGGCGAGGCTCAAGTTCCGATACCGCACGGTCACAAATTGGGCAAGAGTGCTTGGCGGATAATACTTGGTCGTCGCTATCTTGATTGGACGCGTCTGGGTTTGGGTTACCGTCCATATAGTGCAAAATCGCTAAGTCGCCACCAAGACGCAATGCGGTCTCTAAGCTCTCAGCAACACGGTTACCTAAATCATCACGCACTTTAAAACGGTCAACCACCACCTCAATCGTATGTTTTTTATTTTTCTCAAGGGCAGGCAGCTCATCCATATCATAGACGTTACCATCGACCCGCACGCGCACAAAACCTTGTCCCACTAGCTGCTCAAGCAGTACGATATGTTCCCCTTTGCGGTCACGCACCACAGGCGCTAATATCATCAGCTTAGTGTCTTCAGGCAACGCCATGATGTCATCGACCATTTCGGTGATGGTTTGTGCCACCATCGGTAAGTCATGCACTGGGCAATAAGGTGTGCCCACTCGGGCGTATAATAAACGCAGATAATCGTAAATCTCGGTAATGGTACCGACCGTTGAACGGGGGTTGTGGTTGGTCGACTTTTGCTCAATGGCAATCGCAGGTGATAAGCCTTCGATGCTATCCACTTCAGGCTTGTCCATTTGCGATAAAAACTGGCGGGCATACGCTGATAAGCTTTCAACGTAACGGCGTTGACCTTCTGCATAGAGCGTATCAAATGCAAGAGAGGACTTACCGGAACCAGAAAGCCCAGTAATTACCACAAACTTATCACGTGGAATATCAATGTTGATGTTTTTTAAATTGTGAGTACGTGCGCCGCGAATTTTAATATGTTCGTGTGCCATATAGAGCCTTTGTCATTAAAAGATGGTAATAAATGTAGTGAGTAGTTAAATGGTGGTAATAAAAACAGGTTAATAAGATGGTTGCAAAATATAAATGGCTAAAAAATAATTAAGCTATTTTAAGATATAAATTAAGTTGATTGAGTCGTTTAATATTATTAGGGTCTGTCCTAGAACAGTAAAATTATTCAAGATAGCAGTATGAGTTTTATTATCTAGCGCTGATTACTTGTCGTTGTTCGTACTTCAGGAGTCTGCATTTAAGTTCGATATTTAATAATCCATAATGACTCAATTAGATATGCTCTAAATTAAACGAGCACTAAAATAGACAACCCCTAAATAAAATAGAGTAATTGGAGTAGAATAGCCGATTTAGGCGCTCAAATATATATCAGTTGTATAAGTAGTCGGTTTAATAAATGTGTCAATGCGTTAGACTATTTATGGGTCTGTTATCCCTATAATTCAAGTACTGAGCTTAAAGCAATCATTAGCAGGCTCACCCTCTTGGCTCCTATTTTTGCAACTTATAAGGGGCGGTTTGGGTCCAATAATATGTATAGTTAACGAACTACTAAACGGTTACAGTGTTAACCTCGTTAAGCTGACTCCCGTATTGCTTGCTAAATTATTTGCTAATTGCACTCGGTTGCCTTGTAACCATTTTAGACTTCTTTGACTATAATTACTAAAAATCCGTCGTCTGTCACTGCCCATACTTATATTGAAACCATTATAATGACGTCGTGGTTCAGTAGGTGTAGAATAAAGCTTTAGGTGTATCATTAAGTGGGAGCAATATGAATAGCATCGAAAAACGAGCTATTGCAGGTATAGGTGGTATTTTTGCACTGCGTATGATTGGTCTATTTATGATAGTGCCAGTGTTTTCAGTCTACGGTCATAATTATGCTCAGGCGACGCCGCTATTAATTGGCTTAGCCGTCGGTATTTACGGGCTAGGGCAGGCGATTTTCCAAATTCCAATGAGCATGGCTGCTGATAAGTTTCCACGTAAGCCAATGATATTGTTAGGTCTGCTATTATTTGCTATCGGTGGTGTGGTGGCTGCGACCGCAGACAGTATTTATCAAGTGATTATTGGTCGAGCGCTGGCAGGGAGTGGGGCAGTATCTGCGGTATTGATGGCGCTATTAGCGGATGTGACTCGAGAGCAAGTTCGCACCAAAGCCATGGCAACAATGGGTCTGACCATTGCGACTTCTATTATGTTGTCATTTGCCATTGGACCGATTATGGTGGCAAGTCTGGGGATATCGGGTCTATTTTGGTTGACTACACTGTTTGCCGTATTGGCAATGATGCTGTTGTTTATCGTACCGACGCCGCTACGTGTTTTGAAGCATAATTTAGCCAATCAATCGATCAAAGAACAGCTTAAAGAAGTGCTGAAAATTGGCGATCTAAATCGATTGCACATCGGTATTTTTGCGCTACACCTGACTATGACTGCAATCTTTGTGATCGTGCCACAGCAGTTAGCTGATGTACTAGATTTAACCGTTCGTCAACAAGGGATGGTGTATTTGCCGCTCTTATTCATTGGCTTTGCCATCGCTATACCGTTTATTATCATCGCTGAAAAAAAGCGTAAAATGCGTCAGATATTTTTAGCAGCATTAATGGTGATTGTACTAGCGTTTGTCTGTTTGGCGCTCGGCAGTCAGTTAAGTGTGGGCTTGATCGTGGGACTAGGGTTATATTTCATCGGCTTTAACTTACTTGAAGCAACGATACCGTCTTGGATATCTAAAAAAGCACCGGTTGCTAATAAAGCAACGGCGATGGGCATTAATTCATCCAGTCAGTTTTTAGGGGCATTCTTTGGCGGTGCGTTGGGCGGTATGCTATTGAATCAAGGGACTCTGTTGTCTTGGGGTATCCTTGGCGCAGTGATGGCGGTTGCTTTGATATTAATATTCCCAATCTCGCAGCCCCCATATTTGACCAGTACCACCTTAGCGATTCCTGAACAGGCAGATATCCAAAGTTGGTCGCAACAAATTATGAATATTGATGGGATTGATGAGATAGTCGTGATGCCAAAGGATGGCGTGGCGTACTTAAAGTTTAATAAATTAAAACTTACTGAGGACTCACGACAGATGTTGTCGCAACTAACGGAAACTAGGCTAGATATTTGATTGAAAATTCTGTACAGTGACTGCAAAAGTACAAAAGCTTAATGATTATAAATTGTCAAATTGATTATTTATGTGAATGATAGGCAATTCTATAGACGAAACTTTAAAAAGGAAATGTTATGCGTGGTGTCAATAAAGTAATTATTGTGGGTAATTTAGGCGCTGATCCAGAAGCCCGTCAATTCAGTAATGGCGGAAGCGTGACCAATATTTCAGTGGCAACGTCTGAGCAATGGACTGACAAACAGACGGGCGAGAAACGTGAAGCCACAGAATGGCATCGTATCGTGCTATTTAATCGCTTGGGTGAGATTGCGGCTCAATACTTGCGTAAAGGCAGTAAAGTCTATATCGAAGGTAGCTTACGTACTCGTAAGTGGCAAGACCAGAGCGGTCAAGACCGTTATATCACTGAAATACGCGCTGACCAATTGCAAATGCTTGATAGTGCGGGTGGTAATCAAACGGCACCAAATAACTTTGCACCTCAAGGCGGGGCTCAAAATCAAGGTGGTCAGTCGTATGGTAATCAAGGCGGCAACAATGATTCATCTTATGGCAATCAAGCACCTGCCAATAATAATCAAAATACTTTTGCGCCGCAAAGCTCTCCTGCCGCTCAACCACAAACGCCTGCGTTTAACAATCAAACTACCACACCTGCGGGCGGCATGACGGATACACCAAAGGATGATGATATCCCGTTTTAAATCTTAGAATATATGGATTACATTGAAAAGAGCCTATATTAAATATAGGCTCTTTTTTTGTCGATATTGAATAGAAAGATGTTTCAATCAAACCTATAGTCATAAGCAACTAAATGAGATACAAGGCAACCGAGCGCAAGTACTACTCTAGTAGGCTTAGTGAGGTTAACGCTGTCGCTCTTTAGTTTGCCTACGACTATATTATTGTTCAAGCAAACCAAGCGATGCAATATCGCTTTTTATATTATTCACCACATCTTCAATATCTTGTTTGGTTAATAAAGGATTGATAGCACAGAATCTTAAAACAATTTTTTTATTCAACATGGTTGTAAAATACACAGACTGATTTCTTTGTTCTGCCATTTCGGACAATTTATGGTTAATCTCATTAATCTCTTCTTCAGTATGGCGGTCGTCATAATATCTTATATTAACAATACCTAACTGAGCAGGCGAGACAATCTCAAAGTAGTCTTCAGCACGGAATAACTGCTCAAAATATTCTGCATTTTCAAAGCCTTTATCAATGGCTCGTCTCATCTCTTTAAGACCTACTCGTTGTAGGGTGTACCAAAGGCGCATACCACGAGCAGGCGCCGTTAATTCAATCCCCATATCCCAAAAGTTAATATTAGCATCATCTGATTGAATGTCGGTTAAATATTCTGGATTTTCCATAAAGGTACGTGACATAGCTTGACGGTCTTTACAGATGACAGTAGCGCAGCCATATGATTGAAATAGCCATTTATGACCGTCCCAGCTCACTGAGTCACTACGCTCAATCCCATCTAACAGCTCACGATGAGAAGATAGTATAGCGCTCGCACCATAGGCACCATCGATGTGTAGCCAAGTATTGTAGGCTTCACTAATGTCTGCCAACTTGTGTAACGGATCAATAGAGCCTGTATTGGTGGTACCGCAAGTACCTACGATTAAGAAGGGAATAAAGCCATCTTTTTTGTCTTGTTCGATTTGCGCTCTTAAGTCATCTGGGATGATTTGAAAGCGCTCATTGGTTTTGACTTTGCGGATATTGGCTTTAGGGATACCCATGACACGGATGCCTTTTGCCACGGATGAGTGGGTTTGGTCTGAGACGTAAACGGTGCCTTTACCGAATTCCTCATCTTTCAGCTTCTCATCTCGAGCCACAATGGAGCCGGTTAAGTTTGCCATTGAACCACCAGAGACAAACAATCCGCCAAGTTCTTTGACGGGGTAACCAATTTGCTCACCCATCCAGTTAAGCAGTCTTTTTTCAGCAATGGCCATGCCCTGACTCAGCGTATGGCTACCACCATAAGGCGAATAAAAAGCATTAATCGCATCGCCAACCACAGATATGGGAGATAAGGCTAAGGGAATAAAAGAGAAAAATCTTGGGTTGTTTTGCTTGGTGCGATATTTATAAATCAGATCATGCATATCCTGTAAAACGTCATCTGCAGAACGCGACTCTTCAAGGAAGGGGATGTTTTTGATGGCGTCTTGTTTTTCTTTAGGCAAAGGGTTGAGGATGTCAGTGTTGGCAACATTGGCCTGCTCTGCAACCATGATGGGCATGAATTTTTTTAGAGTTTTTTCCGCTTCTGCCCATTGAAATAGAATTGAATTATTATTGGGTTCAGTCATTTATATTGCCTCTTATTATAGTTATGTTTAGTCATAATTATGATAATTATCATTGATATTGCCGTTATTATTGATTCAAACGATCGCTTACGATTGACAGCTTTCTATTAACAATCAATCTACTAGTCAACTAATATCTAAACCACACATTCAGCTTAGTTTGATAGTTAAACTAGGTTTACGTACAATATAACGCTGTGCAATAAAGATTTTTGTTACATGTTGTATTTTTTCAATTTAAGCGTATTTCGTTTCAAAATGACTTAATATAAGTGCTTGAATAAAAATATATGAATAAAAATACATGAATAAAAGTGGCTTAATGAAAAACTAACTCAGAGAATCATATGAAACTTTCTAAATTAGTAAAGCTTAGTGCAGTGGGTGTGGCATTATTGCTGATACCAAGGCGCAGTAGCCGACAGTCTCAGCGAAGCGCTGATGAAGGAAGCCCTAATAATAGCCATGCCAATAATGAGAAACATCCCATTCTTGATAAGCAACGTAATTTAGATGCTGATACAGACGCTGATGTTAAAGACAATGAAAATACCGATAATAACTCTTAAACAGCTTCGCTCTATTTAAACTCAATATTAGTTATAAACACACCCCTAATAATCCCTAATAATCCCTAATGATAAGGGTAACCGTGATCACCTATGCCTACTGCCACACTGGATGCAACACCATTTAACACCAACCCACTTAACGCTAATCCAATTAACGTCAAACAAAGTGAATCAATCTATCCTATGATCGACACGCATACCCACTTTGATGACGTCGTGTTTGATCACGATAGGGAGCAACTGGCGCATTCTGCTTATCATTCCGGTGTGCGACATTTGCTATTAATCGGCTATTTAGCAACCTATTTTGAACGCTTGATCAGTACGCAAGCCCAATTAGAGAACCTACAAAGCAAGACAAAACCTGTGCCAAAAGCGCATTTGACCAGCGGCTTACATCCAGCTTATATTGATGATCATAGTGAGTCCGATCTGGATTATTTGGCGGAGTTTTTGCAGCAGCACCCGCATCTTGCACTCGGCGAGATTGGCTTAGATACTTTTACGGATGCGTTAAAAGCAGAGGCGTCTGTTGCCAAACAAAAGCGCTTCTTTAGCATTCAGCTCGACTTAGCGGTGCAGCATCAGTTGCCAGTGTTACTGCATATTCGTAAAGCCCATGCCGAGTGCCTACAGCTACTCAAACATCATGCCTACGATGCGCATCAGCTTGGCGGTATTGCGCACAGCTTTAGTGGCGGTGAGCAAGAAGCCAAAGCCTTTGTAAAGCTGGGCTTTAAACTAGGGGTGACGGGTCAGGTAACGAATCCAAATGCCAAAAAGCTGCGACGTGCAATTAGCGAAGCGGTGAGCGAGTATGGTATTCAGTGCATAGTGTTAGAGACGGACTGTCCTGATATGACACCAGTTTGTTGTCAACAGGGTCATGAGCCCACCCGCAATGTGCCAGGTAATCTAACACATGTGCTACATAGTCTTAGTGATTTATTAGCGGTAGATGTGCAGATACTAGCGCCACAGTTATGGAGAAATAGCTGTGAGGCATTGAGGGTTGATTGGTCTTATCCTGAGTGAGACAATTTATTCTGAGTGAGACAGTTAATTCTGAGTAAGAAAGCTTATAAATAGCGAGAAAGGATAGAGCGGTTTAGCCCAGATTGCAGCGGATATACTTGGGTAAGCACTGAGATGCGTGCGCTTGGTAAGTGGCGATATCGTGATAGCAGAAACGACACGTACCTTTAGCGCACGCCTCAGTGCGTGCCAAGATAGTAGCGTAAAGCTGGATGAGCTCCACATTGATATTGTCTTATTTCAGTTTATAATTTTTCATTTTATGTTTTATTACCTTTATTAAAAGCACATATATTATGACATCCAAAACGCTTGATCAGGCTCAACAAACAGACACGACTCAATATGCGCGCCGTTTTCAAGGCACGCAAACTCTATATGGGCAACAGAGCTTTCACAACTTTGAACACGCACATGTTATCGTGATCGGGGTTGGTGGTGTAGGGACGTGGGCAGTCGAAGGGCTGGCGCGAACGGCGATTGGTAAATTGACCTTGATAGATATGGATGTGCTTGTCGCCTCGAATGTCAATCGACAGCTGCCGGCAATGGACTCAAGCTTTGGGGAAAGTAAAATTGAAGCAATGGCGAAGCGTGCCCGTCAAATCAATCCAAGACTTGAGCTTCACCTCGTTGATGACTTTTTAACCGCAGAGAATGTCGCTGAATTATTACCTAGTCGTGAGCACGCTAAATCGAGACTCGCTGATGGAGAGGCAACTATGATACTCGACTGTACCGATGATATGGCAGCCAAACTGGCAATTGCGCTGCATTGTCGATTTAATAAGCTAAAGCTGATTTGTGCGGGCGGTGCAGGCGGTAAAACCGACCCACTGCAAATTACGGTCAGTGACTTAAAGGACACCTATCAAGACCCATTGTTGGCGCGTATGCGCAGTAAGTTGCGCCATGAACATGGTATCAATCAACAGATGAAGGAGAAGTTTGGTATTCGCTGTGTGTATTCGACTCAGCCGCCGATTGTTAATAAGTCAGCCGATGGTAGCTGTCAGGTTGCGGGGACTGGAGGGAACGGAGGGCTGCATTGCGGCGGTTATGGCTCAGCGGTCGCTATCACCTCAGTGGTGGGCATGGTGATGGTTAGTGAAGCGTTGACGTTATTGAGTCATTAGGGTAACGGCTTTTGTAAGCTTTTGCGTTGCGGCGAGAGCCTGTCTAATAAGGCGCTGGGTAGCGGAGTGAATTGCCCCGTCATGCAGTCGGCCAATACTTGCGCGCATAGTGGAGCAAACGCATAGCCTTTTGAGCCCATACCACTCATTGTCCAGATGAGCCCAGCATCATCAACTTGCCCAACCAACGGATGATAGTCAGGTGTCTGTGCGCGGATGCCAACACGGGCGTGCCATCCTGCAAATGATTGGCTTTCTGTCGTATTGTTTAGCACAGACGCTAATTCGGGAATTGCGGAGATCAACTTATCAAGATTGACAGCATGTTCACTGTCACGGATGTTAGTAGAAATATCATTTCGCACGAAGCTTGCGCCCAGTAAAAATGTTGGGTTGTTGGGCGTCACTGGATTCAACTGTTCATCGTGATGATGGGGCATAAAGGTAGCACAATAGCCACCATATTTAAGCGGTAGCTTGGGCAGAGATGCAAGCTGATCAGCCGTGGGCTCAAACCAAGACAACTGACCTCGGATTTTGCGACATTCAAATAGTCGTGAATCCAAATATTTGCTGTCAAATGCGGCAGCAATGATAACCGCATCGGCAACGATACTGTCTTGATTTGCCACCTGAAGAGTGACGCTTTGGTTTAAGGCTTTATTTGCACCGTTAATATTGTCTGAATCTATCTCTGCTTCTATCTCTTTGGCTGTATTCTTAGCTTCATTATTATTTTCATCCTTAGCTTTACCGGTGCCTTTATTCGTGTGTTGTGCTGCGTTATTTGAGACTTCTATACGCTCAATGGTGCCTTGTTTGAAGCCAATATTCGGATGCGCTAATACAATCTCTGATAAGGCTTTTGGGTTCACTAATCCGGCTTGTGGTAGATATAAGTTTCGCTGGAGATCTTGTTGGGTGAGACCTGATAACTCTTTGGCGTCTGTAGGTGATAAGGTGGTCGCCATTTGATCAGGGTATTGAGCAATTTGTTCAACATCCACATTGGCTTTTAGCAGTAGATCGAGCGTACCGCATGGCTCAAAGACAGGACTGAAAATAGGCTCATCATTGGTTTTCTGCGTCTGACGTTGCCGATCTAATTGCCGTTCTAATTGATGGTCTAATTGACGATAAAAGCGCTCAGAGTATAAATAGCTGATACTGTGCAGATGCTCCGCCACATGTCCAATAGGCGTCATCTTCGGAGCCAGTAGAGCCCGTGGGTTTCCCGATGCGCCAGCTAAGGGCGCTTGTTTGTCAATGATAGTTACTTGAATACCACGCTGCGCTAACGCCCATGCCGACATTAAACCAGAAATACCGCCACCGATCACTGCCACATGATGATACAGGTGACGATGAACTTGACGAGTATTGTTTGATATTTTGGAATGTATCTCTTTTGGCAGATTAACTTGCTGGGTTTCATACGGTACTGTTTCAACACGCTGGTTTTCAACACGCTGGTTTTCAACACGCTGGTTTTCAACACGCTGGTTTTCAACACGCTGGTTTTCAACATGTCCATCATGACCTGACTCGTTACGTAGCAAATTATCCGTAGTGCTATCTGTCAAATCCTGATTTTTAATCGCCGTGAGCATTTCTCGTTTACGGCCAAAACCCTTGGCTTTCTTAATAGCAAAGCCGGCCGCTCTTAAGCCGCGTTTGACCACACCGGCACTACTAAACGTAGCGGCTGTGGTTCCTGACTTTGACAATCGAGCCACTTGCTCAAATATCTGATCCGCCCACAGGGATTCATTGCAAGACGGCGCAAAGCCATCTAAGTACCAGGCATCAACACTGGCTGGCATGGAATGATAAGACTGATAAGCTGGATTGGTCTGAGTCTGTGTTTGATGCGTGAGGTGAGATGTACTGCCATTTGGACCGGCCAATTTTTGTAAGCTTTGTGCCGCATCGCCAAGCCATAGGTCCAACGTCACATCACTGTCTAAATGCAGACGGTGACAGCCGGATATTAAGGTGGGGTAGAGTGCTAATAATTGCTCAATCAATGGCGATAAGCTTGGGTCTTTATGTTGCCAACTGTCAAGGCTACGGGTCAAATCGGCATGGGTTAGCGGGTGCTTTTCAGTGCTAATAAGGTGCAATCTAGGTGGGTTTGACAGACTGTCGTCATTTAGTTCAGTTGTCGAGCGAACTTTTGATTTGATCGACCGCCATAGCTGCCACGTTACGAGTACATTAAGACCTGTGCCAAACCCAAGCTCAGCAATGGTAAAAATATTAGTCTTATTGCGGGTAGAGTGACAATCGCTGTCGTTATGATTCAATGAAATGTGAACAGTTTTACTTTGACAATAGGCATTTTCAAATAACGCTAAGAAGCGTTCAGGTAGTTTATTTTGGTCAATAAAGACACATCGCGACTCTGCTAGGCCATCAGCTAAGGAATAATACACATCACCAAAGATCTCAGAGACGGGCACTAAGTTGCCTAGATCGTCCTCGGTCCAAGTGAGTTGTGCAGGCGTAACCTCATTCATTTGCATCACCCTAATGACCAGTGGCTCAATATACCAATACTCAAAATACCAATAAAGAGTCAGTCTCGAATAGTACGATTCAGTCTTGTTTTATTTTTGGTCTTAGTTTTAATCTTGGAATTGGTCTTGGTTTTCGTCCTAAGCTAAGATAGCGTTATGCGCCTACCAACGTTCACGACGGCTAAAAATAAACCACGCTAATACAAAACCTGCAAATAATGACAACACAACGGTAACTGCGCCATACATAAACAGTTGCCCACTGCGCTCATTAATCAATACGTTGACTCGAGTCTCAAGATCATTTACATCGCGTTGTAACTGAGCATTGCGACTTAGCAGTTGTTGGTTAGCATCTGACAACGATTGATCACTTGGGTGCATATTGCTTGCAAGGCTATTGGGATTGTCCAAGGCATTGCCAGTGGGTGCGCCTATAGCATTAGGATTGCCGTTAGGATTTTGCTGATCAGTTGTATTGTTAAAAGGGCTGGCGGGTGGCGGTGCTACTTGCGGATCGGTCGGAGCATTGGCGTTGACAGCCCCGTTAGTATTTTGATTATTCGCAGCAGTATTGGGTGCCGCGTTTTGAGCACTATTAGGGTTGGGGTTGTTCACCACCACTGTTGGCTCTGCGAACGCCGTCATTGGAACCATACCTACGGCTAGCGTACACACCACTGCAACAGTAGTCGCTCTACATAGTGAGAGGAATGTCTCGGTGCTAGGACGCTGGCTATCATTTACATTATGATGTGTTGCGTTAGAGTGGGGCACATCCGATCGATAGGTAAAGTTTTCAAAAGCAGGCATGGTAGTTTGATTCCATAGAGCCGGTGGCTATTTAATAGGAGGCTAATATAAGTTTAAAAGAAGGTTAACCTAATACTAATTTATTATTAATAAAATGAGCAGCTATTTAAGTAGAAGGTAACGTCTTGATAAACGGTTTAATATCGACATGGCTGTATACCCCAGCTTTTAAATACGGCTCTTCGCTGGCCCAGTCTTGAACGGCTTGTAAACTCTCAAATTCGGCAACGATTAGACTGCCTGACATGGCATCTTTACCATGTTCGATTGGGTTAGGACCGGCGATAATGAGTCGACCTTCGGACTCTAGTTGTTTTAGACGTTCGACATGAGCCGGACGAGTTTGTTGTCTAAGCTCAGTGGAGTCAGCAACATCATGACCGATAATCATAAATTGTGGCATAAAAGACCTCATATAACATGAACGCAAGTAGATAGAACGTAAGTCCGAAAAGGGATAGACGCTGATGGTGCGTTATGGCCTTTTAGACTTATCATCGCTGATTTCAGGATTGATATAGTTTTTAAGTATAACAAACTGCCCAACCATAAACACCAGCATAAAGGGTAGCCAGCCCCAGCTCTTAAAATTGATCCAAGTCTCATTACTGGTATAAAACGCAAAATAGTACTGTAGCCCTGCCATGATAATAAAATAGCCTGCCCATGCAATAGTCAGTTTGTTCCAGCCTGACTTGGTAAGCGTAAACACATTCTTCATAGCCATCTGTAATAAAGGCTTACCAATTAAGACACTGACAATAAGCGCAACCGCAAAGATACCGTTAATAACCGTAGATTTCCATTTTAAATAAATATCATCGCTAAATAGTAAGGTTAATCCACAAAATAACACGGTAAGTATGAGCGTGATGGCTTGTTGTTTAGTAAGGCGACCTTTCTGAGTGATTAAATGTATGACAGCAACCACGATCGTTGCCACTAAGATCGCCGCAGCACCCGCTAAAATGCCTTGAGTTTTGGCAAAGTAAAAAAACGCTAATAAAGGTATAAAGTCCAGCAATGCTTTCATATCGGTCACAATAAGTAAGAAGAAGGGGATGAGTCGATTCAGTTCTTAAAACCTGTATAGACTATAATGTATAGTCAAAGAAGCCTAAAATGGTTACAAGGCAACTGAGTGCAAGTAGCATCTAATACGGGAGTAGGCTTAACGAGGTTAACGCCGTAGCCGTTTAGTAGTTCGCTGACTATACGTGTTGACTATAAACGATTGAATGTAATCTGTGGCAATAGTTTACACGGCATGACCCACAAAAAAAAGGCATTGCTACGATGGAAACGTCCATTTACCAATTTTTCGACATAATAATTAATTAACCGTTACAATAACTACTTAAATAACCCTTTTAAATAATTCTTACATGAAAGCCTTTAAATATGTCAAACAGTCAGTCTCTTTCAAACTCAAGCCTTGCTTATAAACGTATCGATTTACACAGCCACAGTACCTGCTCAGATGGCAGTAACTCTCCCACCGAGCTACTACAAAAAGCCCATAATGCCAATATCGATATCTTTGCCTTAACCGATCACGATACCTTAAAGGGTATTCCGGAAGCCAAAAAAGTCGCTGAACAGTTGGGCATGACTCTAATCAATGGGGTGGAAATAAGCTGTCAACATACCTTAACGGGTGGCTATGGCAAAAATAAAGAGAAAGATAAGGTGATCCACGTGCTTGCTTTGGGGTTTGATAACTTCGATGAAATGAATGCCACATTGACTCATATTCAGACCAGTCGTGGCAACCGGGGTCGCATGATTGTTGAAAAAGTCGCTGAATTAACCGGTTATGATTTTGATGAATTATGGCAAGCAGTATTAGACAAAGCAGATGGTAATGCCGATGCCGTTGGACGGGCGCATATCGCCAGAGTTATGTTGGAAAAAGAGGTGGTTCCCACCATGCAAAAGGCGTTCGATAAGTATCTAGCCGATAATAAAGCCGCTTATGTTCCTATCGAAACCTTAAGTATGCAAGACACGATTCGTTTAATACATCGCTGTGGCGGTAAGGCGGTATTGGCCCATCCTACCCGCTACAATTTATCTGCCACCCGTGTGCGAAAGCTCATTGCTGAGTTTGCTCAGTTTGGCGGTGATGCTTGTGAGTTACCGAGTATTGATGAGCCGATTAGCAAGCGTCGGATGGTAGACCGCTGTATCGCCGAGCATGGTCTACAGGTCTCTACCGGTAGCGACTTTCATGGTACCAGTATGCCTTGGCGTCGATTGGGGGATGTCCCAAGCTTAGCGGAAGGACAAACCCTAGTCATCGAAGATATGATTGCCTAATTTAGCGTTGCAAATGTTGGACTAAGCTTGCGAGCACACTGGTGGCAAAGCTACCTGTCGGTAAGCTAAACGCTAACGTCAGGTTTGGGTTTTGTGAGTGCGTGTGCAAGTCACCGGTATCCCAAGACCAATCCAAGTCACTAATTGGCATACGCAGTGCACGGCGCATGGTTTTGATTTGTCTGGCTTTAAGACCTTGAGCCAAACGTTGCAGCACCGGATTTTCGTTAATAACGGCCTCTTCTAACGCTTTAGCAACCCCCGTAACTTTGTCATTGTTAATGCCCCAAAGTGGTCCTGTTGGATGAATGTCACCAGTCGCTAAGCGATTGCGTAATTCATCATCAAGTTGCTCAGTAGCAAACACTGAGCCTGAGCCATCTAAGTTGAATACATCACCGTCTAATCCCATATGCCAGCTATTATCTGCCACGCGCTTGCTTAGTATCTGATTAAAAATAGCACTTCGGGCAGAGGATAGTATTATCGACTGTCGATCACGGCTCTTTTTCGGATGCGGCTTTCGCCCGTTGATGGTACCGTGCTCAAACCACTCAACCGCGTCAGCGATATTGCTGCCGTTACGACCAAAGCGCTGTTCCCCAAAGTAGTTGGGCACGCCTTGTCCTTTAATCACATTTAACAGCTCATCGACTGCGTTTTGATTAGATGCCACATCAGGGTCGAGCTCAATATCACGCAACACGATAACGAAGTGATTGGCGTCGTGCGTGCCTCTATTAAGCTTCTTGCTGTGCCAAACTTGCTTAAGTATTTCAATGCTTTCTGTAGGTTGATTTTGAGGTTGATGGGATTGATGTTGATGATGTTGATGCGATTGAACTGATATGTCCTGTGTTGATGCCGTTGATGCGATAAAATCACTAAACGTCGTTGCTGGTAGCTCTTTTTTGGGAAGTCGCAGGCTAAACCATTGAGTGGTCACGGCTTGGCGGTCTTTTAAGCCCGAGTAGCCCACATCACGGCTTGATATTTTAGCCCATTTGGCCAGTTGCTCAGCGACATAACTGGTGTTCATCCCCGTCTTTTTAATCAGCATCCATAAGTGCTCACCCTCACCACTGAACTCAATATCGAGCACTTCAGTGACCTCAAAGTCTTGAGGCGTTTGTTTAAACGTTGCCTTCAAAATAGGCGGTCGATAAGGCTGTGCTAACTGACTGGTATCGGTTAATTGCTTGATATCATCGGGTGACAGTATCGTTTCAAGAGGGCGGGTATCGGTCATAAAACACTCAGATTGGAAGTTTGCAGTGATAATATCATGGATAATGGCTTATGTTGTCAGTACGGGTTTTAAGATTAAAATTTTGTGGGAGCTAATCTCGCTTTTTCGCTATATCTGCCAGATTAGGCGCAGCGATGACTAAGTGTTGGCAAGTCACTTGCTTCGCGTTGCCTTGCCAACACTTGTCATAGCAGCACGCCTAACCTAGCAGTATACCGCTACAATCGAGGCTAAACCGCACTCTCTTTTTACGCTCACGACGGTATTCCATACCTTTTTTTAAAATAACCTATCCTTTTCGGGTTTGGTCAGTCTCAGTCAGACTCATTGAACCGACTATTTAAAGGGTTTGATTTGTAGCGTTTGGATTTGCCTTCCTTGATAGGTCTATTTTTAGATTTGGTATCATATTGGCATCGAAGAGAGTGCAAAACAGTATTTTATAAATTGATTGTAGCGTGTAATATTAGCCTAATTAAGCGTCGATTAATTAAGTGCAGAATAAATAAGACAGAGCAGAATGCTCACACTAATGCATTTGCTCTTTAATGCTACCTAACTTTATTTTACGAGTTATTTACTATGTCAAAGCCAGAAATATTTTTACGACAAGCAACGTTAGAAGATGTACCCGCCATCGTTGACTTATTAAACCTAACGTTTCGAAGTGACGTCGGCTGGACCAACGAATCACACTTAGTGGGTGGTATTCGTACCACACCTGAAGAAATCACTTCCATTATTAACGATGATAACTCTTACTTTTTTGTTTATCCTGAAGTCGATCGCTCAGAATTAAGTGAGCAGAATTCTAAACCCGATTCAAACGTTGACGCCCCTGAAACAGGACAGCTATTAGGCAGTATCTCTGTTAAATTCCAGCCGGAGCTCAATAGCGCTTATATTGGATTATTTGCAGTAGATCCAAACCTGCAAGGCGTCGGTGTGGGTAATCAAATCTTATCAGCAGCCGAGACCTTTGCAGAACGGCACTTGCGGTCAAATAGTACTGGTCAGATGCGATTAACCATGAGTATTTTGTCGCAGTGCCCTGACTTGTTGGCGTATTATCAGCGCCGCGGATATCAGCTCAGTGGTCAGAACCAACCTTTTCCTATTGACAGCAATAATGGAGAACCAAAGGTTGAGGGTTTACATCTGTTAGAGCTGGTTAAAACGGTATAACTAAGATTTGCTTGAAATCAGGCATTAAACCATATCTGGCTCATTAAAGCTGTTGGTAGTGACAAACATTAGCATAAACAGCAATACTAAAGCAGAAACGAGCATTAACAGCGTTAATAACAGGTAGTGTGAGGTAAATATATCTGATCCTATAAGTAACAGAATAAACGCCAATAAGGCAGAGCCTAAGCTAAATAAACTTATTATATTTTTGCCAATGAGAATCAGTGGTCTGAGCGGATAAACGTACGAGCCAAAAGTGGCCAGCAAGACAGGTAACATAGGCACTAGCCAAATCAGTGGCGGTATATCACCTTGTTGGGGTCCCATAAAACCAAGACTATTAGTGACTTCAACCGCCCATGGTAAGACTGTAGTGAATAGCACTAGACAAAATGCGCTCATCCAAATAATGTGCTTTAAGTGAGCGGGTCGCATAAAGCTAGTTACCGCTAATAGTGCGCTAAAGCCCGTAAGGTGAGCACCATAATAGTTATCAAATGCAAGCGGCAACATAGACGAATCATTAATAACAGGAATAAGACCTGCAAACAGTATCCATAACAGGAGACTCATCACACCCCAGCTAATGCGGATGTTTTTGCTTAAAAGATGATGCGCTGGATTGACAAGATAGCTAATATGCAGCTGCCAGTACAAATAGGTCAGGCTAAGCACGCTCACCACCCCGATATAATCCCATAAAGCAGAGGGGTAATGAAACAGTAATGCCAATGAGCTAACTACCGCCGCGGCACCAATGGCAATAAACAAGAAGTCAGTCAATTTGATAGCGCCAAAAGGGCTGAGACGCTTTTTCAATGTTATCAATTGAGGATAATTTATAGCTTCATTATCTATTAAATAGGACGCGCTTAGAGATTTCAGCTCTGCTTGCAATACATTGATCTGTTTGCTCAGCTCGATAGCGGGTGTTGGAAACCAGAGTTGACAAAAAAACTGCCAACGATCGGGGGATTTTGAGTAAGGCAGGTCAAAATCCCAATGCTGATAAAGCACGGGATACGTGTCAGCCATATAGTTCCGAAACCGAGGCTTATTACCAAACTTGATACCTAACGAGTAACCTTCCTCCGCCTCTTCAAGCAAGTACCAGGGGTAATCAGGGTCATGCCAGCCATCAATATGTTGTTGCCAATTAAAGTAAGATTTAGCAAGTGCATAGGCTTTAGGGTAGACCTTCAGAAAGTCATTAAAAAAGATGATCAGTGCGCGTTCATAATCATCAACAATATCCAGAGGGTAGTCTTTAAGTGCCTCAAATTGCTCGGTCAAGCATTGAGTTAGGCGTGTGTCTGCTGTCAGTGTGGTTTGATGATCTGGCTGTAACTCTTGTGGGTTGTTGTCGACAAGAAGCTCTAGATCATTTCTGAGTTTGTCCTCAATACTATTTACATCAATACTATTATTATCAATACTATCTTGCCAATCATTGTGCCACTGAATAAGCTGTTGCTGTGCTTGCCGTAATAAAAGATCGTTATTCTGATTGGCTTGTTCTGTAGGCTTAAATTGATAGGTATTTTCTTCAATAAGCTGCGCCAGTTCTTCGGGGGGTATATCTACCAACCATCGCACTGACAAGTCATTATCTAAAGAATCATCAATAGGCGAGTAAGTTATTGAAGAATCATGGGCACTAGCGTTTGCACTCTCATCCCCCGATAGGTCGATTTTTAAATTTGGTATATCAATATCTGAAATAGCCGTTAAATCAGCGTCTGGATCAACAGCACTGGCATGGTTTTGCAAGCTATCTAAATGGTCATTTTCATACCAATAATGCTCGCTAAGCGCTTGTTCATAAGCATCGCGTAACGTGCGGAAACCTTCAGTATTTTTATCCGGCTTATTGTCTTTTAGCTTTAACGCATAGGCCTTTTTAATGACACGCTCATCATTAGTTGAGGTAATACCAAGGATATCCCAGCAGGTTTCAGTCATTTGAATATCGCTGATTTATTTGTAATATTTTATATAACATAAATATTTATCTAGCCATAATGCAGTTGTTAAGCATCAATTTTAAAATAATTAATTGCCTTATATGTCATGCCCATGACTAGCATGACACCGAGGATAAGTAGCAAAGAAGAGAGTAATAAACCTTGATTTAGTAATAATGGGGTTGTCTTAAAAACCAATAAATAAAATGTAATTAATGGCATAAATACCAAAGCGGACAGTATTTTTTTACTAATAAATGTCATTGAAAGACGTGTTTTATTTTTAAGCAGTTGGACAGTAATCGGTATGCTAAACAATATCCAAACTATTGGATTTATATTGTCAGCGCTTATCGTGCCTACCACTATAAATAAAAGCGTTGCGTTCAGAATTAGAAGAGCTTTCTCGATGACATTTTCCTGTCTTAAAGCCCATATTAATACAAAGATATATGAAAATAAATGCAATGCAGCATAGGTATCTGTCAAAGAAGGATTTTGAAAAGTTTCTATCGCTGATGTAAATAACATTAAAAGTATAATTGCTTCTAAAACCAAAAAAAAGTTATCTGGAATGAAGTCTAAATCTAACTTGCTATGAGTAAAAATATTTAATTGAAATTGCCAATAAATATAAAAAAGACTGATTATTAGCCAACTTTGTAAACCATCATCAAAGGCTGTTTGATAACCAATGACAGAACCTAAAAATTGGAATACTACCCAACACCCCAATCCTATCGCGATAAAATCTATAAGATTGATAACCCCAAAAATACCTAGACGTTTGTCTAGGGTCTTAAGCTGAGGATGATTTAACCAGTATTCCATGTGTGCAAAGGAATCATTATCAAACTCAGAATGTTTATAAAAAGTAAGCTCCTGCTTTAAGTTATTAAGCTGTTGCTTGACATCATAGGCGATGTGCGGCCAAAAAAATTCTCGAATAAACTGCCATTTTCTTGGCACAACCAATTCAGGCAGAGTAAAGTCCCAGTGTTGATACACCATAGGATATTTAGAAGCAATATATTTAAGGAAGTTATCTTTGGTATCAAAATGAGCGATTCTGGAATAGCTTTCATCCATACTGCGCAATAGATACCACGGGTACTCATAGTTGTCCCAGCTATCAATACGCTGTTGCCAATCAAAATGAGATTTGGCTAAAAAATATGATTCACTATAAGCTTTTGGATGATGCTCAAAGAATACAATCAATGTTTGCTCGTAATCATTTATATCATCAAGTGCAAAGTCTTTGAGTTGCTCTAATTGTTGATTTAAGTGCTGAGCAAGCGTCTCATCTGCTATATGATAGTCGGCATACAAGGAGTGGAGTAGATCAACCTCATTAACCGCATCTTCATAAAGGTCAGCCGCCACAGTATCTTTATCGTCTTGGTCATCTTTAACAGCAGGGTCTAAGATACTTTGATCCCACTGTTCAAACCATTGTATAAGCTGCGACTGGGCATCAACCAAAGGATAGTTGTTCTCATCTATGCTTTGATCTACTACAGTGCTTTGTTCTGATAAAGTGTTGCTAAAAGCAGTGTCTTTGGAATAATCGTCATTGGGAAGGTGCTGGTTTTGGGTATTGAATGCATCGTCTAATGCTTTATCAAGTTTATTTGATAAGCTGTCATTGATCGGTTCAAACCCATTTTGAGAGTCTTGACCGTCCTGATGGTACTGATGGTCTTGAAAGACATCATTGCTATTGTCATTTAAATAAACAGTATTTTTACGTTCTTGAGGCTGTTGTGCTTGAGGCCCAATGGCTGGTAGCGATTCATCAATGTCATCGCTAACCACGTCATTATTTTTGTCATCGTATTCATCGTCACACTTTTCTTCGTCATTTTCTTCATACCAATAACGCTCGCTAAGCGCTTGCTCATAAGCCTCACGTAATGCGCGGAATCCTGCAGGATTTTTATCCGGTTTATTGTCTCTTAGCTTTAGCGCATAGGCCTTTTTAATGACACGCTCATCATGAGTCGGTTCAATGCCAAGTATATTCCAGCAGGTTTCAGTCATTCGTAATTCCCAACTTAACAGGGGCAATACAGGGTCAATAAACCCTAAGCTTCCTAGAACCAATCGTCTTTTTCAAACTGCTCTAAGCTTTTTTGTAGCTCAATATTGGCTTGGCGAATTTTTAAAGGGTCTTGGCTATCTAATGTGACCTCATACCAGCCAATTAAACGCGCTAATTGCTCACGCTCAAACCCTAGGCGCTGAGTATACAGACGCTCTGCACGTGCCAGTAGGTTGCGGTTCTCTGCTTGTTCTCGTGGATGAATCTTTAAGGCACTCAGTTTTTGTTTTGAGCGTTGCAGCTCGGCCTGATCAAGCTGTTTAGCACCGTTTTGGATTACTAAATTATACTGCTCGCTACTGCCTTCAACATCAATATCCACTTCTAACAGCCCATTAACATCATAAGAGAATCGCACGTTAAGAGGGACTTCCCGAGCCTTACCTCGATAACGAGACGGTAATACGACGGTCATTTCACCAATCTTAATATTATCTCGTGTTAGACGCGCTTCTCCTTGATAAATGTTAAATTGCACTTCGGTTTGGCTGTCATGTACGGGATAGAAGGTGTGGACTTTACTGGCGGGTATGACCGTATTGCGTTCAATGATAGGCGCAAAGACCCCATGCTGATAATGGTTTTCACTGATGTTAATAGAGGTATCTACCCCTAAAGAGTAGGGCGATACGTCCGTCAGTATCACCTCATCTAAGGCAGCATCTTCTACCACCAACCCTGCTTGGATAGCGGCGCCAATGGCAATGGTTTCATCAGGATTTAGGCTTACCGAAGGGAAACGACCCAACAAGCGCGTCATCAGTTGACGGAACAAAGGCATTCGGGTGGCACCGCCCACCAGCACGATGTCATCAAGCTCTTTAATACGCAGCTTCGCGTCACGGATGGCACGTTCGATAGGGGTGCGAAAGCGCTGCAATATTGACTCAGCCAGTGCTTCATAAGTGCTAGAAGTTACCTGCCATCTATAAGGAGTCCCATTGATGGTCAGCGTCATATCAGTTGACTGGTTATTGCTGAGATCCCGCTTGGCATTTTCCGCAACCGCATACAACAGCGGCCGTTGTTGCTGCCAAAATTCATCAGATTCTGTTAAGCCTTGCTGCTTTTGATGGTTGATAAAGCCATCGATAAGGACTTGAGTAAAGTCCTCACCGCCTAGTGCATTATCGCCTGCGCTAGCCCTTACTTCCATGATTCCCGAAAATAGCTCAAGTAAAGTCACGTCAAATGTACCACCGCCTAGATCTAAAACTAAGAACTTACGGTCGTCGCTATTTTCATGCAGACCATACGCCATCGCAGCGGCAGTTGGCTCATTTAATAGTCGTTGCACATTTAACCCTGCCAACTGAGCGGCATTTTTAGTTGCTTGACGTTGATAGTCATTAAAATAAGCAGGTACCGTAATCACGGCCTCGGTAACGGAAGTATTCAAATAGGCTTCGGCATCTGCCTTTAAGGAGCGCAATACTAATGAGGACAGCTCTTCGGGGCTAAACTTTTGTTGACCCAAGCGATACATTTTTTGACTGCCCATAAAGCGCTTAAAGACACTGGCGGTCTGCTCTGGATGACTGATTAAACGCTCTTTCGCGGCTTGTCCGACTAATATCGATCCATCGGTATCCACACTGACGACTGAGGGGGTTAGGGGTCGTCCCAAAGAATTCGGGATTAAGATTGCTTTTCCGTCTTGCCAGATAGCAACGAGGCTATTCGTAGTGCCAAGGTCAATACCAATAATAGGGTTGGTCATAATTTTTATTCTACCTTACTGGCTATTTTAAACAATGTTGGAACAGGTAATAATAACCCATAAGAGACTTAAGTTTTAACTTACCTTAGATTCAAATCTTAGCTCCAAGCCTAATCTTAAAACCTAACCTTAAAACCTATTATCAAGATTATCTAAGTTATATTTAATGGCTTCAAAACAAATATTCGGCTTAAAACCTCGGTATTGCAAAAAACGCAACTGCTTTGCTTTTTGTTTTTGTTCTGTGGGAATGGCATTGCCGTATTTTTTTACGCGAGCTTCCACTGCCAAACGCAACCAGTCGACGCCTTCGACTAGCTCATTATCTGATAATACATCTGCAAACTCTTCATTGTCCGCCATCGCCATATCAATGAGCTCGTCGATGTTCGAGGGCATTTCAACTTTACGCTTGTAAAAATCGTTCTTAATCCGTACTCGTCCATGACGTTTTCGAATACCTTCTCGAATGAGCATTAACGCCGTACGGTAATCACTCTGAAAGCCTTTTTCAGCAAATTCTGCCAACAACTCATCAATCTTAGCAGGGTCTTGTTCTTTATCGATTAACTTTTGACGCAGTTCTCCCGCGGAGTGTTCACGGCGTGACAGATAATAAAACGCCAACCAACGTAGGCGACTGTTTGCTTTGATTTCTTCTTTCTCAGCTTGACGCTGTTCAGGGGTTTTTAAGTACGCTTTAAGGGCTTCTGGAAGATTATCTATACCAGAATTCTGGTCTGTTGCACAAGCAGTTTTATTCGAGTCGGGTTTTTTAGTTTCAAAATGGTTATTTTTTTTATGGTTATCGCTATCGTTATCGGTCTGAGTATTGGTATCACTTTCTGCTTTTACTTGAGCCAACAGATTTTTGATACTGTTAGGATCGACCTCTTTAATAGGCTCATTGGTGTTAATTTTAGGAAGGTAGGGGGAGGCAGGGTGAAAGGTTTTTTTTCGCCGCTTTGTTCGTGTCTTATGTTTATGTCCGTCGTTGTGAGGCTCAATGGAGCAAGAAGAATGAGAGGAGTAAGTGACTGAGTCTAAGCTTGTGTCTAGATTTAAATAGTCTGAGTGTGCATTTTGATTATTGTCAGACACAGCAAAGCCACGGGCAGAGGTTAACGCTGCACGTGGCTTTTGTTGGGCTGGTATCGGTTGTTTTTTTAGCGCTTTATTCTCGTGAGACCCCTTTGATGTCTTCGGAGCCTCCGCTAGAATTTGCGCTAACGTTTTTATTTTCATCATTCAATAAGGATTAAGGATTAAGAAATAAGGGTTTAAACCTCAGAGTCTTCTTCAGCCACAAGTTCAGGGTCTGCAAGCTTATCAGCCTCTGTTTCAGCGCCTTTTTCAGGGTCGACGGCCAACTTTTCCGCTCGAATCTTGGCTTCGATTTCTTCAGCAATGGCGGGGTTGTCTTTTAGGAACAGCACTGAGTTGGCTTTACCTTGACCAATCTTTTCATCACCATAGCTATACCAAGCACCGGCTTTACCGACGACACCAATATCAACGCCTAAGTCAATGACTTCGGCTAAATGGTTGGTACCTTCGCCATAAGTAATTTCAAATTCTGCTTGGCGGAAAGGGGGTGCCATTTTATTTTTAATAACCTTAACGCGTGTTTGGTTACCGATGATTTCATCGCCACTCTTAACAGCACCAATACGGCGGATGTCTAAACGAACTGAGGCATAGAACTTAAGGGCATTACCACCAGTTGTTGTTTCAGGTGACCCAAACATCACCCCGATTTTCATACGGATTTGGTTAATAAAGATCACCATACAGTTAGAGCGTTTGGCGTTACCAGTGATTTTACGCAGCGCCTGACTCATTAAGCGTGCTTGTAAACCCATATGGCTGTCACCCATCTCGCCTTCAATCTCAGCACGTGGCGTCAAAGCGGCAACCGAGTCAATGACGATCATATCAAGAGCGCCTGAACGCACTAACATATCGGTAATCTCTAACGCTTGCTCACCATTATCAGGCTGTGACACTAATAAGTCATCGGTATTCACGCCAAGCTTCCGCGCATAAATAGGGTCTAAGGCGTGCTCAGCATCGATAAAGGCACAAGTACCGCCTTGCTTTTGACACTCTGCAATCGCTTGTAGAGTTAGAGTGGTTTTACCTGAGCTTTCTGGACCATAAATCTCAACGATACGACCTTTAGGTAAGCCGCCAATACCAAGGGCAATATCTAGACCCAGTGAACCGGTTGATACAACGTCAACATCTAATACTGCAGAGTTGTCGCCGAGATGCATAATGGTATTTTTACCAAATTGTTTTTCGATTTGACCTAAGGCAGCTTTGAGCGCTTTGGCTTTGTTGTCATCCATAGTGATGTCCTGATTGTATTGATTATTTATCGTTAAGGTTGAAGTTAAAGGGGTTTCATTATATCGCTTAAGTGGATTTATTGTGTTTATAGTTGGGTTAATAAGCGTTGAGTTAACTGGAGGAGAGACTGAGTGTCTCTGGTATGGGGTAAGTATAACAAATTGAGCGTAACTAGATAGGGGGTAGCAGTGACCATGCGACAGGTATTGTCGTGAATAACTAAAACGGATAGAGTGAAGTATAAAAGGGATGTTTGGATGAAACGTATTAGGTCATAACCCAAGGTGGCTAAAGGTGTGGATAGAGGCTTTAGTCGAACCAACCCTTTAAACATTAACATTACTATCTACACTTAACTGATAGAAAATAACTAATAGTAAACCACAGTTATCACATGACAAAAAAGAGCCAGCTTAATGAAAAGCTGACCCTTTGACTATAGCAATATAGTAGCAATGTATAAGTTAACCGAATATTAATTCGAACTTATCACATTAGATTTTCTAAATGATAATTAGATTTTTTCAATGATACCACAGGCGATGCGGTCACCAGCATTACCTGATGGTTGGCTAACATAGTCATCAGCGCCGCCATGTACGATAAAGGCACGACGATAGACACTGTTAGAACCTGACATTGCAACAGAAATGTCCTTCTTAACGAAGTTCATAGTAGCAACACCATTCTCATCAGCAGTTACGTTAGGCAAATCGCCTGCATGGCTTTCTGCAGAAGCTGGATTACCATGTGGCTTATCATAGGGATTATAGTGGCCCCCTGCTGCTTTGCCCATATTTTTGCAGCTACCCGTTTCGTGGATATGTACCGCAACTGTTGAACCAGGGTTTAATCCCTCAAGCTTACCATATACTTGTATACCCCCATCCACAGGGCGCAAATACATCTCGCCAAGTTGTGCATGGTTTTGATCAACAGTATAAATTTTTGACTTTAGAACAGGATCCGTATGATCAATACCATTTATATTAGGATTGCTGCTTTGACAAGCACTAAGGGTAATGGCAGAAGCTATAATAGCTGAGGCGGTTAATAATTTTTTCATATTTGACTCCAATAAATTGACTGTATATTTAACTAATAATTATAAATACGAGCTAAAATGATGTTTGGGCTTATTATATTTAGAATACTTACAGGAATTAGTATAACGCTATGATTAATGAAACAATTAGTGTAAGCGTTGCAATAAGTTATTTAATGTTAATAAAGTAAACAATGGTTGCATTTTATTCTTGTATCATACATCTCTATGAGACAAACCTGACAAATAAAAAAAGCTGCTTATCTATAAGATAAGCAGCTTTTGAAAATAACGTTCTATTGGAAATACATCAAAATTAAGTATCTAGTCGCTTCCTATTATACTTAGGTCAATTCATAGGTTAGCTACGTAGCGCTTTTGATGACTTAGTAGTATCTACAGCGACCTTATTGGGCTTAAGCGGCTTCGGCATTTTTACCAAAGCGACTTTAAGCACTTCATCTATGGTTGCAACTGGCTGAATGGTCAGACCTTCTTTTACATTGTCTGGAATTTCAACCAAATCACGCTCATTAGATTCTGGTATCAGTACATGCTTAATGCCACCTCGATGTGCCGCTAGAAGCTTCTCTTTAAGACCCCCAATTCGCAATACTTTACCACGTAGGGTAACCTCACCTGTCATCGCAATATCTGGACGGATAGCGATCCCCGTCATTGCAGACACTAACGCAGTAGTTAAAGCAATACCCGCTGAAGGACCGTCTTTGGGTGTCGCACCTTCTGGCATATGCACATGGACGTCTTTAGCTTTAAAGTCTTCATAGCTGATACCAAGGGTCTCACCTCGTGCCCGAACCACACTCATGGCAGCACGAATCGATTCTTTCATCACATCACCAAGTGACCCTGTATAAACAAACTCACCTTTACCCGGCATAGTGATGGCTTCGATGGTTAATAACTCACCACCAACACTGGTCCAAGCCAGACCTGTGACGCGGCCAACTTCAGGCTCTTCTTCAGCAAGACCAAAGTCATATTGATGCACGCCTAGATAGTCGCTGATGTTGTTAGCGTTAACCACGACAGTGTCAATTTTGGTCTTTTTAGAGGGCTTAACCCCATATTTATCAATAGATTCGCGTACGACTTTACGGCAAATCTTGTTGACTTCCCGCTCAAGGTTACGCACACCCGCTTCACGGGTATAGCGTTGAACGATACTGTGCAAGGCTTCAGGCACTATCTCAATTTCGTTGTTTTTAAGACCGTTTTGCTTAATGGCTTTTGGCACCAAGTACTTCTCAGCAATATTAATTTTTTCATCTTCGGTATAACCGGGTAGACGAATAACTTCCATACGATCGAGAAGCGCTGGCGGTATATCCATGCTATTGGCGGTACAAATAAACATCACTTGAGATAAGTCTAAATCTAAATCCAAATAATGGTCATTAAACTTATCATTCTGTGACGGGTCTAATACCTCAAGCAATGCAGAAGCTGGATCGCCACGGAAGTCTTGCGCCATTTTATCGATTTCATCTAATAAAAACAGTGGGTTCTTCACTTCGACTTTGGCTAAAGATTGGACGATCTTACCGGGCATCGCTCCGATATAAGTACGGCGATGACCGCGAATTTCAGCTTCATCCCGTACTCCGCCTAGCGCCATACGCACAAACTTACGACCAGTGGCACGAGCGATAGACTCACCCAATGACGTCTTACCGACACCCGGAGGGCCGACCAAACATAGAATCGGACCACGCAACTTTTTGACACGAGATTGCACGGCTAAGTATTCCAAAATGCGGTCTTTGACATCTTTTAGACCGTAATGATCTTCATCAAGTACCGCTTCTGCTTTATCAAGCTTGATGGATACTTTGGTGGTCTTCTTCCACGGGGTATCTAAAATCCACTCAACATAGTTACGTACAACCGATGATTCACTAGACGCCGGTGGCATCATTTTTAGCTTTTTAAACTCTTGTTCTGCTTTTTTGCGAACATCATCAGGTAAGTCAGCTTCTTTTAAGCGGTTCTCAAGCTCATCTATATCGTCTTCGGCATCAAATGCACCATCACTTAAATCAGACAGCTCATTTTTAATGGCTTTCATCTTCTCATTTAAGAAGTACTCACGCTGATTGTTTTCCATTTGGCGGCGTACAGCGTCTTGAATGTCTTGTTCGATAGATTGTTCAGCGCTTTGCTTTGCAAGGTACTCGGTCAAAGTATTGATGTGCAAAGCAAGATCATCTTGCTCGAGTAATTGCTGTTTGACATCAAGATCCATTGACACCCGGGTGGCGATAAAATACACCAGCTCTAACAAATCTTCGATACGTTCTGATACGCGTATCAGTTCACGACTATTACGCAGACGCGCTTCAGCATAATTGGCAAAAAGGCTACGTAATGCCTCAATAGTATTTTGTTGTTGCGTCTCATCCATCGCCAAAGTAATATCACTACGTTTGAAAATACCATGCAACTCAGTACCGACATTAAACACACTGTCAACTTTTACTCGGTATTGACCTTCAATTAGAACCTTAATACAGTTTTCATCACTGTCATGAGGCATAGTACTCACTATACGACACACGGTGCCATATTCGTAAAGATTGTCTTGGTCAATATCCTCAGTGAGCGAGTCTTTTTGAGCGACGACTAACACCAAGTCATTGTAGGACTGTTGCGCAGACTCGACTGCTTTGACAGAAGGCTCACGACCCACAAACAAGGCGATCTGCATATGCGGATATACCACGACATCACGAAGAGCCAACAAGGGTAAAGAGGTTGGCTCGGTCTCATTACTCGGTGCCACATTCATTGACTCTGAATCTGTTGGCGCTAAATCAGCGTCATCAGCAGAGCTTTCCGTATCGCTTGATTTAACGTGTTCCTGATCGATACTGTCATCATGTTGTTGCTCAACATTACTGTCATAATCTTTATCGGATTTACTCATATTTTTTCCTTTTCGTGTGACACATGTCTTCTTTATCAGAAGTGATACCCTGTCTAAAAATTACCCTATCGAGCAAGATAATTACTAACGCAACAAATTAAATACTACCAATAATAGGTTCAGCGTGCCTCATCGAGTCTAACTAGGATAGGTTATTTAATAGATAAGGTATAATTTCATGCTATGTCTCATTAAATGGTGGTCATCGGTCTTAATTGCAAGTTTAGTTTTATTATCTTAATTCTTATTACCTTATCATGTCATGTCTTATAAGGCTTAGCCTAACAATCGACTCGAAATTAAGTAAAATATCCGAGTTATGGTGTCATGGCAGTCTGCTTTATCTGACTGACATTGGCAGGAAGAGGTGATCTTTTTGGGGTGAGATACTATCCAAATATTGTTATATAAGGGTCTGTTGAACATTCAAATGTGGAACTGGCAGAGGCTGTTTTTTAGGCAATATGCAGGGAAATTTTTGACGCTTAGTCAGTCTAAGTTAGAAAATTTCGCAATATATTGACAAAAAACAGTCCTGCCCCTGAGCACGTATTAAGCAAAGCACTGCTTTGCCCGTTTGCAAGGCGAGAGCTATGCTCGAGTGAGGCTGATGCTAAAATTGCCCCAAACGTTGTTATAAACCTAGCTAAGGTCTAGACATTATCGTCGGTTTAAGCCTAGTTTGGAACAATTTTAGCTATCAGCAGTCCTAATATTTGAATGTTCAACAGACCCTAGTGTTTGTTTAATCAATCAGTTCCATATCCAGGAGTAACTATTAGGAGTAAATATGGTAAATGCGGTATTGTTAGCCGTAATTGTGATGTTGGGCCTATCACTTGCAAGAGTACATGTGGTGCTTAGCCTATTAATAGGTGCTGTCGTTGGTGGGCTAGTAGGGGGGCTGGGTATCGATGCTACTTTAGTTGCGTTCCAAGACGGTATTAAAAATGGGGCTGAAATTGCGTTGTCCTATGCTTTACTGGGTGCCTTTGCCGTGGCCATCGCCCATTCAGGATTACCGCAGTCTTTATCAACTACAGTCATCAATCATATTAACCACCAGCAAGGCGGTCGCGGCATTCGCTCGATTAAATGGGTGCTGTTCTTTGGGCTGATTTTGATGAGTGTGTTTAGTCAAAACTTGATACCCATTCATATTGCGTTTATTCCGTTAATTATACCACCACTGCTGATGGTATTTAATCGCCTTAAAATAGACAGGCGTCTGCTGGCGTGTTTGATGACCTTTGGTTTGGTCACCACCTATATGTTCCTGCCTTACGGCTTTGGTGAAATCTATCTCGACCAAATTATGTTAAAAAACGTCGGTGAAGCAGGGCTTGATACCGCAAATATTTCAGTGATGCACGCCATGGCTATTCCGGCACTTGGCATGCTAAGCGGCTTATTAATCGCAGTATTTTTTAGTTATCGTAAGCCGCGTCACTATAGCTTAAGCGCCCAACCATTAGATGGAGATACTTTAAATAATGCGGGGACAAGCGCGGATGTATTGACTCAGGCCACGACTTCAGCCACTGCCCCAAGTAAAGGTAAGACACTGATAGCCTTATTAGCCATCGTAACGGCATTTATCGTTCAGCTTTATACGGACTCGTTGCTCTTAGGGTCCTTAATTGGGTTTGGCGTATTTATGGCAACGGGGGTTGTTAAATGGAACGAAGCGGACAATGTGTTCAATGAAGGCATTAAGCTGATGGCGATGATTGGCTTTATTATGATTACCGCACAAGGCTTTGCAGAGGTGATGAAAGCCACGGATCAAATTGCGCCGCTTATTGAGAGTGCCACGAATTTATTTGCGGGTAATAAAGCGGTAGCCGCTTTGGTCATGTTAGCGATTGGGCTGATTGTCACCATGGGTATCGGCTCTTCTTTCTCCACTATTCCAATTATTGCCGCCATCTACGTCCCGCTTTGTGCGGCAATGGGCTTTTCACCCTTAGCGACGGTCGCTATTATCGGTACAGCTGGTGCGCTTGGGGATGCAGGTTCACCAGCATCTGACTCTACCTTAGGACCTACCTCGGGACTAAACGTGGATGGACAGCACGATCATATTAAAGACAGTGTTATTCCGACCTTTTTGCATTTTAATATTCCGTTATTACTCTTCGGATGGATTGCAGCGATGGTATTGTAACCTGCTGTATTTGTGGTAAATTTTAAAATAAAAAAGCGAGTGACGACTATTCGACGCTCGCTTTTTTGTGGATTGAGATTAGATGTGCTAGTTATAAAAATAGCGACACACCTGCCAAATGCAGGTTAATAACAGATAAATAAAAGAGAGTAATAGCCAAAATACAAGGTTAGCCAGTGGTGGCGACGCATGCATGATAAATAATATAAAGAAGCTTAGTAGCAACAAAGTGATGGCTAACATCAGCAGGAACTTCCAGCGACTTTTTATATAAAAATCACTCACCCCCAATACAGTTATATGAAAAAACATCACCGCATTCATATTGATAATTAAGTCGATAGGATAGCTGTTTGGATCAGAATCTTTAGAATAACGTGAAGCGAATGGGTCGGGCGTATATCCCGCCATAATAATTTTATAGACAAACACTGCCCACAAAATGACAAAGACAACCTTAAAGGGATGGGCTTTTATATAATCGATAACTGAAGGTAGATACTGCCTTGTATTTTTCATATGGTCCTTTTAGAAGTTTGCCCTAGTATTTTAATGCGTTAGTTAGTCCGCAAACTTATCAATCTCAGACGTCAAATAGCCGACTAGATCATCACCACTTTCCATCAAGACTTTCAACTTGTCGGGATTAATTAAACGGCCCAATTCCTTTTGCGTAAAAAGTTGCTCTTCAGGCGATAACAGACGCTGATTAAGAGTGCTATTCTTTTGTTCTAACTGCTGCAAATGTCGGTCCACGCTATCAGCACTAGAGAGGGTGCAGGCATTATCATCATTATGGTCTGTACTCTGGTTTGAGGAGTTTAAACTTGCTTTAGCAGGTAACTTATTATCAGCACTCATTTGAACCACCTTATTTTTTTAGGGGTAATTAACGCATGAAGCGGCACATCCCACGGCTGAGTGTGTAGTTGTGGAACGACTTGGAACTCATAACACCAACCAACACGTAATGGTTTTTTACGATTGTATCTATAAGAGCGGGCTAAAGTAGTGTCATAAAAGCCACCTCCCATCCCCATACGATTGCCATGCTCATCGGCAGCGACAAGCGGACACATAATCAGATCTAATGCATCAGCATTGAGTAAGTGCTTGCTCTTAGATTCTTTCATCCCGAAGCTGTGGCGAACCGTTGGAATGCTCACTAGTTTGCTGTGATAGATAGGTGCAAAGCGGATGTGTTTATTATCCCGACCTCGAGTATTAATCACCGGCAGATAAGCCTGATAGCCCATACGCTGACACCAGTTAAGTAGAGGCTGAGTCGGTAATTCACCAAAATCATCGATATAAACACCCACTTTAGCGCCTTTAGGCAGGCGAGAGGCAAGCTTTGACAAGTGCCGACTGGCAAGACTGCCGGCATTGCGGCGCTGCTGCTCGGTTAGGGCGCGGCGCTGTTTATTAATATTACGTCGAGAAGGGTTATTGGTCATAGTTTGCTTTATAATAGTCGGGTCAAAATTTAGGGAGCTGAGTAGTAAGGGCTTGGTAAAATATAGACACAGCACTTAGCTTGAATTGTTTGACAAACTAGGCGTATTATTAACGGCATCTTATCGTAAGTGAGTGCTTACTTTCATCATGATTTTATGGCCGCTCTAAATGCGTTTGGCAGTGAGTCATGCTATCATAATTGCGCTCGATTTAACTTATACCGCCTTTGCTGGTGATCTGAGCAATCAATGCCAGTTATTTTATAGCCAGTCATTATTTTATAATCAGTAGTACCATAACAAATTCTTTTAGATTTTTATAACAAAAACAGGAGACATCATGTCAACTCGTACCGAAAAAGATACCATGGGCAATGTAGAAGTACCTCAGGATGCCTATTGGGGTGCTCAAACTCAGCGTAGCCGTGAGAACTTCAAAATTGGTGGCGAAACCCTACCTCGTCCAATGATTGAAGCGATGGCATTGGTTAAAAAAGCAGCGGCTATCACTAATGCAAGCCTTGGCCGTATTGAAGAGAGCCAGCGTGACTTAATTATCCAAGCCGCTGACGAAGTGATTAATGGTGGTCTTACTGATCAGTTCCCATTAGTTGTATGGCAGACCGGTTCTGGTACACAGTCAAACATGAACATGAACGAAGTGCTTGCTAACCGTGCGAACGAAATTGCCGGCAACCCTCGTGGTACTTATAAGCCAATCCATCCAAATGACCATGTCAATCATGCACAGTCAACCAACGATAGCTTCCCAACGGCTATTCGTGTGGCAGCAGCGCGTCAAATCAATAGCCTGTTAATCCCAGCGGTTAAAGCACTACGTGACACGCTAGACAAAAAAGCCAAAGAATTCGATAGCATCGTAAAAATTGGCCGTACACATTTACAAGATGCAACGCCATTGACTTTAGGTCAAGAATTCAGCGGCTATGTGAGCCAATTAGACCATGCTTTAACGCGTATTGACAATGCTTTACAAGGTTTATATGAATTACCACTAGGCGGTACAGCCGTCGGTACTGGTCTTAACGCACACCCTGATTATGCCGTCAAAGCTGCCGAGCAATTATCAGAGCTGACTGGTCTGCCTTTTGTAACGTCTCCAAACAAATTTGAAGCCCTAGCTGCCCGTGATGCTGAAGTATTTGCATCAGGTGCGCTAAAAACACTAGCGGCAAGCCTGAACAAAATCGCTAACGACGTTCGCTGGTTAGCCTCTGGCCCTCGCTGTGGTCTTGGCGAATTAACCATTCCTGAAAATGAGCCAGGCTCATCAATCATGCCAGGTAAAGTCAACCCCACTCAGTCAGAAGCGATGACCATGGTCGTGGCGCAAGTGATGGGTAATGATGTGACCATCAGCATGGCTGGTGCGTCTGGTAACTTTGAATTAAACGTTTATAAGCCAGTTATCGCTTATAACTTACTGCAATCTATTAAATTACTTGGCGATGCGTGCAACAGCTTCAATGAGAACTGTGCAGTAGGTATTCAGCCGGTTAAAGACAAAATTGACCACTTCTTGCACAACTCCTTGATGTTAGTAACCGCGCTAAACCGTCATGTAGGCTACGAGAATGCCGCTAAGATTGCCAAAACCGCCTATAAAGAAAACAAAACCCTTAAGCAAGTGGCGGTTGAGCTTGATTTACTAACCGAAGCGCAGTTTGATGAGTGGGTGACGCCAGCCGATATGGTTCACCCTAAATAGTTCATCATATATAACTCTGCTACGTTGTCAGACTCGCTTACTGTACGATTTGTACAGTGAGCGCTCGTCTTCCTAGTAGCAAAGTCATATCTAACAAACTATGTTATTTCTATAACATGTTGACCGTCCTAGATGTCGCCTTTTAATAAATTAGCTACAATCTTCGGTCGGTCGCCTTGTAGCAGACTCAAATTTAACCCACTTAAGTTTAAGTATGAATCAAGCTCAGCCTATGGCTTTTCGTGCTTTTACTTGATTGACTTGCTACTCAAATTCTGCACAGATATGCAAGATTAATAATATTGTTTATTGAATAATAAAGACCTTGTCATTTCATATGGCAAGGTCTTTTCGTTCGTGACTCTATAAGTTTTAATTCTGGAGCTATTCACGCTTTGCGCTACTATCTTAGTGAGATCGACGGCGGGCGCTAAAGCCAGTCGCGTTCCTGCATTGCGATAACGCGACTGGCTAAGCGCCCACAACGTCGTTCTTCACCAAGTATATTCGCTTCAATCGTGGCTAAACCGCACCCCAAGGCCACATTATGAGTTAAATTGTATAGAGTTAGTGAGTCAGCTAGTCTTTAAGGTTTATCCTTACAATTTTATTCTCACAAAAAACTCGACCAGTAACATTCCATACAGAATAAACGGCTAATTACTCACATTTCATGTTATGTTATAACAAAACATTCTAATATATTTACGCGCCAACAACAGCATAAAATCAAAATTAATTTATTATATTCTCTCAATTGGAACTAAAGTAAAACTCAACGAAAAGCTATACGCTATATATAGGGTCCGTTCAACAGACCCTAACATAGACACTAATTAGAGGCTGTTTTAGTTTCTCTTTTGGTGGTAAAGGCTTGGTTTTATTTGAAGTCATTTATCATGTTTTATTTACTCAAAAGAGGTATTTTTATGAAGACATTAACAACCTTATTATCATCTGCCACAATTTTAGCAGCAACTTTAACGTCAGGATCAGCGCTTGCTTATACTGATCAAGTTATGGATCCTGCAAAGAGCTATGATTCTGCGGTGAAAATCAGACAAGTTAATTATACTTGCCAAAATAACAATAAAATCAGCGTTAAATATGGATTTAATAAACAAAACCTACCAACATATGCGGAAGCTTATCTAAACGGGAAATCTAGATTTTTACCGATAAATCTTGGACGTTCAGACGATGTGGACACCGTATTTGGTGATGAAGAGAACTTTAGCATAATGAGTGACGCCCTACGACTTAATAACTATCATAAATCAAGCGTCAACATTCAAAATGCGAACAATGAATTCCTTTATAAAGGCTGTGACGCCAAATCCATTAAGAAAATTAAAGGTTAGTTCAATAAGCTAATTTTATTAGCTAATTCAAATCGTTAATTAAGGGTATAAAAAGACCTTGTCATAACCTATGACAAGGTCTTTTTTATTATTCCGATATAATTTTAATTCTGGAGTTCATCACGCTTTACGCTACTATCGTGGCTAGATGTCACATCGGATTCTTTGAGAGAGCTATCGTTATCATAGTTAGCGTTCTCAGAATAAACAGTTTAATTTGATAGACTAAAATTATTTATTAACTGTCATACCTTTACCGAATACGCTTCATCACATCAATCAGCCGATTGACAGGTTGGGGGTGCTCAATATCCTCTTGTATTACCCATAGTGCAAAATTTTCAGCGCAAACCTCTTCAGGACTGCTGACGTATGAAGTATTAATTTTGACAACCTGTTTAAAGTTAGTCTCATCTCGATCGACAAACACGGGTTCCCCCTCATGCTTGATAGGTTGCATCGTCCCATTGACCTCTTCTACAGCGAGTAAACCGTCAATTGCATAGGACGTAAAGGGTAAGTTACTCTCAACGTCATACGGCATAAAAGACTGCAATAAGGGGATAAAGGTGTATTCCTGGCCTTGATAGTCAAGATCAATACCATACTCTAAATAGGGTGCATCAGGATTAGTGATTCTAAGGGTTTCAAATGGCTTAGATAAAACAACGGGTGGCACTTTATGGAAGTTGATAGTGGCATAAAGTTTGTCATGGTCTTTGGCATTATAGCGAGAATAAACATGAAAGAATTCGTGAGCCACCAGTCAATTAATGAACGCTTGCGAGTTACTGTCATCGATAAAGGTAATCGGTAAAACGATATAGTCTTCTCGAGTATAGGCCGAACCACCATTGTCTGTGCCATCGGTTAATATGATATTTATCGTTTTAGGAGCGTTTAAATTCAGCTTGGCAATCCTACTATTAAGTAAATCTACAGCTATCTTTACTTTACTTATCGAGCTGTCATCCCACGCTAGTACGGATTTGCCATAAAATGTTTTTAATTCATCTTGGCTAAGTTTATGGTCACTTTTAAAAATAGCCTGCCAGTCAAAATCGCTTAACGCGTTTATATAGGCATCTTTTGAGCTTAACCGTTTAATGGCCTCGTCTTTATTAATAAAGACAACCTCTCTTTCTTGAGAGTGAACAAGGCTTTGATTAATGCTTTGATTGCCGCTTTGTTGCGACGTAATAGGTATCTCACCCGTCGAGCTGACACAGCTACTTAATAGACTACCGGTTAATAAGCTGCCACTTAACAGGGTTGCGATAACTATTGAGGGTATGGTTTTGACTGATTTTATATTGATGAGTGCCATTAAACTTCCTGTTTTAAATGATCCGTTTTCAATGAGCTGTCCTAAATGAGCCGTCTTAAACCATCTTACTTGGCAATATAAGGATTGGCTACCCCTAATTTATCCAAAATTTCTATCTCAAAGCTCTCCATTTCGTCTTGCTCAGCCTGACCTAATTCATGATCAAACCCTAAAAGATGTAATATGCCATGTACCAAAAGATGCGTGATATGATCTTGCACCGTCTTATGTTGTTCTTCAGCTTGCGACACCACCACCTCATGACAAATCACTAATTCGCCTAAGGGTATCGCAGGCATCTCATCTAAAAGCAATAACGGCAGATCACTGGGATAAGATAAGATATTGGTCGCATAGTCTTTACCACGCGCTTCGCAATTCAACGCACGACCCTCAGTCGAATCAGTGATATAAACACCCAGCTCTTTAGGCTTCTGAAGCCATTCTGAAGACTTTAGTTCTGCAAAATAGGGCAGACGAATACCATTCTCAGCTTTTTTATCCATAACGTTGAGCGTGGTTATTAATATTATTTCGATAAAGTCTACCGAATAATTAGTTTCAATAAAGTCATTCAGGACAGATTCTGAATGACTGACATTAACGATATGGTTACTAAAGTTATTCATATGAGGACTCAGGGGTTAATTCAATGTATCGTTTAAGCTTAATAGAATCGTTCAAGTTTAATAGATTGGATATCTAAAAGCTAAGAGCTAAGAGGATGGAAAGGACTATAAAGTGTCAGACAAACAAAAGGCCAGATATAACCTATCTAGCCTTATTTCTTTGATATTAAATTCTAAACTGCTAAAAATGACACTTAAAACCAAAGAAGTAGGACCAAAGGATTGTGAGTCCTACGTTCGTCGCGAACAAAAAGCTTTAGTTGACAATAAAAGTGTATTGCCATCAAATTGAATGACGCTAAGACTTTGAGTTAGCCTCAGCTTCTTTGCGCTCTTGTTCCATAATACGAGCACGTTTTCGCGCTTCTTTTAACGCTTCTTGTTCTTCATCCCAAACCCCATACGCTTCGACAATCTTTTGTACCAGCTGATGGCGTACCACATCCTTTGACTCAAATAAGGTGACGTGAATCTCATCAATTTTACCTAAGATTTGAATGGCTTGCGCAAGACCAGACTTATGACCGCGGGGTAAATCAACTTGGGTCACATCCCCAGTAATGACTGCTCGTGAGCCAAAGCCTAAACGGGTTAGGAACATTTTCATTTGCTCAGGCGTGGTGTTTTGTGCCTCATCCAAGATAACAAATGAGTTGTTTAACGTACGGCCTCGCATATAAGCGAGTGGTGCAATTTCGATAATTTGTTTCTCGATCATTTTACCTACTTTTTCAAAGCCAAGCATCTCATATAGGGCATCGTACAAAGGACGTAAGTAAGGGTCAATCTTCTGGGTTAAATCACCGGGTAAGAAGCCTAGCTTTTCCCCTGCCTCCACTGCTGGACGGACCAACAAAATACGCTCTATCTCATTGCGCTCAAGCATATCAACCGCACAGGCTACGGCAAGATACGTCTTACCTGTACCGGCAGGACCCACACCAAATGACACATCAGAGGTCAAGATACGGTTAACGTATCGGGTTTGGTTGCCACCGCGTGGGATGATTTTACCTTTACGAGTCTTTAAGGCGATGGTATTAGGAGTCTCAGGGTCAAGGTCATCGTCTTCAGAGACAGCCTCATCTGAGTCTTCTTTTGCTGGAGTCGCGTAGCTATCAAAGTCGCGAGACATACTGGCTTGAATAATGAGGTGTAGCTCTTGTGGAGCGATATCTTCGGTGGTTTGGGCTTCATTGGCAAGTTTGTTTAAGATAAAGTCGCCACGCTCTACGGCGGTTAAATCACCTGCCAAGGTAAACTTGTGTTGGCGCTGATTAATATGGATGCCAAGACGGTCTTGGATATATTTTAGATGGTTATTATATTCCCCAACGACCGTTTTGAGCTGAGGGGAAGTTAAGAAGTCTAAGTTTACTTTACGAGTGACAGTTTCAGTCAAGTTATAATCCTTATCTTATTTATGGTTTTATCTATTATTTAATTTGTGGCTTTATTCATGGAGTGATTTATGAACAGACCTCTGTTTATTATGGCTGTTTAATATCGAAATTCAAGCCAATTAGCACAGGCTAAAAGTCGAAATTTGTAAATGGTGACGTTCAAAGCAGGCATTTTATAATATGGTTTTTTATTTAAGCTGTATCAATGAGGCTGCTGATAAGTCTTATTAAGCATTTTATTGATGTAATTTATCGGTGCAATCATGCTTAAATAAATCTCTGTTAAAGAGTAACATGGACAATAGACAAAAGTATGACAATGGTAAATATTATCCCGAGTGATTGAATGTGTATTAAAGGGTCAAATCAGGGTAATATAAAGGGTAAAGAAATAGATTAAGAGGATTGGGTTGCGGTAAGAAAAATGGTGCGAAACATTATTAAATAAAACATAAGTCACTGCAGTACCCTTAATCAATAAACCATAAACCTTAATCAATGAAAATAGTCACTACACTTAATTATCAAACCTAATTAAACCTAGCTAATAACGACAATTATCACAATAGGTAAATCAAACGAGGATACTGATACTATGTCAACATCGCAGGCCATAACAGAGCAAACCGTTTTAATCGCAGGGGGCGGGCACGTTGGCTTGTCATTTGCCTTGTTGCTTGCTGATAAAGGTATTGCGAGTACTATTGTGGAGCGCAATCTTTATCCTAATATGGGTCCAGAAGAGGATGCAAAACGCACGCATTATTTGGACAGTCGTAATACCGCGCTGTCACGTCGGACGGTACAGATTTATCAAGAGATTAACCTGTGGGATGAGCTACAAAGTCATGCCTGCCGTATTGATTCGGTGCAAGTCAGTGAACAGGGTAGCTTTGGCTATGCGCAGCTGAATAAAGAAGAAGAGAAAGTAGAGTCGTTTGGACAAGTGATGGAAAACGCTTGGCTAGGTCGCAAGCTATTGCTAGCGGTGCAGGCAAGTCCTTTGATTACCCTGATTGATGGGGCAACAGTGACTGATGTCAGAAATAGCACCAGTAACAGCTCCAGTAGTAATAGTAACGGGCAGTCGGGTAGCTCCGTAACGATTACTTATGATACCGACTCAGCACAGCAGCAAACGCTAAGTGCAACTTTACTAGTCGCGTGTGATGGGCGTGACTCGACGGTTCGCAAGTTGATGGGCATTGCTACTAAAGATTATGACTATTGGCAATCTGCTATCGTTGGCGTGGTGCAGACCGACAAACCGCATGAGCATATTGCGATAGAGCGCTTTAGTCCAGCGGGGCCATTGGCGGTATTACCGTTAACAGATGGCAGTTTTAATAGTGCAGGCAACGATAACAACGCTATACAGGCAGGCTATCGACGTTCGGTGGTATGGGTCTGTAAACGCGGTGAAGAGCAACAGTACTTGGATAATGATGCGCTGTTTTTAGCGACATTGCAAAAGGCCTTTGGACAGCGTGCCGGTACATTTTTAAAAGCCGGTAGACGCGGGGCGTATCCGTTAACTCGGGTATTGGCTGATCGTCAGGTTGAAGGGCGAGTGGTCATTATGGGCAATGCGGCTCACACCTTACATCCTGTGGCAGGACAAGGGTTTAACTTATGTATGCGTGATGCGCATGTGCTTGCTAAGATGCTTGAAAATCAAGTATTAAGAGGCGAGGATATTGGCGAGGCAAGTATGCTTAAAGCGTATGAGCAGGCACGTCAAAAAGACCAAAAGCGAGTCATTCGCTTCTGTGATGCCGTGGTTCATGGCTTCACCCATACCAACCCCGCTGTCAAACTGGCGCGTAATGTGGCCTTGATTGCCTTTGACAAAATACCAAATGTGAAGCCCTTGGTCGCAAGCTACGCAATGGGGTTAAAGTCTTAGCATAGCTTGTCTTTAAACGGTTTCTAAGCTTTGGATATGTGCACACTACACTCTAAAGACTAAGTTAAGGGAGCCAATCTCGCTTTTTCGCTACTATCTGCTTGAGCACGCATAGCGGAATGCTAAAGGATACCGTGTCTCCTGCTTCGCGAGCCACTGCATCCTAAGCCTCCGCAATTTGCGCGCTCAAGCAGTATATCCGCTGCAATCGAGGCTAAACCGCTTTTTCTAGTCAACCTGTCAATAGTGTTAGCCAATAAGTGTTAGCTAATAAAAGAACCAAATTATGACTATGATGTGAGTCCTCATAATATGGTTTCTATCAAATAGCCTATCTTTATATATATAAGACTGGGTTAGACGGAGTTAGACTAATTGACCCTGTTATTTGAACATTTGATTTGTCGCATTTTGGACTTACCTTTATCGATAGAATAATTTTTAAATTTGGTATTATTTTATCATTCGTTTAATTCTTGTTGTCAGTACTCGTTTCTTCATTCGTTTCATCATTCGTGTCATTACTCGTTTCTTCATTCGTGGAACTACATTATGTCCGTCAACTCTTTAAAATCGTCGAATACCCTTATTATCGGAGGGGGCATCGTTGGTGCTACCTTAGCGATAAAACTGGCTCAACAGCAGCAGCATGTCACCTTAGTGGATGCCCGTCCCAAGCTTAGTGACGCACAGTGGCTACAAAAGCTTGAGCAGCGTGACGCACGGGTATTTGCCTTAAGTATCGCCAGTATTGAGCTGTTAAAAGAAGTGGGGGCATGGCAGCTCATTGCGGCGTCAGGGCGAAAAGCGGACTATACCCAAATGCAGGTATGGCAACAAGATGGCAAAGGTGAGCTTAGGTTTGGTGATGAGGCAGTGCCACAACTGCTTGGCAGTATGGTTGAGCCATTTGTCATTGAACGTGCCTTGTATCAGCGTCTGGCAGAAACCGATATCAGTGAGTATCTAACGGTTTTAGCCGGTCATAAAATGGTAGCTTTGGACTGGTACGGCGAGCAAAAAGGCTATCAGGTGACTTTGGAGTCTGATGAGGGTCACCCTAAAACGATACTACAAGCCAAGCTATTAATTGGCGCGGATGGCCGAGGTTCCATGGTGCGACATGAGGCTGGTATTGGTGTGGATAGTCTCGACTACAAACAGACGGCAATTTGCTGCGCTATTAAGACGCAACAACCGCACCGTGCGACGGCCCGTCAGTTAATGCTACCGACAGGGACATTGGCATTGCTGCCCTTAGCAGATGTCACCACTGAGGACAAAGCTCATCCGCAACATTGGCAGTCTGTAGTATGGAGTTTACCGCGTAATAGAGCCCTTGAGCTGTTGCAATTAAATGAAGAAGATGGTGATACATTACGAACAGAATTGGCCGCCGCTAGTCAATATGCGCTCGGTGATATTGAGCAGCTTGAGTCCATCGCCAGTTTCCCATTGACCGCTCAGCAAGCGCAGCACTATGTGAAAGAAAACGTAGTATTGGTCGGTGATGCGGCACATGGGGTGCATCCGCTGGCAGGGCAGGGTCTAAACTTAGGTATGCTGGATGTGGCAGCTTTGGTGGATACTCTGATGGAAGACTATCAGCGTAGTGGCGGTAGATGCTGGGGGGAGCTTGCCACGTTGCGCCGTTATGAGCGTGTGCGTCGCCCACATAACAGCATGATGATGCACAGTTTTTCTTTGATGAATTGGCTGTTTGCAGGTGACTTTGCCGCTTTGCGACCCGTGCAACAGATTCGTAGTGAGGGAATGTACCGCGTCGGGAAAATCAAACGGTTAATGCGATTATTTACCAAGCAAGCAAGTGGGGAATAGTTTTATAGGTTATGAGTTCTAATAATCATATTGATGGCTGACATTGCAACTTTTGTGTGAATCCAAATTGTGTAAGTCCAAATAGAGTATTAATAGGCGTCCTTTTTGATGACGCCTACCCAAACCTATCCAAACGAGGCGAATACCACCATCAGTACGGGCGCAACAATATTAATTATAAACCCAAAGCTAATGGCCAACGGCACGACTGTCAATCCGCCTGACTGCTGAATAACAGGTAACGTAAAATCAAGACTGGTCGCTCCGCCAAGTCCGACGGCAGCTGAGGGATGGCGTCGCATAAATAGCGGAATAAACAGTAATGCGAAAAATTCACGAACCAAATCATTAAATAACGCGACACTGCCCCAAACAGCCCCATAAGCATCGGTCATGACGATAGCAGAGAGAGAATACCAACCAAAGCCCGATGCTAGTGCCAAGCTTTGAGTCAACGACACATCATCAAATATCATCGCGAATATCACGCCGCCGAGCAGTACCGATAAGGTAAATATCACACTGGTTTGCATGCCACGTTTGCTAAGTACCACTTCTTTTAGAGTAATGCCTGATGCTTTAAGACCAATGCCCACCAACAAGATCAGGGTCATAAGTAAGACGGTCATTGTGTTTTCTGGAGGCATAAAACCTGAGGGCAACACCTTCCCAATAATAAATCCAAGTACCACACAACATACCTGAACCAAACTACCTCTGATACTGACTTTGTGCTCAGTACTGCCCTTATTAACGACAGGTCGCCACGGTATAAACCGATCAAATAGCATCAGTCCTGCCAACCCAGCGCCAATGGTCAGTACCGATAATACGCCAACGTACAACACAATGTCTTTTATTTGGCTACCTAGACCCTGCACCTGTGCCAGCTCAATACCAATTAAGGTGAGGATAATATAAACCAAATAGCCAAGCAGGCGTTCTGAATAACGCATGACGGTACTATTTAAAGGTAAGGCAAAGCCGATAAATAAAGGCGTTAATACCAATATGAGTGTGATAAAACTATCGAGGTTTTCAGGTAATTGCATGAGGGGTTCGTCGATATTTGAAAGGGTGTGGTGGTAAGCTCGATTGCTTTTGCTTTTTGTTTCATAGCTTTTCTATAAATTAACCTATCCCTTGTTAAACTCGGTCAGGCGGATTAAATCAGCTACTTGTAGCGTTTGATTTGTTGTGTTTGGACTTGCATTTCTTAATAGGTTAATTTCTAGATTTGGTATCATGTATATGTCTATATCGATATTTATCTATGGCTAGGGCGTGTAGAACATTCGCAAATTAGCATTGCTGATAGCTAAAATGAACGGAAATCGCTGCGATTCTACCATAGCCAGGTTAGCTGAGGGGACAGACGACATTAAAAAAGACAACCTGCTTATAAAAACAGAGTGTCTTTTGCCTGAAAGCACCGTAGTTTGGTATATGAATACAGATGCTCACTTTTTAAATGTTGCAAAGACTTTTTGAATATTGCAAAGACTCTAAGAGACTTGCGCATCTACAATCTAAGAGGCTTGCGCTTCTAAAATTACAGTTTCAAGCGTCTTTTGACGATTGTCTAGATTTGCTAAAGTCTTGATGTCAGCACCAATATCAGTACCAGTGTCAGCACCAATCACCGGAGCAGGATTTTTTAAATTATCTGATAAAGGATAACCAGATAACGGATAAATGATACTGCTAGCGGGGGAAGTTGTCGGCGTTGGGAAATCATTCCGATAATGACCACCGCGACTTTCCTCACGAGTGAGCGCAGACTGAAGCAATAATGAGGCTAAGGTAAGCAACCGATTAAAACGATAATAATCTAGATTAAAGTTACCATCAGACTGAGCCCTATCCGCTTGAGTTAGCTGGGAATGGAATTGCTGTTGCCATAAGTAGATTTGCTCTAATGCCTTTTGCAAGCTAGATTCATGACGTCTTATCCCCATATTGGTCGTCATCAGTTGCTTTAACGCCGCAATATGAGTGGCACTATCCCAATGGTGCTCAGTGGAGTTTGTTGTGTTTGTCATGTTTCTCAGAAGCTTTGATGCTGCTTTATCACTGGCCTTAGTAGATTCAAGGTGAGTAGATTCAAGGTGAGTAGATTCAACGTGCGGCTTAATAGCGACTGCAAATTGAGCGCCTGAATGTGATACCTGTGGTGGCGCTTCCCAATGAGAAAGGTCTGCCAAATAGCTAGGGATATGGTTAGCCACTTGTTGACCCACTACCACACACTCAAGCAATGAATTACTGGCCAAACGATTGGCTCCATGCAGTCCGGTATTGGCGACTTCACCTGCCGCATACAATCCTTTGACATCGGTCAGCCCAGTTGCCGTCGCTAGCACACCGCCACACGTATAATGAGCAGTAGGGGCGACCGGTATAGGGTCAGTGGTGATATCAATACCCAAGCTTAAACAATGGGCGTAAATATCTGGAAAATGTTCACGTATAAATTCAGCCGGTTTATGCGATATGTCTAAATGTACATAGCCAAGCTTGTTGGGTTCATCGACCTCACTTGAGATACAGCCAGACTTGTCATTGGCATCTATCTTGTTATTGGTATTGGTATTGGTATTGGTATTGGTATGGTCGTTGTCGTTCACGTGAGCAATGGTGTGATCAATAGTATTAGAAATAGTATTAGCATTGAGTGCTATTTCGTTAGCGATAGCACGAGCTACGATATCACGTGGCGCTAATTCCGCCCGTTCATCGTAGTCTGGCATAAAGCGTTTGCCAGTTAACGGGTTAATTAGCAAACCACCTTCACCGCGTACCGCTTCAGAAATCAAAAAGTTCCTATCGCCACGCTCATCATCATAGACCAGACCAGTCGGGTGGAATTGAATAAACTCAAGATTAGCCAAACGGCAACCCGCTTCCCATGCCATCATAATCCCATCACCGACACACACATTGGGTGCAGTGGCTCGGCTAAATAGCTGACCCAGACCACCGCTGGCAAGGACTACAGCCTTACTTTTGATTTGCTTTAGGCAATTATTTTGGGCATCTAACACTTGTGCACCTGTGCAGACAGGGTTATTGTCACCTTCCGTTATTAGGCTTAACGCTTCATGGAAAGGTAAAACGGTAATGTTCTCTGCAAGTGCCAGCTGTTGATGCAAACTGGTCATGATATGGCGACCTGTTGCATCTTCGGCATGGGCAACACGGCGCCGACCATGTCCGCCCTCTTGAGTTAAGTGCAAGTCTGACAGCTTAAGTTTGCTTGCATCTGTTTTATGACCCGTCTTATGACCATTTTTATGATCAGCCTCTTGAGTGGTGAAAGGCACATCACGCTCAAGTAGCCAGTTTATGGCCTGCCTACCTTGTGAGAGAATGTGAGTGGTGGCCTGCACATCGCAGAGGCCATCGCCAGCTATTAGCGTATCACTAACATGATCTGCCACCTTATCTTCTTGATCAATCACTGCCGCAATACCGCCTTGAGCATACTGGCTAGAGCACGCCTGCAAGTCTTCTTTGGCTAAGACGATAACGTGAAGGTCGTTAGGTAAAGACAGGGCAGTGGTCAAACCTGCCAAACCCGCACCGATAATTAACACATCACAATGATCAGTCAACTGAGCTGCTGAGCTGCGCATATCAGAGTGGCGCATACCAGTGCGATGCAGATCTGAAATGCGATTCTCGAGGTGGGTTTTAGGCAGTGACATAATTGATCTCAATAAAATGAATAATGGGGCAATGTGTTTCAGCTGATATGCTCGGTGCAGAACAGCTGAATAAATATTATTCAGCTAATAAAAAGGCTAATAAATAGGCTCTGACTTAAGCAGGACCAACTTTTTCAAATAAGGGACGGTCTTTAACGATATCACCACTGGCGGCCACTCGACGTTTTTGTTCAGCAGCGAAGTCAAGCATACGTTGTAGTGGTTTAAGAGCGGCGGTGGCAAGCTCAGGATCAAGCTTAATTTCGCCTGTACCATGCTCTAAACACTGTTCAATGCCTTTTAGACCGTTCATTGCCATCCAAGGGCAGAAGGCACAGCTTTTACAAGTGGCACTTTCACCTGCTGTTGGCGCGGCTAAAAAGAGCTTGTCAGGCGACTGTTTACGCATTTCATGAAGAATACCAAGATCAGTTCCTACGATGAATGTTTTGGCATCCATCTCATGCGTTGCATTTAACAGCTTACTGGTAGATCCGACGACATCCGCGAGTGCCACAACACTATCGGGTGACTCAGGATGCACTAACACCACGGCTTCTGGATGTTCTGCTTTTAATTGCTCAAGCTCACGGGCCTTAAACTCATTATGGACGATACAAGAGCCTTGCCAAAGCAGCATATCGGCACCAGTTTGTTTTTGTATGTACTTCCCTAAATGACGGTCAGGACCCCAGATGATTTTCTCGCCTTTTTCATGCAAGTGAGTGACGATTTCAAGACCGATAGAGGAGGTTACTACCCAGTCTGCACGGGCTTTTACGTCAGCACTAGTATTGGCATAGACCACCACGGTACGATCAGGGTGCTGGTCACAAAAGGCGCTAAACTCATCGATAGGACAGCCTAAGTCGAGAGAGCATTCTGCTTCTAAGTCGGCCATTAGCACCGTCTTCTCCATACTTAGAATTTTGGCCGACTCTCCCATAAAGCGCACACCCGCCACCACTAAAGTGTCAGCTTCATGCTCTTTACCAAAGCGTGCCATCTCTAACGAGTCGCCGACGCAGCCACCTGTCTCTAACGCTAAATCTTGAATATAGGGATCGACATAATAGTGGGCAACCAATACCGCATTGTGTTCTTTTAACAGTCGTTTGATATTGGCTTCTACCTGTTGACGCTCACTACGAGAAAGCTCAGCGGGTATCTTTGCTTTGGCATACTCTATATCAATGGTCTTGATGGCTGATTGCTGATTGCTTTGAGCAAGGGTCGGTGCATCGTAGGCAAAAATCTCTACTTTTTCTGCTGGCGCGGTTGAGCTGGCATGTAAGGTGGTCATAGTAAGTTCCCTGTAACGTTTATAGAACTGATGCAAAATTAAAAAATGATAGTGACTAGAGGTTGTTTATTGGTACTGTCTGCAAGGTGAAGAAAGACGTTTAATCAATCATTAGTAATTGTCCTTAAGCACTTAAACCCAGTAAACATTTAAATCCATTTTTATGTTAGTCGTAGTTTTTTTAAGTGTTCGTCTCTTTAAGTCTTTATCCCATTAGGTCTTAATTTCATAATTTCTTAATGCCAATAAATACTAGTAGGCAATGAATCGCTGCTAATTAGTTCAGTAGCTAAACTCTTAGTCTTTGAGCTTCAATTTAAAATAATTAATTTCATCTAAAATAGTATTGAGCTTTAATTATGCTCATTTTGAGCATAAATACAAGTTTTTTCCAAAAATATTTGTTACATCTGTGTAATAAATTTGAGGTTTAATATCCAATTTGGATCTGTTTTTTACGGTTAGATCGTCTTAATTTATCCACTAAATAGGATTTACATATCGTGTAATTGTGGCTATTAAACGGTATACTACGGCTCTAAATTTGCAACTAACTGCAACACAAGATAGGGTAGATAGCTTGATTAAGATTGCCCTATTGCTAATAAGCCCTATTGTTAATAACCTGATTGAAGAGAAGTATGAGCTTGTCGTTTTCCCACGCCCATAGTCAAGGTAGCGGCACTACAGAAGTGGTGGCGGTATTGATTGCTATTACCGACAATAAGGCCCGCGTCCTTACGGTAGAGGGGGGTAAGCTACTGCCAAATGGGCCGCTTATGCCGTTGCATCGCTCTTTACAAGCTGGTGTGCGACAGTGGGTGGAAGAGCAGACCCAGCAACCTTTGGGCTATATTGAGCAGCTATATACCTTTGTGGATACCAATAGGCGTAACAAGGACGGCCATGCATTGGTATATGTTAGCTATATGGGTCTCGTACAAGAGTCTAATGAGCGCAATGACGTCAATAAAGCAACTCATTTGGGTTCGATTTGGCGAGATTGGTACGACTATTTCCCATGGGAAAATCATACCGATGAAGACACTATCCGACACAGCGTTCAAATTGCAGAAAGGCTAAAGGATTGGGCCAACTCAGCGAAAAATAAAGGTGAAAGAAAAAAGCGCCTGCAACGTATTTATTTATGTTGGGGAGGGGACTGTCAACAAGATACGGACTTTAAAAGCATCCTCTCCAGTGATGATAATCAGAGTGACTCGGCCAATGAGATGTTTACCAAGTGGGTCGCTGAGCATGCCCTGCTGCGCTACGAGATGCTTTATGAAGCAGGCTTGATTCCTGAATCACCATTTTATGATGCCACTAAGCTACCTGATAATTGGCAACAGGTTACCGGTGAGCCAATGTATTATGATCATCGCCGCGTCATTGCTACTGCCATATCAAGGCTACGGGCAAAGATTGAATATCGTCCATTGATATTTGGTTTAATGCCAGAAGAGTTTACTTTGTTGATGTTGCAACAGAGCGTGGAAGCCTTGTCTGGTGTGCCATTACATAAGCAAAACTTTAGGCGTCTACTAGAAAGTCAAAACCTACTAGAGCTGACGGGAAATAGCAGCCATATCGGAAGAGGGCGACCGGCAAAGTTATATCGTTTCCGATTTGATGTTGAGTTACAAAGCTTGCTAATGGATAGTAAGCTGCCTAAAAGTAACCGTTGATAATGAATTATAAAATTGTTTTATCACTGTTTTGTCTAAAACATAATATTTATAATTGATTAATGTTTGCTAAAGATACTTATCTTCGTTATATTTATGCTCATATTGAGCATTAAAACTAATATAAATTAGTCATTTTTAAGCACTTAATTTCTTATTTAAGCACTTAGTTTCTTAAAAATTTATAAGCTTTATTAAAATTAGATAGCATTTAACTAGCGTTAATAAGCGTTAGAAACTAAAAAACGCTGCATAGCTAGGCACCGTTAATTAAAATACCGCCAAACTAATCAAATTGATAAAAGTTAATTAAAATCTTCATCAAATAATATTTATCCAATAAGGACCTTTTATGTCAACTTCGGCCTCAAGTCGCGATGTACCCTCAAGTTCTTCCACGGATGTTCATGAGCCACCCTTAAATGATGTGTTGCTAGTGCCATTGATTGAAGTCGCATTATTAGAAGACTTGGGTCGCCGTGGAGATGTTACCTCCCAAGCAACGATACCGGCTGATAAGCAGGCTACACTCACACTGACAGTACGAGAGAATGGGGTTGTTTGTGGGCTTGATTTGGCAAGATTGGCCTTTGCACAAGTTGATGCCAATATTGAGTTTACACCGCAAACGCATGACGGCGCTTGGGTAACGAAAGGTCAAACCTTAGCGACTATTAGCGGCAATGCGCGTAACTTGCTAACGGCAGAGCGTACGGCGTTAAACTTTATGACCCACTTAAGTGGTATTGCTACTGCGACTAGACAAGTTGTTGATTTAATTGCCGATTATCCAGCGCAAATTACCTGTACCCGTAAGACCATTCCAGGATTAAGAGCGGTACAAAAATATGCCATACGCTGTGGGGGTGGCCGCAATCATAGAATGGGCTTGGACGATGCCATCTTGATCAAAGACAATCATATTGCGATTGCTGGGAATATTCCTAATGCAATAGCGCAGGCGAAACAGTTAGCAGGCCATCTTATACCTATTGAAATAGAAGTGGATACGCTGGCACAATTGCAACAGGCCATTGATGCCGGTGCAGAATTGGTACTACTTGACAATATGAGCCCTGATACCTTGCGAGAAGCGGTGGCGATATGCAAAGTTCATCCCAGTGGACGAGTCAAAACAGAGGCCTCTGGGGGTATTACCCCTGATAGTGTGGTTGATGTTGCCAAAACAGGAGTAGACTTTATTGCGATGGGTTATCTTACTCACAGCACCACAGCGCTTGATATTGGCATGGATTTTTCCGCCTAATAATAGCGTTTAAAATGTCAAAGCGTATATGTTGTCATGTCGTATGCTTATGAAGATTAAGGTATGGATCAAGGTATTTTAAATGACGCTCTCAGAATGTCTTTATAACGAGGTAAGTAAGGGTTAAAATAACGCCCTTTTTTGCAAACTAAGGCGCCCATTATGGACACCGAAATTGTTAAGATAATTTTAGCGTTTGTGGTTCTAATTAACCCGTTTAGTGCTTTAACGCTTTTTTTAGATTCGACTCGCGGCTATAACATGGTTGATAGGCGCCGTTTTGCGCGTATTAGTAGTCTCACTGTGTTTATTACTATCGGCTTTTTTACTATCGCTGGTGAACTTCTGCTAAAAGCGTTAGGGATATCTATCGGCTCATTCCAAGTAGCGGGTGGTATCTTGGTGCTTTTGATTGCCATCAATATGATGAATGGTGAGGGTAACCCTGTCAAACCTGACCAAGAAAATGTTGAGTTTGATGACAGTATTGAAACTATGGGAAGCTCAGCGGCGGCAGTTGTGCCATTAGCGATACCGATGATGGTTGGTCCTGGCGGTATTTCTACGGTAATTATTTATTCTGCTCAAGTGCACTCTTGGCAACAAAAACTGGCCATCATTATTGCTGGATTAATGATAGCAATCTTCTGTTATTTAGCGTTAATGGCAGCGGGACGATTGAGTAAACTGTTGGGAGATACTGGACTTAATATTATCAGTCGTATAATGGGTATGTTGCTAGCTGCGGTAGCAATTGAGATCTTAGTCAGTGGTCTACGTACTATTTTTCCGCAGTTAATTTAGCGTTTTACTTTAAACTGAAAGAGTCATGTTTAACACGCTATTTGAGACCGTATTTTAAAACTGTATCTTTTAAAACTGTATCTTTTAAAACTATATCTTTTAAAACTATATAGAAAAAAGCTTAACCACTGTACAAATGCCACGCCAAATAAATCATCAGTATTCCCACCAATGCATCGAGCACATTCCAAGCTTTGGGTTTAGCAAATAGGGGGGAGAGTAATCTTGCCCCATAGCCCAAACTAAAAAAGAACACAAATGACGCACTGACCGCTCCCACCGCAAACCATAATTTACTTGCAGCACCCGTCGATACCATGCCCACCAGTACCAATGTATCCAGATAAACATGAGGATTGAGCCACGTAAATCCAAAGCAAAGTAACAATGACTTTCGTAAGCTAGTCACGACTTGCGACTCTGCGGTAATCGCATGTGATTTACGAACACTGGCGTATAAGCTTTGCAAACCATAGGCTAACAAGAATAAGCTTCCTGCCAACTTTGCAAATTGAACCACATTCGGGTATTTTGCAGTAATAGCACCAAATCCTGCCACCCCGGCTGAAATCAGTAACGCATCTGAAGCGGCACAAAATAAGCAGATGGCAAGCACGTGCTGTTTTTTGAGACCTTGCTTTAAGACAAAGGCATTTTGCGAGCCAATAGCAAAAATGAGCGATAACCCTAGTGCAAAGCCTGATACATAATCCATCTGGTTAACCTTAATAATTTTTATAAAATAGATACTAACCTTAAACCGCTACATCAAATATTTAATTGATTTGACACCGTGATGTCACACCGATATTAGTAAAGGAATAGTTTATGACTCAAGCCACCGCAATGCTATTGATGTTTATACTGTATGGCGTGCTGCCTGCTGCTGGACTATATTTGGGATATCGCGGTGTCAAAAAAATCACCCAGCCCAAGATGTTAGCATATAAGGCGATGCCAAAACTTGGCTTTATACCTGAAAAGAGCATACCGAATGATATCAAGCAAAAGCTAGATGCTATTAATGATAAAGGTGAAAAGCTTCGCATGCTCTATGGCGATACCAACAATGACGGCGTCATCGATGACAAAGATGCGGTAGATGAAACTTATATCATGATAAAAAATGTCATGGACAAGCATATTCCAGAAGCGGTCGCTGACTATCGTCGTTTGCATGACTTAGATCAAGTAAATACCTCATCAAATAGGACAATTATTGAGGATATTAGACCGTCGAATAGCGTTACAGACAATAATACCTTAAGCCGAGCCGATACGACCAAGATTAGGAACTCAAATGTCACTGGCCGAGAAGCGCTATTAGAAGTACTCGATACGGTGAACAAACAGTTTGATGACTTGCTTGACGCCGCTTATCATCAAGATGGTCAAAAACTACTGGCTACCAACCGTTATCTGCAGCAACGCTTTGAAAAATAGGAAAAATAGGACAAATAAAACACATATCACAGCCATTAACGGGGTGTATCAATAAATGATAGTATCAATAGGAGCAGGCTTAGCCGCACTAGCAGTGACAGGCTACCTAGGTCGCAAAGGCTGGATTGCCTTTCACCGTGCTGTCGGTATTACCCCTGGCACACTAAAATATGTTGAGCCGACACAGTTACCGCCACCGGAAATGATTCAGCTGGACTTGACCTCTGAGCAATTACAACATTTACCTAGCAGTGCGCTTGAGTACATCCAAAGAATTGATCATAAAGCTGACGTCTATCAAGCATGGCGAGATGATATTGAACAATCTGGACAACCTTTAAGTCATCGTACTTTAAATACGACAGAAGATGAGTTTGTTATTCAAAAGCTACTAAATACCCGATTACCCCAAGTCATTGAAAGCTATCAGATCATTGCCCGTCATGACAACCGCTTACAACATACCAATAGTTCCACTGCCGAAAACGCAACCCTTGCAAATAATCAAGCTCAGGCATTAGATTTGTTAATTGCGTTACTCATACAGATTGAAACAAAGCTTGATGCGCTCCTAAGCCGCTGTCAACAAGAGAGTATTCAAGAAATGCAGGCCATGCAGCGTTATCTGGACGATAGAGCATAAAGGTTAAAAAATAAAGAATATAATAGGTGTTACTACTGAAGATAACCTAAAAAGGCATAACTTCAAAAAGCCCCTTTACACTGTATAAAGGGGCTTAAATTTTCAGGAAGGTAATGGCTATGAGTTCTGATTAGCGCTTAGCTTTTAACGCTTATTAGAGCGTTGTTTACGGGCATCCCGAACCGGACGGGCTTTAAGGGGTTTTTTCTGGAAGCGCTCTTTCTTAATTTTCGCTTTACCATGAACGCCCATATCTTCACGAGGACGCATATCAACCAACTCGATTAAACGGTGAATATCCTTTCGATCAAGCTCAATAAAGCGGCCCGTCCGTAGCTCTTTTGGCAAATCAACCGAACCATAACTGGTACGAAGTAGACGACTTACTTTAAGACCTTGCGACTCTATCAGACGACGCACTTCACGATTACGGCCTTCTTTGAGCTTGACGTGATACCACTTATTCACACCCTCACCGCCGCCTTGTCTGATCTCCTCAAACTTCGCTAAACCGTCTTCAAGCATAACGCCTTCAGTAAGATTACGCATCATCTCTGGGGTCAACTCGCCCAAGATACGTACCGCATATTCGCGCACAATCTCATTTGACGGATGCATCAATCGATGCGCCAGCTCCCCATCATTGGTAAATAACAACAGACCCGTTGAGTTAATATCCAGACGACCCACCATTACCCAGCGGTCATGCGTCAACTTCGGCAAACGCTCAAATACTGTGGTACGACCTTCAGGATCATTGGCAGAACAAATCTCGCCTTCAGGCTTATAATAGGCCAGCACACGACGACGCTTTTCACGCTCAGATTTGTACTTAATTAGACGGCCATCCACACGGATTTCGTCACCTTGGGTAACGCGGTCGCCAATAGTGGCAGGGGATTGATTGATTGAGACACGACCAGACTTAATGACTTCTTCCATCTGACGACGTGAGCCTAAACCCATACGTGCCAATGCTTTTTGCAGCTTTTCAGTACCTGCTGTACTGGCTTTGGTCGTCGGTTCCTCAAACTGAAACTCAACATGGTTTGGGATAGGTGCGTTTTTTGAGGCTACATCTTGATCGGATGTTTCAGAGGTTTTGTCAGGGTGTGTTTTATGATTAATACGAGGCATAGGTAGCTTCCTTGAATCGGTGAGTGGCTACATTTCACAATGTAGAATAGGGTTTGACGCTCACAAAGCTAAATTAAAACGAGTCATAAGCCATCGCTTTGTGATTTAGGAGGGCTATTATACGCCATTTAGCACATTTTTTCTTGATGAATTGCAAATTTGTTTAAAAGAGGGGTTTAATATATGGAGCTTATCCCGCTTTCGCTACTATCTTCTTACCTAAGCAGTATATCTATATTTGCTTCAATTTATTATCACAAAATTAAAATATTGAGCCTATGGACTCTCACTAGAGAAACTGAGTTTAAATAAATTATAGTAGTCAATGCCCTAAAATAGTAATATGGTTTATCTCATAAATATAAAGGCTAGGGACTAAATATGGCAACGACTCAACAACAAGTATTAATTAAAGAAGAAGCAAGTAAATTATTTGTATTCGATGAAGTGTATAGCTTTAGAGCGGCACAGGAACAAGCAGAAAAAAAGAAGCTCAATGCCTTTGGTATGATGGCAAAACTTAATCCCCTAAAGCGTCCAAAAGAAGAAACCGTTCAGTTATCGCGCAAAGAAAGTCGCTTAGAGCCATACTGGCATATAGAAGCGACCAAATCCGTTGACTATGAATGCCAAATCACTTATCAAGTGCCTATCCATAACCCTTACGTACAGTCAATTCAGGTTGGAGATGAAACCTATGAGGTGGCTCGTACTAAAGACAAAGCAAGAATTGATATACCTGCACTAGAATCATGTCATCGAAAAATATACTGTAATCGACTTATTGATGGGCTAAACCGAGATATTAATCCAGACATATTTAAAAACTATAATGAAAAATATAAGTTTGAGGAGCAAACTGCCGTTTCTGAAAACCAGAATGTCATTGAACCCCTTATTCCTCAGCAAGCAGTTATTCAAAAAGCTTGTTCTTTATTAAATAGTGAAGCTGTAAATGCTCATAGTATCCATAATGACACCATCACCTTTGATAAAATTCATCTATTTTTAGTGCCTGTTTTTGCTTTTGAGTTCGTTTGGGGTACGGTTGATAAAACAGGAGTTATTGAAGTAAATGGACTAACAGGGGAAGTCATCGAAAACGGGGAATGGTACAAAAATAAAATTAGCGAAATTTTAACTCGTGAAATGCTGGTTGATATTAGTGCCGATATCGCTAGTGAGTTAATTCCTGGTGGTGGCATAGCGATTAAAGTAGTGGGCAAGATGATTTAGTCTAAATAGAAATAATAAACCCTTTTAAATTGAAAAGATTTCAAATCCTAACAATAGAGAGCGCCCTATATAAAGAATTAAGAGCCCTCTCTATTTTTTTGTCACTAGATTTTATAACAAATCTAGAAATTAACCTATCGATGAAGGTGAGTGCAAACGCTAAAATATAAGATTCAAAGAGTATGACATAGAGAAGGTATTTCATAGAGAAGGTATTATCTAAACAGCTCAATCAACTTCTCCAAATATTCCCCATCTATGTCATCAAACGTCGCCAGTTTATCCGAATCAATATCTAATACGGCAATAATCTCATTATTTCTATCTCTGACCGGCACCACAATCTCTGACTGTGATAATGCTGAACATGCGATATGATTCGGATGCGCATTAACATCATCGACAATTTGCGTCTTGCCGGTTGCCCAAACCTCACCGCACACCCCTTTGCCATGATTGATACGTGTACAAGCCAGTGGGCCTTGGAAAGGTGCAAGAATAAGCTGATTAGACTCAGTATCCACTCGATAAAAGCCTATCCAAAACCAGCCAAAGGTGTCTTTTAATAACGCAGTCAGATTAGCCATATTGGCAATCAAATCACTTTCACTACTGACAATGGCTTCAGCTTGTTTTAATAGCAGCTCATATTTTTCAATCTTATCAGCATTAGGGTCGATAGGGGTCAACGCTTGCATAGTCTTCTCTTATATATCTTTTGATTAATAAAAATAAGTGGATTTGATCCGGGGTTAAGAGTCGTTACGCTCTAGCAGCATCGCATCACCATAGCTAAAGAAGCGATATTTATGTTCGATAGCATGCTGATAAGCTCGCTCAATATTGTGCTTACCCGCAAAGGCTGATACTAGCATTAGCAAAGTAGATTTGGGCAAATGAAAGTTGGTTAATAAAGTATCTATCACTCCAAACTTAAAACCGGGATAGATAAATATATCAGTATCGCCCGCCCATGCTGAAATCTGACCTTGGGTATCGGCAGTTTTTTGATAAGCCGTTTCAAGCACACGGGTCACTGTGGTACCAATGGCAATCACTTTATGACCATTTTTATGAGTCTGGTTAATCAATTCAGCCGTATCTTGTGGCAAATTCGCATACTCGCTGTGCATGGTATGATTCAGAAGATTATCGGTCTTTACAGGCGCAAAAGTACCTGCTCCAACATGCAAGGTCACATAAGCGGTATTAATTCCTTTTTCAGCAAGCTTAGCTAATACCGTATCATCAAAATGGAGACTTGCAGTTGGCGCTGCAACGCTTGCAAGCTTAGTAGGGTCATGGAATACGGTTTGATATCGGATATTATCGGTTTCATCAGCATGACGCTCAAAGTAGGGCGGAATTGGCAATTCGCCATATTGCTCCAAATCTGCAAGGATTGGATTTTTGAAGCTTAGTATAAACAAGTTCTCATGACGACCTATCATCACACAGTCTATATTGCCATCCGCCAACAATAGTCTCTGTCCGTATTTGGGCGCCTTGCTGGCACGTACATGACATAGAGCGACATTATCGTAAATCTTGCCGCCCTTAGCTTGATCTTGGGTAAACTGCTTATCATCGGTCAGACGTTCTACCAACACTTCAACTTTTCCGCCGCTGTCTTTTTTTCCAAAAAGTCGTGCTTTCATGACTTTGGTGTCATTAAATACGATTAAATCGCCTTGATTTAATAGCTCAGGCAACTGGGTAAATTTTTTATCCAGTACTTCAAATTGACAGTCGTTATGCGCCGGCAAGTACATAAGACGTGACGCACTGCGTTGCTCTAAAGGATAACGTGCAATATATTCATCAGGTAACTCATAGTCATAATCGTCGACACTTAGATAGCCCTCAGTTGAAGATACGGACTCAGTATCTGTTAAATGGTTTAAGGTGTCGTCAGGAGTAGGGTATTGATTGTTATGCTGGCTCATAGGCGGTCTTTAATCGTCTTAAAATAAAAGTGGTCAAGGCGTTCAAATAAAAAAGGCGAAAACTATGACTTAGGAAAACTATGACTTAGATCTGTTCTAGTCTGCCCCAAATTCAATAGTGGCTAGTTTAACAGAAACAAGCCTTTTTTGAGTTACCTATAGTATTTTTATAGTCCAAATAAGTCAGGTTGAGCGTTAAGGCTGTCAGGAGTGGTTAAATTAGAATAGGTAACGCCAACCAAGCGAATAGGTAAGTGTCGAGGCACATCATCCAGCAGTTTGCGCAGCCAATAATGGGCAGATTCAGCGGTAGGAAAGGGGGTGTGCAAGGTGTGTGAGCGGGTAATTTGGTGGAAGTCGGAATACTTGATTTTTAAGGTTATGGTATGGCCGAGCCGACCTTTTTTGCTCAATTGGGTAAACGCATCGGCATTTTGCTCAAATATCTGATCCAATAATCGCTCTGTATCACTGATGTTGTCACGAAAAGTAGTCTCACTGCCTACCGATTTGTGTTTACGCTCTGCCTTGACAGGGCGGGTGTCATTGCCATGCGCAATTTCAGAATAAAAGCGACCGCGCTTGCCAAACTCATTTACCAATGTATCGACTGGCATGGCTCTTAAATCAGCCCCAGTATAAATTCCCATCTCATGTAAACGACGCGCTGTTGCTTTGCCGATCCCATGAAAGCGCTCAATGGGAAGCGCCGTGATAAAGTCATCGGCTTGCTCGGGTGTAATTACCGCAATGCCGTTTGGCTTGTTAATGTCTGAGGCAATCTTAGCCAACATCTTATTAAATGACACCCCCGCAGAGGCTCGTAGTTGGGTCTTGTTATAGATTTCAGCGCGTAGCCAGTTTGCCATTAACGTTGCTGATCCATGATGTGCTTTGATACCCGTTACATCAAGGTACGCCTCGTCTAAGGACAATGGCTCAACAAGGTCGGTTAAACTGAGCATAATCTGTCTGATTTGTTGACTGACGCTACGATAAACGTCAAATCGAGGACGTACAAATATGGCGTCAGGGCAGCGACGTTTCGCCTCATAGCAGGACATTGCAGAGCGAACGCCAAATTTGCGAATCTCATAACTAGCTGCAGCAACCACACCCCGTCCATTTGGATCACCACCTACTACCAAAGGCTTACCGCGAAGTTCGGGGAAGTCGCGTTGTTCAACACTGGCATAAAATGCATCCATATCCAGATGGATTATTTTACGCTGAGGAAGTGTCGCCGCGATAGCTGGAACGTCAGATAGAGGATGGCTCATTAGACAATAGTGTTGGGTCTGATAATAGTATTTAGGTAACTTGCATCGATATCAAATTTAGCATTTGCAAGGATTATAGTGTATTTAATAAAAGCTAAGATTTTTTAAGAAGAACGGATATCTGATTAGTAATGTACTTCAATGTACTTCATAGATAGTGTAACAGGTTAAATGAGTAGGGTTAATGCTGAAAATGTATGAGTATCTATGATGATTAAGTTGCAGTATCTTATGCGGTCTTTAAGATAAATTATCTCATCACACTATAGCTCTTAAAAATATAGCCTTTAAAGAACGATAAATTTTAGACCATCACAGTTTATAGGACTTAATTTTTGTTTAATTATAAAATTAATAAATATAATAACTTTAAAACATTATGCCTTTTAAGAATAGTTGATGATTTTATTTCAAAAATAATAATTGCAAAAACAAAGACTTCGTCAGGGTTTCAAATCTTAGGCAGCATTTAAGAAGAATAACTTAAACTTTAATAGGGTGACTTTTTTAAAGTTTTTATTGAAAATAACCTTAATTTTTGTAAAATTATAGTGTAAATCTACTAAATAAAATGCTAGTCTAGTAGTTAAATTTAGTTTTGTTAATAATATTTTTAACTATAAATAAAAAGGAAATTAAAATTGAAACAGATACTAGGCGCTCTTTCGTTAATGACACTAGGTATGATTAGTGTCTCTGCTCAAGCTGCAATGCATTACGATTCTCATGGTAATGTGGGTTATGATACTTTAGCTGAATGCCAAAGTGCTATTAAATCAGGCAACGCTAAATTTTATAGATCGAGTACTTTTCATAAACCACTACTACGTGGTAATGAAGTCGCGGTATCGAAAGGTCGTTTGGGTGACTTAGCACCGCAGTATACCAATGGTACCTGTGATATCGGGACGGGTCGTCGCGGTGGACGTGATGGCGTTGCTAGTGCTATTCAAGGTAAATATATTCCTTATTCACCTGATATGATGATTAATCAATATGTCAATTCATCTGGCGATATCGTACGCGTATCTATGCAACAGTGTGATAACTGGTTCAGTAGTGCATTTCCACAAGGTATGCCAGTAGCGCCACCGCCGCAACCAGCACCACAACCTGCGCCACAGCCAGTACCGCAACCGGCTCCTCAGCCGGCTCCACCAACCCCTACCCCTGCTGTCCCGCAACCAGCACCTGCCCCAGCACCGACACCAGCAGTTAATGCTGCCGTTGGTGGGCTTCCTTCATGGGCACCGCTAGCCGCTGCCGGTATTATCGGTATCGCTATTGCAGCAAGTAATGATTCTGACTCATCTAGTAGCTCTGGAACAAGTGGAACTTCTGGAACGACTAAATAATCTTTATTTAGCTAAATTAGTTAATAGTGATTGGTTGATAGTAATATGCCTTAAATTGTAGAAATTTAAGGCATATTTTTTCATAATCAAATAGTGAAAGAAAATGCAAAAATCATATAAGTCTCTTATCAATCTATTGGTCGTAACTAGTGCTTTAAGCCTGTTCGGCTGTGGGGTTAAAACGGGTTGCTCTGGTGAACGTACTCAATGCTTCGGCGTATCGAATAGTCTATTTAAAAATAAGGCGACTCAACCGAATTTAAGTCCAGATTTTAACTACATTAGACTCACAATGAATAGTCAGGTAGCTTGGCTGGCTCAAGGGGCAACGGATCAATGGCCAAATGTCCATACAAAGGTTTATTACAGTGCTGACCGCTCTGTTTTTAAGTGGTCAAATGGTCGATTAATATCGGTCACTACGCCAGAATATAGCTGGCGTGAACGTACGATTACACCTTTAAACTGGTCGTCATCAAAACCGATCCAGTTTATCCGAGAAGTTGATACGGTTGATGGTATGACTGCTGTACAAGAGCGACGCGAGTTGATGGGTAGTGCCATTCCTGATAATGACAGTTATGTCGGAGATAAATCCACGCTTCAGTGGGTACATGAATATACTGTATCAAAATCAGCGGCCATGGATGATAAGCCTTCCTATGATAGTTGGTATGCCTTTGAATCAAATAATATGAACGAGCCTGTGTATGGACAACACTGTATTTCCAAAAATTATTGTCTATCGTGGCAAGTATGGAAAACATCATGAAGCTAAAAGAACTTACTCCCCCAACATTAAGTTATAAAAAGTTAGTGCTTGCGTTAGCGACCTGTATCAGCTTGCCCAGTTATGCCAATACAGAACAGCCTCAAGATATTCATCAATTTGAAACTCATCAATTTGGAAATGATAAGGTTGTAGACTCTTATATACAAACCCCTAGTCATTCCAAAGCGTTAACTCCTCCTGAAGGACAGCGAATGGGGGAGTGGTTAATCCAAGAGCTTGAACAAAATCCTCAACAATACTATGAACCTGCGCTGATATGGGAGTCAAAGTCAGAAGTTGCTCTGCAACAACAACAACAAAATATATTAGGCCAGAAAATTGAACAATTCGCAATCAACAGCGACCCCAGTAGTCAAGCAGATTTACTGTCTTTAAAGCAGTGGATTGAGTCGTTATCTGCGACAGGACGTGTTGTTCTTCCTAAGCAAGATCCTCGTTATCTGCAAGTCAACCCAAGCGTCGAACCTGTTTTTGAAGCAGGGGATTCAGTACGTGTACAGACCCGTCCTAATACTATCACTGTCTTATTTGATGACACTCAAGCCTGCAACGTCAGCTTTGAATCTGGAGTGAGTGCAAAAAGCTATATTGATGAGTGCCACTCTCATTTGAACAAAAATGTACAAGCTGATGACGCCTATCTAATATCACCTGATGGCACAGTGCAGTATATTACGCTTGCTAAATGGAACGCCCAACATCAAATGGCACCGAACTCTGGGTCTTGGTTATGGGTGCCAAGTGCTAAAAATGGCTGGTCAGATGAGCTGGCTGAGGAAGTTGCTCAGTTTATTGCCACTCAAGGGTTAGACTTATCATTACCTAATGGACAAGACCGTGCGGTTATTAATCTCAATCTCAATCTTAATCTTAATAATAAGCAACCTGAAACGGGCAGGGATCTGCCTGTTAGCTCTAGCGATTGGGGCGTAGTAGGTCTATTACAGACGCCTACTGCTCGTATGCATGACAAAGGTACTCTAGTGACACATGTGTCTCATGTCGATCCATATACGCAATACAATATCTTATTACAGCCGTTTGATCGGTTAGAGACTACCGTCCGCTATACCAATATTGATGGGGTCTCTTATGGACCTGTTAGCCCAACCCAAGACCTTAAAGATAAGTCTCTAGACGTTAAACTTAAGCTATTAAAGGAAGATCGCTGGATTCCAGAGGTAGCTGTTGGTTGGCGAGATCCAGCAGGTACCAGTATATTTGGTGGTGAATACGTTGTTGCTAATAAACGCTATGGCGACTTTGACTTTAGCTTAGGTATGGGCTGGGGCTATTTGGGCGCTCGGGGCAATATCGACAATCCGCTGGGCGTCATTGATGATCGCTTTGATGAGCGCGTTGCTGATAAAAAAGGATTAGGCGGTGAATTAAGTCCAAAATCATGGTTTACTGGACCGGCTTCCTTCTTTGGTGGGGTGCAATGGCATACCCCTTATGATCCACTCACAGTGAAGATTGAATATGATGGTAATGACTATAAATCTGAACGACTGTTTGGTGAAAACTATGAATCCAAGGACTTTCCTATTAATGTAGGTCTGACTTGGCAAGACATCGATAGAGGCTATGCGCTTAGCGCTGGATATGAGCGCGGTGACACGATGATGTTCGGACTGTCTTTAGCAGGTGATTTGACTAAACTGGGGCAAATTAAACCTAAAGCTCAACAGGTCCAACATATTGATAAGGTTCCCTTTACTCAATACTCTGGACTTAAATATCGGGTTAACTTAGGGATTGAAGATGAGTCATTGTCGCAGAATGCGCCATTATTAAATGCATTATCTCAAGCTACAGGCTGGAAGGCTACAGATTTAACGATAGATAAAGGTAATGTTCTTATCAATGTAGAAGACTATAACGGCGTGTTTATCAAAGAACGACTGCAACAAGGCATGGAGATATTAAGTCAAGTTCTTACGTCTGATATTAAAATGGTTCAAATTCAAGTGTCGAGATATGGTGAGCCTGTTGGTGTGTTTAACATCGACCCTCAAACATGGGCACAGCAATATAAACAATTGTTACCACCCTCAAAACGCATTGAACAACCGTTAACCATAACGTCGGCTGCGCCAAGCTACAACACTCCAAGCGCTCAAGTTGTGGCGCACTCTAATACACCAAAGGGGTCTATAAGGTTCTCACCAAGCATTCAACAAAGTATTGGTGGTCCTGATGGCTATCTATTTGGTGTTTTTGCCAATGCTAATGCGGATTATAAATTATGGCAAGGCTCTTGGGTCGATGCGAATGCCCAAATACGTGTGGTGGATAATTATGATAACTATAGCTACACGGCGCACAGCAAACTACCCCGTGTCCGTACTAATTTCGGTGATTATATGACCACGTCCCGAATTCTGATGCCAAACTTGCAGTGGAATCAGTTTAAGTCATTTGGTAACAACTGGTATGGCTTGGCCTACGCAGGTTACTTAGAATCGATGTTTGCTGGTGTCGGTGCAGAAGTTTTATACCGTCGTCCTGATCAACCTTGGGCGGTTGGTATTGACTTAAACCGCGTCCGTCAGCGTGACTTTGATCAGCATTTTGGTCTGCAAAATTATGAAGTAACCACAGGGAATGTGAGCTTATATTGGGACACCCCTTGGTATGATGTCGATATGAAGTTGTCAGCGGGTCAGTATTTAGCGGGTGATAAAGGGGCTACTTTGGATCTGTCTCGTCAATTTGATAACGGCGTGAAGATGGGGGGCTGGATTACTAAGACAGATGTCAGCTCTGAGGAATTTGGAGAAGGCAGTCTCGATAAAGGTATTTACGTCTCCATTCCGTTTGATACGCTATTTAGACAGTGGTCGCCTGGTACTGCGTCACTGGTTTATCAACCTCTCATTCGTGATGGTGGTGCGAAGCTGCAACGTAGAAATCAGTTGATTAATCTGACAGCGCCGCTTGATAAATCCGCTTTGGATATTAAGAATCCTCGAGCACACTAAGAGGTGAACTCATATATTAAGTGTCAACATTTATTGAAGCCATCGTTTTATACGGTGGCTTTTTTAGGTAATATAACCATAATGACTTTACGTCAACCAGCCAAATTTATAACTTAAATAACCAGCGGAAACCGCAACGGTACCAGTAATAAATCCACCCCATGCAAAATCTATTAAGGCCGCTGAGGTACTATAGTCTTTGAACAAAGCTAAAACAGTAAAGTCAAAAGTGCCGTATGCCATCAAGCCTATCAATGCACCAAAAACAAACAATTGCCAAAGAGGGGCATGTGCTTTGACTTGCGGATAAATGACCAGAATGCATAAGGCAAAGATATAAAACAGATAAAACACAGCGGCGGCTAGCATATTTGGCGTATCAGACAACAAATGCCCAATACGTGGTTGATAAAACGTCTGCGTCATGGTCTTTAGCCAAACGCTATCTACCAACACAAACACGATGACCGAGCTAATATAAATCCAAATGTATGCTAAATTCATTTGAGGTTCTCCTCTATGGGACATTTAAGGTTGAATGTTATAGTGCATCAGTCATAAAGGTATTGTAATGACTACCGATAATCGGGCTTGACCGCTTTTATTTGTACAACGCCGACGGTACGCTCCAAAAAGCCCGCTTCACAATAGCAAAAGTAAAATTGCCAAAGTCTGATAAACGCCTCATCGTACCCCATTGCTCGTATATCGTCCAAATGAGCTATAAATGCTTGTCGCCAATCTTTTAAAGTACGGGCATAATCGTAGCCGTAATCGGTAAGTGATTTAACGACCATATCCGTTTGATTGGTAAACTGTGTGATAATTTCTTGATTGGATAGCAAGCATCCACCAGGAAATATATGCGACTGAATAAAATCAACTGAGTTCAAATAATCCGCATAACCCTGGTCTTTAAAGGTTATGGCTTGTAGTGCCATAATACCGTTAGATTTCAAAAGGCTATCACATTTAGCAAAAAAGGTAGGTAAATATTCATGCCCAACCGCCTCTACCATTTCAATACTGATAAGTTTGTCATATTTCCCGCTTAACTTACGGTAGTCTTGTTTTAACAGTGTGATTTTATCACTCAGTCTAGCCTCTTCGACCCGACGTTTAGCCTCGATATATTGGGCATCTGATATGGTCGTCGTTGTTACCTGACAGCCATAGTTTTGTACAGCAAAAATAGCAAATCCACCCCAGCCCGTGCCAATTTCTATCACATGGTCTTCTGGGTTTAGCTCTAATAACTCGCACAGGGTTTTAAGCTTCGTTTGTTGCGCGTCAAATAATGTTGACTCTGGCGATGAATAAATGCCAGACGAATACATCATACTGTCATCTAAAAACGTCTTATACATCTCATTGCCAAGGTCGTAATGTGCCAAAATATTCGATTTTGAGTTGCGCACCGTATTCGTTCGAGACTGATGCTTTCTGAACTCAAACACTTTACTCAGCTTGCTTAACATACCTTCAAGTTGTTTATCTATTTGGCGATTGCGTGCGCCAATGCGAATCAAAGCAGTTAAGTCATCCACATCCCAATCGCCGTTTATATAACTGTCTGCAAGAGCAATATCACCGCCTAAAATGAGCTTACGGTAAAAGTCCTTGTTATGAACGTTTACAGTCGCATGTAATGGATCACCAACAGCGCCGTCACCGTTGAGTCTATGATGAAGGTCTTTAGGTGTATTGGAAAAAGTGAATACCTTATTCTTCTGGCGACGCTTAATAAACTTATCAGCGTATCTATTAAAACCATTATCTTTAATAGAATTACTAACCCCATCGGAGCTATTGTTCTCAATAACGGTAATACTGCCATGCTGTAGATAAGATAGGGCTTTAAATAAAATACGACGAGATGCTGTATCAATACCAAATTTAATAGGAGCAAGTGCGGTACTATTAGCAACCTGTTTGACAAATGATGGAATAAGTTTTTCAGTAGGATACTGTGCCACTCTGTCTGTAGGGTATTTATTTTGAGGTGACATTATATGATCTCTGCCTTGCTTCGAATGTTGTTGATGAAAAGTCTTGGTATTCGTATTGCTTGCTGTACTTATGTCTATATTGGTGTTGTCTGTCTTAGATCCACTTTCTGTGCTTTGAACCCTACTATGTTTCGCATCGGTTTGATTCCGTCCAACCAATGATTGGTTATAGCCAACATAAGGTACGTTTTTTATTACATACAATATAAACGCGTGCCAATAGATACGTCCTAGTGAGCTATAATTCAAAAAGGGGCTATTCTTGATACTTATAGATACATTTTCTTTGGTCATTGCTTGCGCGAGCATATTGATGCCTGCCTCAAACACTTGGCCTCTACTATCGGACACACCAATACTGATATTGACTGATTTTAAATCAGTCTTTTTAACATTAACCCTCCATGTATATTGTTGGTTAATTGGATTGAATGGCGAGACATGAAATCCTTTGTTATGGCTAAACTCAGTGTTATTACCCGTGAGTTTAAAACCATAAAAGTGGCGTTTATTCCAAGGTGTATTGCTCACCTCAGCAAGTAAATGACTGACATCGCCTACATCATTAAAACCTAGGTAAAAATTTACAGGGCTGAAATAAATCCCTAAATTGCGACCAACCACTAATGCCAAAATATCTCCCGTTGGTTGGCTGTTCGTCAAACGCTCAAACTGTTGTAAAATGTTAATTCGCCATAGTTTTGCTGCTTTTATATTATTGGTTGGTACGTCCTTAGATAAGCTTTGGATATGACTAATTGTTGATTGCGTTTTTGGATAATCATATAAATAGTCAGCATTTTCTAAATTACTATCATCGAGACTATCTAGTTTGCAATAATCTGAAAAATCAAAGCTATGTAGGCTTTTAAAGCTTTTGGCTTGAGTGCTAAATATCTTAAAAGTATTTAGGTATCTACTAAGTTTAGATTCACTTGTTAGTAAAGTATCTAGCCCCAACTCTACAGGAAAGTCACTTTCTGCAAGTCTGTTTAAGCTTAGTCCCCAGTAGCGATATGGATAGTTGAAACGGTGTTTGCTAGGTATGTGACGGACGTGCCATGTTGTGCCGGTCAGTATTTGGTGAGGCAAGTTGTGACAACTTTCTTTGAAACTAAAGGTTGTGTTGGTATGCGTAGTCATAGCTATCCGTGCGTTCTACAGTATAGGTTGTTGTGCTTTAAAATTAATATTTGAATGTTCAACAGACCCTATTCAAATAGGGCATTTAATGCGGTATTGGTGCTGGCTGAGAACACTTCTCGCTTACTTAATTTGTAAGCATTTTTATCGGCTTTAACAGGTAGCGCGCCTCTTTTGAAAATTGGATTAGGCTCAGCATTATGGGATAAATGATAAAGGTTCACTTTAACAAGAATGTTTATGTTGGCTCCTAAATGCTGGCATACTCTTAAGCCGCTTTTGACGCCGTCTTCATGGAAGCCACTAAACCAATAAGCCCCGCAAAAGTGCGTATGATTATCTTGAGCGGTAAGACGCAGCCATTGCTGCTGAGCAAGGGTCATCTCAACATCATAGACAGGATGTCGATAATTAATGCGTTTAATCACATGCGCATCATCCACTTGCTTGTTCAGCGTCACTAGGTAATTATGTTTTTTAACCAAGCGTTGCAAGATGTTCATGTTATAGGTCAAAAAGGGTTTTAAATCTTGATAAGACGTTTCTGCATCGTTAGGCAGCAGATAATTCCAGCTTGCCCACGTCAGCGATTTTTTGGGGAGTACGCTTGTATCGGTATGCAAAATGGCTTCATTGTCGCTAAAGGTAAATGACCCCAACACTTTCGATTCTAGTTCATTGATATCAGATAACAGAACTTTTGTAACATCAGCATGACATGCAAAGATTACCTCATCAAAATCAGACGATTTATCATTATCATAAATGTCCTTATAGATAATAGTAACGCCAGCTCCGCTATTCGTATCTAAATTCGCACTATGGCGGGTTACCGATTGAACAGGGCTATTAACCAAAGCTTTACCGCCAAGTTTGGCATATCGATTGACCAGTTTATTCACATACTGCTTTGAACCCCCTTTAATGGTAAACCATCGAGGTCGATTCACGATATCAAGCAAACCATGATGAACAAAAAACTGAGCAAAAAATATCAATGGCAATGATTGAGATGTCCCAATTTCCATTGACCAAATCGAGGAGACCATTGGCAATAAGTAGTTTTCCTGAAATAACTTGCCATATTTATGCTTGCTTAAGTAATCATATAAGGTCTCTTGTCTTAGGTGCTTAAGCTGTTTGGTTTTAGAAGCTATTTTGCGTTTTAATTTCTGGCTTTTTATATTAGTGAATTTACAGTTTTGTTTGGCTTCTTCAGTAGATAAAGTAAGTGATTTGATCTCTTGATCAAGGTCTTTATAGTCTTGGTAGAGTTGTTTTATGTCCTTGTTAAAGGTAATAATATCTTTGGCAAAGCGCCAAAACTTCGGACTAATTACGTTTTTACGTTGAGATAGTAAGCTATTTAACCTATGCCCATTGTATTCAAAATGAATAGCAGGGTTTTGTACCGAAAAGCTCATATCTGTCTTTTGAAACGGTACTCTAAGTTCATCCAGTAGTCGGAAAAAATTGGGATAAGTTCGCTCGTTAAACACAATAAAACCGGTATCAATTGCAGCGGTTTCAATACTATCTTTGCTAAATTTTCTCGGTGTTTTTAGTGTGACATCAATGGTATTCACATGCCCGCCAAGGTAGTCTTTGGCTTCAAAAATAGTCACATCATGTTCTCCCACCAAATAATGAGCGCACGTTAAGCCTGAAACACCTGAACCAATAATGGCAATCGTCTTTGGTTTGGTTCTTTGAGTATGTGAACGATTCATAACTGTCTCTTATTATCATGATTCTTTGATCATGTATTCTTTAGATATTCGTTCTTTTATAAGTTAGCCGACTATATCTATTAGGATTATTAACGTTAGCGGTTATATAGTTTATTAGAAACAAATTGCCACACTCTACTGGGCAAAATACCCAAGGCCTTTAGTGGAATAGTGAGATGTTTCGGGAACGCAATTATATCCTGACCATTATCAATTCCCTGACGTATGGCATGACTGGCTTGCTTAGGGGTCTGTAAAAAAGGCATCTCAAAATCATTTCTATCCGTCATTGGCGTTTCGACAAATCCAGGTATGACTAAGCTTACCTTTATGCCGTGTGGTTTTAGACTAATTTGCAAGGTCTGCATTAAATAATGTATTGCGGCTTTAGAGCTACCATAAGCCTCAGCACGAGCAAAGGGGACGTAAGCGGAAGCAGACCCTAAAGCAACCAATCTACCTTGTGTTTTTTTAAGCGCAGGTAATACTGCTTCAATGGAGTAGATCAATGAATTAAAGTTGCTATTCATCACCTGCATAATCTTCAAGCTATCAAATCCTAATTTTGAAAGATTCAGCGTCTTATTATTAAGCGTGTCTAGAGGTATTAAGCCGTTGTCAGACCTATCGTTTGCTCTTACCTCATCGATAATATCAATATATTGACAAACCCCAGCACAGCAAATAACGATATCCAGCGAAGTTATGTTAGCTAACGTCCTCATGACCTGTTGATGATTGGTTAAGTCGACATTGATAGGGATTGCCCCTAGGTCACTTAATTCATTCAAGGTTTTTTCGTTACGTCCCACCGCATAAACAACACAGCCGGCATGTAAGTAGTCAATGGCTAATTGATACCCCATACCTGAAGTGGCTCCCGTAATAAGAATACGTTTTGTCATTGCTGTCTACTTAATGGTTGCAGAGTTTATTTGAGTATTAGCGGGTATAGGTATTAAATTAAGGGTTATTTTAGAAAAATTCTCGCATAAAACGTTGATTGTGATGTCAATAATGGCAATATTTACATTTTATGGTTTAAAAATATTATCCAAAGTTGAAAATTTTTATCGTGAAGTTTGCAGGTCATTTAAAGATAAAACTGCTCAGAGTAGATAGGAGAATGAGAATTACCCTGAGCAATTTACCTTTTTAAATATAAGGTAATTCAAGTTATCTTATGGCAGAAGCACTTTATCTATAGCATGAATCACCCCATTAGAAGCTTTCACATCGGTAGCTACAAGGTTTGCAACCCGTCCTTTACCGTCACTAATTTTACCGTCATTAGTAATAGCAAACTTGCTACCTTGAACTGTACTTATCATTCCGGGTTTCACTTGATAGGAGTAAACTGTCGCAGGAACGACATGATACGTAAGCACTTGCTTTAATAAATCGGTATTGGCAAATAGCTGACTTTTACTCATACCAAGCTCAGTCAATAAGTTGGCAAATGCTTGATTGGTTGGCGCAAAGACGGTTAGGTTGGGTGTAGTGGCAAGCGTATCAACTAGTCCTGCCGCCGCCACTGCTTCTACTAATATACTGAAGTCTTTGTTGCTTTGAGCAACTTGCACGAGATTTTTCGCTGTCATGGCTTGTTCACCATGACCAGCATGATTCTGAGCGCCTTGATGATGAGAGCGATCCATTTTATAAGGGCTACTCATACAGGCCGTTAACATTAAGCTGGATACTGCAACAGCCACTAATGTGGTTAGTTTTTTAAATTTCATTGTTTTATCCTATGGTAAGTTTTTATCTTTAGTGGTGGTTTAACTCTCTTTCATACACTCTTTCTCTTTCTCTTTCTATCTATACAGCCCATTGTTGATAATATAGATTTTAATCATCGAACTTATCGGTGTATTTTTATACTGTATAGTATAATTTTATAACTTACAATATTTTTATATACTATTTAGTAAAATTTAATACAAGTTAGTAAATATCATACCAATTGGGTATAATGAATAATATAGAGAATATTTGTATTCTGAATAGAAACACACTTCGAGAAGGTAGATGAGCAAAACCATTAAAGAATCTATGACAGCAGTCGACAATGCTGATAAAGCAAAGAGTGCGAAAATTACGTTCAAGCAAAGAATGATGATTGAACGTGAGAAACTTATTATAGAGACGGTAAATACACTACTAGCGACTAAGGGATATGATGCTATGACGGTAGATGAAATTGCGGATACTGTAGGTATCGCAAAAGCCTCTTTGTATCGGCATTTCCCGAGTAAAGAAGCGCTTGCTGTAGAAGCACTGGTCGATACGATGCATAAAGGGGTCAGTAAAATTAATCAGATCAATCAAACAGATTTATCTGCTTTAGATAAGTTAAAAGCCGTCACGCAATGGGCGATGAGGCTGAAACTTAGTCATCAAATGCCTAATCTACCCAGTGAGAATTCGCAACTTCGTGAGTATTTACTCGCGCACGAAAGTTATATGGATATGCTAGTAACCATGTCAGATGATCTTGGGGGGTGGATTGAACAAGCACAAGCAGAAGGCAAGCTGAATGCCGAAGTACCACCTTTATGTATTCTGTATTCTGTCTATGCTAAGGCATGTGACCCCGTGTTAGGGTTTTTGAAAAGCAGTGGCATGTTTAATGATGAGCAGATTATTGAAATGGTCAGCATCACATTT